>DXBC01000029.1 GCA_019116745.1 Candidatus Lachnoclostridium stercorigallinarum
CTCTGGAATTCATGATCCAGATTTACATTCAGATGCAGACCGTCGATGATTTCCTCGTACCGCTCTCTGATCTTATCCAGAATCCTTTTATAGCTCTTCCCCTGGGACGCGGCGTCGTAGCACTGATAAAGCAGGTCCGTCACCTTTTCGTCCTTGTCATTTCTCTTTCCGGGAGCAGACGGCACTACGTATCTGCGGCCTTTGTCTGCGCGGATGATGTCTGCCACCTTTTTAAACTGCTTTGCGCTGGCAAGGGAACTGCCGCCAAATTTCACGACTTTCTTCATTTTCTGCGCTCTCTCCTCAAAATTTTTGACATATCAGGGGAATCATACTCTATTTTGTCACCCCTGTCAAGTCCGCAGCTTCCGCGTTTACGCCGGTTTCCGAGGCCTTCATGGCCTCCAGCGTTTTCTCCAGCAGCTCGTCCAGACTCCAACCCATTCTCTCCGCTCCGGCGCGGATCGTATCTCTGGAACAACCGGCGGCAAAACGTTTGTCCTTAAACTTCTTTTTCAGGCTGGACAGCTCCATGTCCGTGCAGCTCTTGGACGGGCGCATCTTCGCCGCAGCCCAGATCAGGCCGGTGAGCTCATCGCTGGCAAAGAGGAAATTCTCCATCTCGTCCTCCGGCTCCACATCGGAACAGGGACCGTAGCCGTGGCTTACCACCGCGTGAACCAGCTCCGGCTCCGCATCGATCTCAGCCAGAAGCTCCGGCGCCTTTTTGCAGTGCTCTTCCGGATATTTTTCAAAATCAATGTCGTGGAGCAGTCCGCACAGTCCCCAGAAATCCGCTTCGTCTTCCCGTCCGATCTCCTTTGCATACCAGCGCATCACCGCCTCCACCGTCAGGCCGTGAAGAATGTGAAACGGCTCCTGATTATATTTTTTCAGCAGATCTATTGCCTGCTCTCTCGTCACCTTTGTCTCTTTCATGGCAATTACCCTCTCTTTCCTTTCTGTTCTTCCAGCTGCCTGAGCAGCTCTGCCGTACGGCTTTCCCCATATATCTCAATGCCCTCTTTCAGAAAAAGCTCCGCTGTCACCCCGTTTCCCTCCGTCAGGCTTCTGGAAAACGTTCCGTCATAAATACGTCCGCAGCCGCAGGAAGGGCTCTTTTCCTTCAGCACGGCGTAACGGCAGCCAAACCTTTTGGCCAGATACAGGGCCTGGGCGGCGCCCCTCTCATACTGAGCCGTCACATCTCCGCCGTTTTCCGTCACCACTCTGCCGTTTTTCCGCTCGGCAGGCAGCCTGGGGGTAGCCAGCCCTCCCATTTGTTCCGGGCAGACGGGTATCAGCGCGCAGCTTTCTTCCAGCCCGCCTATTTCTTTATATTGTTTGCTTTTTCCGTCATAACGGCAGGCCAGCCCCAAAAGGCAGGCGCTCACCAGCACCGGCGTCTTCTCCATATTTCAGGTCACCTCAATCCTCATCCGTCTATTATACCCGTCTGCTTTCCGTTCCGCAACGGCTTTTTCCTACATATATATAAGATATATTGAAATCAAACAGGAGGTATTTTCATGCCTGAGGCAATTGCCATCACTCCTCTGCATATATTGTATCTGGTCGGCGTGATCGTCATTCTCACGGTCATGATTCTGAGAAAGGATACCCCGGCTGTCTGTATTGCCTTTCTCTTCCTTTTAGGCTGCGTGGGTCTGGGCAGCGCCGCCGGCGGCGTTCAGGTGGTGTTTAAAGCCATTCTGTACGCCGCCACTCAATTTATGGAGGTCATCGCCACCATCGCCCTGGTCACAGCCCTGTCCAGATGCCTGACAGATCTGGGCAGTGATTACCTTCTCATGACTCCCATGGCGAAGATCATGAAGACCCCTTCCGTCACCTGGTGGGTACTGGGATTCTCCATGTTCCTCTTCTCCCTGTTTTTGTGGCCCTCTCCGTCTGTGGCCCTTGTGGGAGCCATTATGCTTCCCTTCGCCATCCGCGCCGGCTTAAATCCCCTGTACGCCGCCATGACCATGAACCTGTTCGGCCACGGCTTTGCCCTGAGCTATGATCCGGTCATTCAGGGAGCTCCCGCCGTTTCCGCAGGTGCAGCCGGAATTCCCACCTCCGCCATTCTGTCAGAAGGAAGCTGTCTGTTCTGGGTCATGGGAGCGGTGACCATTCTGACCGCGTTTCTTTTAAACCGCAGATCCCTGGCCTGCGCGGCGCCTGCCGGCGGCGCACCGGCTATTCCGGCGTCCGCCGGGGGCGGACGAACGCTTTCCCGGACCGCGGCGCTGTCTCCCGCCAATCCCTCCCCCGCCCGGCACTCCCGGGCCGCGGTCATACTGGCCGTGCTGACTCCCCTGGTTTTCCTGGCCGACATCCTCTTCATGGCCTTCTTCCATCTGAGCGGCGGGAACGCCACCAGCATCGTATCCGGCACAGCGGTTCTCCTCATGTGCGTCGGGGCCGTTCTGGGCTTTCAGAAAAAGTCCCTGGAAAAAATCACCGAATACATCACCGACGGCTTTCTCTTTGCCATCCGCATCTTTGCCCCGGTCATGGTCATCGGCGCCTTTTTCTTCCTGGGCGGAGAAGGAATACGGACCATCATGGGGGACGTGGGAACTTCCGGCATTATGAATGACTGGGCGCTGTGGCTGGCCAGGCACGCCCCGTTAAATCCCTATATCGCCGCCTTCCTGGAGCTGGTGGTGGGCGGTCTCACAGGGCTGGACGGCTCCGGTTTCTCCGGCCTTCCCCTCACCGGTTCCCTGGCAGCCACCTTCGGTTCCGCCACCGGCGCTTCCGTCCCCATTCTGGCTTCTCTGGGACAGATCTCGGCCGTATTTGTGGGCGGCGGCACCATCGTTCCCTGGGGCCTGATTCCGGTGGCCGCCATCTGCGGCGTCAGTCCTCTGGACCTGGCCAGAAAAAATCTGCTCCCCGTATTCATCGGTTTTGCCGCCGTGTTTGCATGCGCCTGCATTCTGCTTTAAATCTGGAAAGGAGTTTTCATATGTCCGGTATCGCTGGATTTTACCATCCGAAGAAGAATTATATGGAACGGGAAGAATATTTTCATAATCAGCTGAAACGATTCAACCGCAGTCTGAAAAAACGCGGAGCTGACGACAGCGGCACCTACCTGTCCGCCCATTTCGGCCTCTCCCAGGCCCGTCTGGCCATCTCCGGCCTGGGGCCGTCCCCGGAGCACATCCGCGGAGTGAGCCTGGGCCATGAACCGGTGCTCATGCGGCACTGCGGCCGTTCTTTCGCCCTGGTAATGGACGGGGAAATCTACAACCAGGAAGAACTTCTCCCGGAGCTCTCCCACATTTTAAAGGGAGACGGCCCTTTCAGCGACGGCATGGTGCTTCTGGCCGGCTATATAAAGGAAGGACCGGATTTTATAAAGAAGGCCAACGGCGTCTTTGCCGCCGCCGTCTGCGACCTGGAAAAACGATCCCTCTTCCTCTTCCGGGACCGTCTGGGCATCAAACCCTTATTTTACACGAAAGCCGGGGAAGATTTTCTCTTTGCCTCTGAGATCAAAGCCCTTCTGACCTGGCCGGGCGTCGCCGCCTGCCTGGACCGGGACGGCTTAAACGAGGTGTTTTCCATCGGCCCCGCCAGAACACCCGGCAAAGCGGTGTTCCGTGATATGTACGAAGTCCGCCCCGGCTGTTTTCTGGCTATTTCCCCGGACGGGCAGCGGGAAATCACATACTGGAACCTGGAGAGCCGCCCCCATGAGGACAGCTACGAAGACACCGTGGAAAAGACGTCCTTTCTCATCCAGGACGCTGTCAGACGGCAGCTTCAGGCAGAGGTTCCCGTCTGCACCTTCCTCTCCGGCGGCGTGGATTCCAGTCTGGTTTCCGCCATCTGCGCCAGAGAGCTGAAAAAGAAAAACCGCCGCCTCTCTACCTATTCCTTTGAGTTTCAGGACAGTGAAAAATACTTTAAAGCCTCTTCCTATCAGCCGTCTCTGGACGCTCCCTACGTGAAAAAAATGGTGGAGTTTCTGGACTCTGACCACACCGTCCTCACCTGCTCCTCCAAAGACCAGTATGACGCCCTGTTTGCCTCCGTGGAAGCCCACGATCTCCCCTGTATGGCGGACGTGGACTCCTCCATGCTCTGGTTCTGCACCCAGGTGGGAGAACGCCGCAAAATTGCCCTCACCGGAGAATGTGCCGATGAAATCTTCGGCGGATATCCCTGGTTTCACCGGCCGGAGCTCTTCTCCCTGGACACCTTCCCCTGGAGCGCCGATATGGCCGCCAGAAAGGTGCTCTTAAAAGACAGCTTTGCCGCGGAATTAGACATGGACGGCTATGCGGAGCGGACCTACCGGGACGCCGTGTCCCAGGTTCCTCTTCTGGAAGGGGAAAGCGGAGACGCCAAAAAGCGGCGGATTCTCTTCTTCCTGAACCTGCGGTGGGTCATGCAGACCCTCTTAAACCGCATGGACCGGGACGCCGCCGCCGGAAAAATAGGTGCCAGAGTTCCCTTTGCCGATTATCGTATTGTGGAATATCTCTGGAATGTGCCGTGGGAGATGAAATCGAAAAACGGCGTGGTGAAAAGCCTGCTTCGGGAAGCCGGCCGCGGCCTGCTGCCGGAGGAAATCCTCTTCCGCCGCAAGTCTCCTTATCCAAAGACCTACGACACCGGCTACGAGTCCATGCTGGCCGACGGAATGAGGCAGATTCTGGACGACAGTTCCTCCCCCATTCTGCCCTTCCTGGACCGGAAGAAGACAGAAGTTTTTCTCACCAGCCCGGCAGATTACGGCAGGCCCTGGTACGGACAGCTCATGGCCGCCCCGCAGATGATGGCCTATATTCTTCAGCTGAACTACTGGATGAAACAATATCATGTGACCCTGGTGTGATTCCCTTCCTGATCCTTCTTTATGACCATTTGCAGACAAAGCGCTCCGCCGCGGCTCAGATCTCAGCCCGGCGGAGCGCTTTGTCATGTCATATTTCGCTTGTAAATGGCAAATCTGTCCGCCAGAAGCAGCCAGTTTGCCCGGAACAGACGCATGATCTGCCAGTACCCGGCTCCCGCCAGGCCATAGTCTTCCACCAGCTGAAGCTTTGCCCGGATGCTTCTGGGATCCTCAAACCACACCACATGATCCGTTCCGTCCTCCCTGTAGTGAAAATAAGGGGCCTGGGACAGCTCGTCATAAAAAATCTCCGCTCCCTTTTCCGCTGCCAGGCGCACAGCTTCCACATTTCCAATGCTCTTTGCCTCCGTCTCCCCCTGGCGGAAGGGAAGAGGCCAGTCATAGCCGTAATTGGGGATTCCCAAAAGCAGCTTTTCCCTGGGAATCCGGCTCACCGCGTAGTCAGCCACCCGCCGCACCAGATTCACCGGCGCCACGGCCATAGGCTGCCCTCTGCTGTAGCCCCACTCGTAGGTCATGAGAAGGGCCTGATCTGCCGCCTCACCCAGAAGCCGGTAATCTGTCCCCTCGTAGAGGGCTCCCGGCTGATCATCCCTGGTTTTCGGCGCCAGAGTGACGGAGACGGGATAGCCCAGGCCGTTGATCACTTCCCGGATGTTCCACACGAAATCCGCAAATGCTTGACTGTCGTCCTCCTTCGCGTACTCAAAATCCACGTCCACTCCCTGAAATCCCTTTTCCAGCACAACGGCCTCCACCTGGCGGATGATTTCCTCCTGGGCCTCCTGGTCATTGAGAAACCAGGACAGCAGCTCCCGGTCAAAGCCGCCGTTTTCATCCAGGGAAGCCAGCACCAGCACAGGACTGCCGTTTAAAGCCCGCACTTCCTCCAGCATCCGGTCATCCGGCGTATCCGGGCCGATAAGCCTGGCCTCCCGGTCAAACCTGTAAGCAAACACATACACATCCGTCAGGTATGTAAGGGTTTCCTCCAGGATCTCCGACCGGATAAACGGATAGGCATAGCCCACAGAAATCACCGGCTGCTTTCTTCCGTCCCCGTCCCCCCGGCGGATCACAAGGGCCTGCCCCACCACCAGCGGGATTTCCTCCTCCAGCTGATTATCCCACATCAGCCGCTCCAGAGGGATCTGAAACTTCTGCGCGATCGCCCACGCCGTATCTCCGGCGCGGACCACATAAATCTCCATATCATTTTCTCCCAGTTCTGTCATAATACCTTATGTAACCGGCCCCCCGTTCATTCCTGACAAGCGGCCCGGACACCCTGTTTTTACGCCGGACAGGCATCTCCGTCCGTTCTGAACTCTCCCTAAAAAGATTGTAAGAATATAGACTCTTATTTTTAATTGACTGGAAATAATTAAAATGATAGTATAAAGACAGACAAATGCTGCGCACTGCGCGAAGGAGGATGTATATGAAAAAGTATGGCTTTGGAAAGAAGCTTCTGGCGGCTTCTCTCCTGTTCTCTCTCCTCTTTGCCTGTTCCGTCCGGGCTGAGGAGACCCGAACCCCCATTGAAAAGATCAATCTCTACGTGGACGGAGACCGCAACGACGGCTGGAACGAAGACATTACCCTGAAGCTCTCCACCCCGGACAGCGAATACCGGGTGGGAGAATGGTACCTGAGCAATTCCAACACCGCCTCCGTTCCCATTTTCAAGGTGGAGCTGTATGCAAGGAGCGGGTACTATTTCCACTCCATCTCCTCGGACGATGTGGAGCTGTCCGGACTGGAGGCCAAGTGCACCGGACGCAACACAAAGGACGACCGGGAGACCCTGGTGCTCACCTTAAAAATCGAGGGACTGGAAGTGGATCTGGACAACGGCGGGGACGCGGACCTGGACAGCGACGGCTACGGAACCTGGGACGAGATTCCCGGCGCCCACCACTACGAAGTGAGGCTGTACCGCAACGACAGATCTTTCAGTTCTGTCCGCAGTACCTCCGATACTTCCTATGATTTCAGTTCCCTGATCACCCGTTCCGGGGATTACTATTTCCGGGTGAGGGCTGTGGGATCCAGCTCTTCCGACAAGGGCGAGTGGATTGAGTCGGGATCCTGGTATTTTGACGATCCGCTGAGCTACGACTACTACTATGACGACTACTCCGGAGTTTCCTACCCCGGTTCTTCCTACTACACCTGGGTTCCCTCCGGCAATGAGTGGTTTCTCCGCCTGTCCGGCGGCACCTACGCCGTAAACTCCTGGCAGTTTGTGGATGGAAACTGGTTCTACTTTGACGGCACCGGACGCATGGTCACCGGATGGTTCTATGACGGCACCAACTGGTTTTACTTAAATCCGGTGAGCGACGGCACCAGGGGAGCCATGAAAACCGGCTGGGTACTGGACGGCGGCCGCTGGTACTACATGAACACGGTGAGCGACGGCACCAGAGGCGCCATGAAGACCGGCTGGATCAGCGTTTACGGGAAAGAATACTATCTGAATACCGTCAGCGACGGCACCAGAGGCGCTCTTCTTGTCAACTGCATCACTCCCGACGGCCGGCGGGTGGGCCCGGACGGAGCCAGAATCTATTAAAATCAGAATTTGTCAAAGCCGGCATCAAAAAATGGAGTCCCCAAGGTCACCAAAAATGACCGAAGGGACTCCTTTTTGTCCTTATTTGCACAGTTCTTCAAATATGGTCAGCAGAAACTCATAAATCCGGCGGAAAGACTCCAGATTCAGACTCTCCTCCGGCGTATGCGCTTCCCTGGCAGTGGGAGCAATGCACATGATGTCCAGATCCGGAATCTTGCTCTTAAACTCGCCGCACTCCAGACCGCCGTGGGTGGCCTCAAACTCCATTTTTCTGCCGTACATCTTCTCATAAATATCTGCGCAGAGCGCTCTCAGGGGAGAATTGGCGTCGTATTTCCAGCCGCCGAAGCCGATGCCCTTTACCGCCTCAAATCCGGTCAGGGCCGCCAGGGCTTCCATCTCCGCGGACACAGCCGCCTTCAGCCCGTCCTCCGAGCTGCGGATGCAGTCACAGATATCGATGGTATCTCCATCCATCACCAGAATGCCCACATTGCTGGAGCAGACCACCAGGTTTTCTATCTCCTGGCTCATCATCCGGATGCCGTCGGGAAGAAGCTGCAGGAAAGTGATCAGCGCCCGGGAATCCGCCGCCGTCATCATCTTCTCCGCCTCTGCCGGTCTGCAGGCAAAGGCAAAACCGGGATCGCTGGCAGAAAGTTCTCCCTTAATCTGTCCGGCCACTCGCTCCGCAATCTCTGCGGCCTCCCCGGCCTTTCCGGCGGGAACCAGGATCACCGCATCCGCCTCGCTGACGATGGCGTTCATCTTCGCCCCGCCGGTGAAGGATGCCAGATTTACCGGGATTTTCTCATTGACCGCTGCCAGAATTCTGGCCATGATCTTCAGTCCGTTTCCTCTGCCCAGGTGCATCACAGCCGCAGAATGGCCGCCCAGCAGTCCCCGCACGGAAAGTGACAGCGCATCCCCTTCTGCCTTCTCCCAGGCGGGAGTGCGGCGGAAATTGTACACCTGGCCGCCGGCACAGGATACCACAGACACATTTTCTTCAGAAGCTCCGCCGTCCATGTTGATGAGCCGGCGGGCAGAAATCTTTCCCGCGTCGATGGCCATAGCTCCCAGCAGTCCGATTTCCTCCATGCTGGTAAACACGCACTCCAGCGGCGGATGCACATAATCTTCCTTCGCCAGAAATGCCAGCATATAAGCAACTGCCATGCCGTCGTCCGCTCCCAGCGTCGTTCCCTTTGCCGTCAGCCAGCCGTCCTTGATCTCCAACTGGATAGGATCTTTTCCGAAATCGTGCTCTGCTTCCGGCAGTTTGACGCAGACCATATCCGTATGGCCCTGAAGCATCAGAGGAGGAACATTTTCACATCCCCTGGAACCGGGTTTTTTCACAATCACATTTTCGGCCTCATCCCTGTAATATTCCAGTCCGTGAGCCTTCGCAAACTCACAGATATAATCCGCAGCCGCCTTCTCATTCTGCGAACCCCTGGGAATGGCAGAAATTTCCTCAAAATACTGAAGAGCGTCAGCCGGCTCGTATCCTTTTGTCACATAGTCCATCGCAGCGAATACCTCCTTTATTCTGCATTTTCATGCAAATACATTGTATATTTCCAATTATAGCAGGTTTTCTCCCCATCCTCAACAGAAATATTCAGACTATTCTCTTATCACGGTCTCTTTTTTCAATGACAAAGGGGGACAGGCGATACACCGTACTTCTCGCCCCACAGTCTCCTTCCAGCAGGAGGTAACCGCCGGATTTTTTCTCCTGTCCGCAATCTGCGTACACGCGGGTGGAAAACACCTGCTCTCCCCCGTTTACAAAGATCTCCAGGGAGGAAACGTCGGAGAAAATCTGCAGTTTCGTCAGCTTATCGGCTTTTCCGTGTCTCACGGTCCGCCCCCATCCCCCCTCTTCGAGAGACAGGGTCAGCACTCCGTCTTCCCAGGAGAGACAGACTCCCTGCCTCAGCTGCAGTTTCATAAACCGGCACCGGGAAAACTCCAGTTCCGCCTCAAACACCGGCCCCAGCTCTGTCCGCAGATATTCTCCCGACCCATTGAGGTCTTCGGCTCCTTCAAAGGTCCATTTCTGAGTTCGCAGGGCCTTCAGCTCCTCCAGAGGCGTCTGAATCAGCCTGCCGTCCCTTACATGAAGCTGCCGCGGCAGAGTGAGGGCGTGCTGCCAGCCTGCCTTTGCCGTGGGGTTGGTGTAGTCCGCCTCCGGAATCCCCATCCAGCCGATGAGAATCCGCCTCCCGTTTTCATCTTCAAAGGACTGAGGCGCGTAAAAATCAAATCCCCGGTCCACGGAAAAGTA
>DXBC01000030.1 GCA_019116745.1 Candidatus Lachnoclostridium stercorigallinarum
CAGTGTAATGGAATAAAAAATATGCTGTAAACCCTTTGGGCGGGCAGAACGATCTGTCGTTTTACCGGAAGCTGCGGAGGCAATCGGGAGGCAGTTTAGAAAAATTTTAGAGAAAATAAAGAAAATGGAAATCTTTCTCAAAAAGTTGTTGACATTCATTATCAGTTGGAATATACTTATCGCAGATAAAATAAATGATATTCATTATCATAATAGTAAAAAGAAGGGTGGATGAAATGATGCCGTTAGCATTTATGAAACCGGGGGATTCCGGCGTGGTAAAGCGTGTGGGCGGCCCGGATGACGTGAAAAGATTTCTGGCCAATCTGGGTTTTGTTGACGGAACGAAGGTGACAGTGGTTTCTGAGATTCACGGTGACCTGATTGTGAACGTCAAAGATTCCAGAATTGCTATTAACAGAGAGATGGCCGGCCGTATTATGGTCTGACCCGGCAGGCGGTGACAGCAGCCTGTAAAAAGAAAGGAGCAAATAAGTTATGCAGAAAGCATTGCGTGACGTAGCTGTTGGAAAAACAGTGACGGTGACAAAACTGACTGGCGAAGGAGCGTTTAAGCGCCGCATCATGGACATGGGGATCACAAAGGGAAGTGAGATCTATGTGAGAAAGGTAGCGCCTCTGGGAGATCCGGTGGAGATCACTATCCGGGGATATGAGCTGTCGCTCAGAAAAGCAGATGCGGAAAGCATCCTGGTGGAAGAAAAATAAGTTTTGACAAAAAGGGAGGAAAGCTCTATGGCTATCAAAATTGCATTGGTCGGCAATCCCAACTGCGGCAAGACGACCATGTTCAACGCTCTGACCGGAGCCAATCAGTATGTGGGCAACTGGCCCGGCGTTACGGTGGAGAAAAAAGAGGGAAAGTTAAAGGATTCCAAGGGGGAGGAGATCATTATCACCGATCTTCCCGGCATCTATTCTCTGTCACCTTATACTTTGGAGGAAGTGGTCAGCCGTGATTATCTGCTGAAAGAGAAGCCGGATGCTGTGATCAATCTGGTGGACGCCACCAATATTGAGAGAAACCTGTATCTGACCACTCAGGTGCTGGAAGTGGGAATTCCTGTGGTGATCGCCCTGAACATGAGCGATCTGTTAAAGAAATCCGGAGACAGGATTGATGTGAAGAAGCTGGGAGCGGCTCTGGACTGTGAGATTGTGGAGACGTCGGCGTTAAAGAGAACCGGTCTGAAAGAGGTCGTGGAAAGGGCTGTGAAGCTGGCGAAGGCCGGGAAGGAAAAGATTCCGGCAAAGATCTTTGCGGACGATGTGGAAGCCTCTGTCTCTCAGGTGGAGAACTGCCTGCCGGACAGTATTCCAAAGGTGCAGAAGAGATGGTTTGCCGTAAAGCTGCTGGAGAAGGACGAAAAGGCGGGAGCGCAGCTTTCCCTGTCTGCCAGTGTGAAGAGCACGGTGGAAAATGAGATCAAGAAGCTGGAGAACGCTCATGACGATGATACGGAGAGTATTATCACCAATGAGAGATATGTGTACATAACCAGGCTGGTTAAGAATACGGTGAAAAAAGCGGGCAGAAAAATGTCTACCTCTGACAGAATTGATCAGATTGTCACCCACCGGATTCTGGGACTTCCTATTTTCGCCCTGGTGATGTGGCTGGTTTATTATGTTTCCGTTTCCACGGTGGGTACCATGGGTACGGACTGGGCCAACGATACGTTTGTGGTTGGAATTCAGGAAGCAGTGGCGGCTGCTCTTGCCAGTGCCGGCGCCGGAGAGCTGGTAAGCGGTCTGGTAGTGGACGGCATTATCGGAGGTCTGGGAGCCGTGTTCGGCTTCCTGCCTCAGATGGCGATTCTGTTCATCTTCCTGTCCATTCTGGAAGACTGCGGATATATGGTTCGTATCGCCTTCGTTATGGACCGGGTGTTCCGGCACTTCGGACTGTCCGGAAAATCCTTTATCCCGCTGCTGATTTCCTCCGGCTGCGGAATTCCGGGAATTATGGCCTCCAGAACCATTGAGAACGACAACGACAGACGGCTGACCATTATGACAGCCACCTTTGTTCCCTGCGGAGCAAAGCTTCCGGTAATCGCTCTCATGGGCGGCCTTATCACCGGCTGGGCGACGGGAGATTACTCCAGCGCCGGCTCCTGGGCTTTCATCATGTATATGATCGGCGTTGCGGCGGTTTTGATTTCCGCCATCATGTTAAAGAAGACGAAACCCTTCTCCGGAGAGGCGGCTCCCTTTGTTATGGAGCTTCCGGCATACCACATTCCTTCCATCCGCACCGTGGCCATCCACGTATGGGAGAGACTGTTCAGCTTTATTAAGAAGGCGGGAACCATCCTGTTTCTGGCCTGTGTGGTGATGTGGGTTCTGTCCACCTTCGGAGTTACCGCAGACGGCTTCGGCATGGTGGAGGACAGCGCAGACAGCCTTATGGGCGTGGTCGGCGGCTTTATCGCTCCTCTGTTTCATCCCCTGGGCTGGGGCGTGGGTGAGTATGGATTTGCCCCGGTGGCAGCTTCCATCTCCGGCTTCAGCGCAAAAGAGAATATTGTTACCACCATCGGAATTCTGGCCGGTGTGGCTGAGGAGGCATCTGAGGACGCGCCCACCGTTGCGGCGGCTATCCGGTCCTGGTTCCCCAATGTGCCGGCAGCCGTATCCTTCCTGGTGTTTAATATGTTAAACTCTCCCTGTCTGGCGGCAATCGCTACAATGGCTCAGCAGATGCAGTCCAGAAAATGGTTCTGGTTTGCCATCCTGTTCCAGAACATCTTTGCTTACCTGGTAAGCCTGATGATTTACCAGCTGGGCACGGCGCTTATGGGAGGAGCCATCACAGCGGGAACCGTAGTTGCCATCATTGTGCTCATCGGAATGCTTTACATGCTGTTCCGTCCCGATCCCTACAAGCACGCAAAAGTGGCGGCGAAGAGGTCTGTGGC
>DXBC01000031.1 GCA_019116745.1 Candidatus Lachnoclostridium stercorigallinarum
ATAAATTTTCATAACCTCCAATATGATCCGAAACCAGCGGCTGCCGCCGTTTTCCTCAGACACGGCCGTCCGAAGGGCGCGGCGCGCTGTCTTTTTCAGAATATCACGGCCGTGTAAAGGACAGAGGCCACTCAAAAATAAATATCTGTAAAAATCCCGCCGGAAATCTAAAATTGTATTCACAAAACCGGATCCGTGGAGCCGGAAATTTCTCACAGCAAGCTCCTCACCGGCTGTTTCCCGGGGAATTCTTCCTGAATGTTCTCACCGGTATTTCCTCTTCCAGTCCTCAAAATCCCATCGAGCCAGGAACTGCTCTGCCCCCCTTCTCCCATTCTGAAATAAGGCCTCCCGTTCTCCGGCGCTGATCTGAAAGTCTGTGGCCTTAATAACTTTCCGCTCCCTTTCCGCTCCCACTGCTGTGGAAATTTTCACCGTTCTCTCCTCATCTCCCGGAGCGATGCGGCTGTGGTCAATGGCGTCCAGACAGCATGCCACCACCGCCTGCAGATAGTCCGGCAGAGACAGGCGTTCCACACAGCAGTACGGGCAGGGTTCTCTGCCGTTCCAGAAGCGAAAGCCGAAGGAAGGCCGTGTTCCCCCGTCAAACAGCCAGAGAGGATAGTTGCTCAGAAGGCCTCCGTCCACAATCAGGTGTTCTCTGCCCCCTTTATCCTGCAGCCGGCAGGGCTCGAAAAGCACGGGAATGGAAGCGCTCATCAACACCGCTTTCCACACCGGAAATGTCCCGGGATCCAATCCAAACTCTCCCAGGCTGTCCGGCAGGATCAGCAGCTTTCCATCAGTGATATCGCTGGCTGTGATACGGAGACGGCGGCCCCCTTTTTCCACATCCTCAAAAGTCCGGATCCCTTTTTTCTCCAGGAGCGCCTCCATCCACCTCCCAAGATATCCGGCATTGTAGATTCCCAGGGACAGAATCAGGGAAAGTCCCTTTCCCGGGGCGCCGAACCAGTCCGGCCAGTCTCTTCCCTTCAGTTTCCCGTAATCCAGTTCCCCGATTTCCCGGTGCAGCTCCTCACAGCTGTACCCTGCCGCCAGAAGGGCAGCTACAATAGCCCCCGCAGAGGATCCTGCCAGACATACAAACCGGTACCCCGCCTCTTCCATGGCACAGACCGCCCCCACGTGGCCGATTCCTCTGACTCCGCCTCCCTCAAACACACCATTGCAGAATTTCATCCATCCTCCGGGGAATTTTTCCTCTCAAAACAAAATATGCTCCAATCCAGCCATCCTATGCTTCCGGATTCCCGGGCGTATCGCGCAAAAACGCCCGGAGAATTTTCTCTCCGGGCGTGGAATATCTCCCTCTTCAGGGGGGTATATTGTTCTGTTTTATCGGTTTCTGTGCGGTCAGCGCTTCTGCTCCTCCGTGTAGCGGCGGATGTTGGAAGCGTTTACATATTTCTGGATCTTTCCGTCTTTTACCAGAACAAGGGTCGGTGCCTGCATTACTCCAAACTGGCTGGACAGCTCCGGATGTTCCTCCGCGTCAATCACCTGATAGTCCATATCCTTTAAAAATTCCTTTGCCGCCTTGCAGTTGGGACAGGTCTTTGTGGTGAACAGGTACGTGCCTGCCGCAATGGGTTCCACGGATTCGGAAGCCGCAGCTTCGGCGTCCTTCGCCTGAGTGCTCTGCTCTGTCTCCCCGATCTGGGATGCCTTCACTCTCCAGCCGCCGTGAAGCACGTCGTAGGTCTTCCGGTTCTTGTACTCCTGCAGTTTTCCCTCGTTCCAGTTCTTCACCGGCCGGTAGTAACCGGTAATCCTGCTGTATACCTCCGCCTCTTTTCCGCACACCGGGCAGGTGAAATGCTCTCCCGTAAGGTAGCCGTGATCCTTGCAGATGGAGTAGGTGGGGGAGATAGTGTAGTAGGGCAGCTTGTAGTTGTCCGCAATGGTCTTCACCAGCTTTGCCGCGGACTTCCAGTCCGGCAGCTTCTCTCCTAAAAAGGCATGGAACACGGTGCCGGAGGTATAGAGGGTCTGCAGCTCATCCTGAATATCCAGGGCGTCAAACACATCCGCCGTGTAGCCCACGGGCAGGTGGGAGCTGTTGGTATAGTAAGGAGTTCCGCAGTCGCCGGAAGCCGTCTTGATGTCCGGATACCGCTCCACATCGTGCTTGGCCAGACGGTAGGAGGTAGACTCCGCCGGGGTGGCTTCCAGATTGTAGAGATCGCCGTACTGTACCTGGTAGTCGGACAGTCTCTCTCTCATGTGGTTTAACACCTGCTTCGTAAACTCCTGGGTCTCCGGATGGGTCATGTCCTTTCCGATCCACTTCGCGTTTAAGCCGGCCTCGTTCATGCCCACCAGGCCGATGGTGGAAAAATGATTCTCAAAGCTGCCCAGATACCGCTTGGTATAGGGATACAGGCCGCCGTCCAGCAGCTTTGTGATCACTTCCCTCTTCACCTTCAGGGAACGGGCGGAAATGTCCATCATGTGGTCCAGACGGCGGTAGAAATCTGCCTCGTCCTTTGCCAGATAGGCAATTCTGGGCATATTGATGGTCACCACGCCGATGGAACCGGTGCTCTCTCCGGAGCCGAAGTAGCCGCCGGTCTTTTTTCTCAGCTCCCGCAGGTCCAGGCGAAGGCGGCAGCACATACTGCGGATATCGCTGGGCTTCATATCGCTGTTGATGTAATTGGAGAAATAGGGGGTTCCGTACTTCGCAGTCATCTCAAACAGGAGACGGTTGTTTTCCGTATCGGACCAGTCAAAATCGCTGGTGATGGAATAGGTAGGAATGGGGTACTGGAAGCCGCGGCCGTTGGCATCCCCCTCGATCATGGTCTCAATAAAGGCCTTGTTGACCATGTCCATCTCTTTCTTGCAGTCCTTGTATTTAAAGTCCATCTCTTTTCCGCCGACAATGGCATTCATCTCCGCCATGTCGTCCGGCACTGTCCAGTCCAGAGTGATGTTGGAAAACGGCGCCTGGGTTCCCCAGCGGCTGGGAGTATTTACACCGTAGATAAAGGACTCAATGCACTTTTTCACCTCCGGGTAGGACAGATTGTCCACTTTCACAAAAGGAGCCAGGTAGGTGTCAAAAGAAGAAAATGCCTGGGCTCCGGCCCACTCGTTCTGCATAATCCCCAGGAAATTTACCATCTGATTGCACAGTACAGACAGATGCTTCGCGGGAGAGGATGTGATTTTCCCCGGAATTCCTCCCAGACCTTCCAGCAGAAGCTGTTTTAAAGACCAGCCTGCACAGTAGCCGGTGAGCATGGACAGGTCGTGCAGATGGATGTCCGCATTTCTGTGAGCCTCGGCAATCTCCTGATCGTAGATTTCGGACAGCCAGTAATTAGCGGTCACCGCTCCGGAATTGCTTAAAATCAGTCCTCCCACAGAATAGGTAACCGTGGAGTTCTCCTTCACTCTCCAGTCTTCCACTTTCACGTAGCCGTTTACCACATCCTTGTAGTCCAGAATGGTATTCTTCATATTGCGGATTTTTTCCCGCTGCTTCCGGTACAGAATATAGGCCTTTGCCACGTCGGTGTATCCGGTCTGCTCCAGCACGTGCTCCACACTGTCCTGGATCTGCTCCACACCGATGGTGTCTCCGTCCATCTTGCCCTGGAAGTCCGCCGTCACCCGAAGAGACAGCAGCTCCAGTATCTCATGATTGAACTCCTTCCCCGTGGCCTTAAATGCTTTTTTGATGGCTTCCGTTATTTTATTCAGGCTGAACTCCGCCTTTTCTCCGTCTCTTTTGATGACGTTAATCATATCCCCTTGCTCCTTTCCTCGCGCCGAAGGCGCCATAGACCTCATTATAGCAGACCAAGTAGAAAAACACAATATCTATGTTCCACAATTCATTTGAAACTAGATATTGTGTTTTATTATAATTTCTAATGGATTTATTTCCTATGTCCGCAGGCCTTAGTCCTCTGTCTCTGAGGGAAGAACATTCGCGAAAAGCTCCGCCGGCACGTAGGCTCTCACGGCGATCCCATCCTCCCGGTATTCCTCGCTTAACAGCTCCCCGTATCTGCGGATCTGCTGGATTTTTCCCGCCTGAGAATAAGGATAAAGCCGTTCCAGGTACACCTTCCGGCTGCGGAGTATGGACTCCAGAAGCTCCGTCAGCTGATCCAGGCCTTCCCCGGTTTTGGCGGATATTTTCAGCTGATGGTCCGCCTGGAGATCCCGGAGCACCGGATTTCCCTCCACCCGGTCTATTTTGTTGAACAGGGTGATGTATTCCTTATCCTCCACTCCCAGCTGCTTCAGCGTGTCATAGACCACGTACATCTGCACGTCCATCTGGGGGTTGGAGCTGTCCACCACATGGAGAATGAGATCGCAGTATTTTGCCTCCTCCAGAGTGCTCTTAAAGGCCTCCACCAGATGATGGGGGAGCTTGCGGATAAATCCTACCGTATCCGTCAGCAGGATCTCCTGACCGTCCGGCAGGCGAAAATTTCTCGTAGTGGGATCCAGGGTGGCAAACAGCTTGTCCTCGGCCAGAATTCCCGCGTTGGTCAGGCGGTTTAGCAGGGTGGATTTTCCCGCGTTGGTGTAGCCCACAATGGCCGCCCGAAGGGTATGGCTTCTCTCCCGCTGCTGCCTGGATATCTCCCGGTGTCTCTGCACCTGCTCCAGCTCGCTTTTTAACTGGCTGATCCGGTCATGGATCCGGCGGCGGTCGATCTCCAGCTTGGTCTCTCCCGGTCCTCTGGTGCC
>DXBC01000032.1 GCA_019116745.1 Candidatus Lachnoclostridium stercorigallinarum
ATTATGACATCAGCAGGGCGGAGTACGGCATCATCTACATTGATGAAATTGACAAAATCACGAAAAAGTCGGAAAATGTGTCCATCACCAGAGACGTGTCCGGAGAGGGCGTACAGCAGGCTCTCTTAAAGATTCTGGAGGGCACGGTGGCCAGCGTTCCCCCGCAGGGAGGCAGAAAGCATCCCCACCAGGAGCTGCTTCAGATCGACACGACCAATATTCTGTTTATCTGCGGCGGAGCCTTTGACGGGCTGGAGCGGATTGTGGAGAGAAGGATTTCCACCAGCTCCATCGGCTTTAACGCGGAGATCGTGGACAGAAACGAAATGGACATTGATCAGCTGTTAAAGCAGGTTCTGCCGGAAGATCTGGTGAAATTCGGACTGATTCCGGAATTTATCGGCCGTGTGCCCATCACCGTTTCCCTGAATCTGCTGGATAGGGCAGCTCTTGTGCGGATTCTCACAGAGCCGAAAAATGCCCTGACCAAACAGTATCAGAAACTGTTTGAGCTGGATGATGTAAAACTGGAGTTTACCACGGAGGCCATTGAGAAAATAGCGGATCTTGCAGTGGAGAGAAAAACGGGCGCCAGAGGCCTGCGTTCCATCATGGAGTCGGTGATGATGGATCTGATGTATGAGATTCCGTCCGACAGCTCCGTGGGAATCTGCACGATCACAAAAGACGTGGTGGACAAGACGGGAAAGCCGGATATCGTTTACCGGGATACGGCAGTTCCCAGAAAGAGTCTCGGCCAGCGCATGAGAAAAGACAGGCCGGGAGAGATCGCGTAATTTTGATAGATTTTTCGTGAAAAATGGGAGCACTGCTCCCATTTTGCGTATGAGATAAAATTGCCGGGCGGTGTTAAGGAGAAGAAAAACGGAGACGGCCCGGCAGCGGAACAAGTACAGAAGGAGGAAACAGAGTGGAAGAAAAGAACATAGTCATGCCCGTTGTGGCCCTGAGGGGCCTGACGGTTCTTCCAGGAATGACCATACATTTTGATGTGAGCCGGGAAAAGTCCGTGAAAGCGGTGGAGAAGGCCATGGTAGGGGATCAGAGAGTATTTCTCACGTCTCAGAAAGATCCCGCTGTGGAGGATCCCTCCGTGGAGCAGCTCAGCACCATAGGAACGGCTTCCATTGTGAAGCAGCTGGTGAAGATGCCCGGCGGAATCGTCCGGGTGATGGTGGAGGGAGTATCCAGGGCGGAGCTGATCTGCCTGGATTCCGAGGAACCGATGCTCATGGGAGAGATACAGTTTCTGCCTGTGGAAAAGGAAAATCTGGACTATCTCACGGCAGAGGCCATGGCCAGAGTCCTCAAGGAGAAGCTGGAGGAGTATGGAAGGGAGAATCAGAGAGCGTCAAAGGAGACCCTTCCGACCCTTCTGGGAATCTCTGACCTGAATGAGCTGATGGATGAGATTGCTGCCCAGCTGCCCTTTGATTACCGGGCCCGCCAGGGGATTCTGGAGAGTATGAACACCACGGAGCGGTATGAGAAAGTGGTGAAGGCCCTGATGGATGAAATTTCCGTTATGCGGATCAAGCGGGAATTCCAGATGAAGGTAAAGCAGGCCATCGACAAAAACCAGAAAGACTATATTCTGCGGGAGCAGATGCGGGTGATCCGGGAGGAGCTGGGAGAGGACAGTCCGGACACGGAAGGCGACGAATATGAGCGCCAGCTGGAGCAGCTGAAGGCGGACAAGGAAACAAAGGACAAGATCCGGAAGGAAATCAACCGGTTTAAGACCATGCCCGGCGGCAGCCAGGAGGCAAATGTGCTCCGCACCTACATTGAGACCATGCTGGAGCTGCCCTGGAACAAGGTATCCAGGGACAATCAGGACTTAAAACAGGCGGAGGAGATTTTAAACGAGGATCACTACGGCCTGGAGAAGGTGAAGGAGAGAATTCTGGAATACCTGGCTGTCCGCACCCTGACGAAAAAGCCGGGAAGCACCATTCTCTGTCTGGTGGGCCCGCCGGGAACGGGAAAAACCTCCATCGCCCGCTCTGTGGCAAGAGCCCTGAACAAGAAATATGTGCGCATCAGCCTGGGAGGCATCCGGGACGAGGCGGAAATCCGCGGCCACCGGAAGACCTATGTGGGGGCCATGCCCGGCCGCCTGGTGGACGGCCTGAGACAGGCGGGAGTGGGAAATCCCCTGATGCTTCTGGACGAGATCGACAAGGTGAGCAGCGACTATAAGGGGGACACGTCATCCGCCCTGCTGGAGGTGCTGGACGGGGAGCAGAATGTGAAGTTCCGTGACCACTACGTGGAGACCCCCATCGACCTCTCCAAGGTGTTTTTCATCGCCACGGCAAATACCACGGCCACCATACCAGGTCCTCTTCTGGACCGTATGGAGCTGATTGAGATCAACAGCTACACGGAAAACGAGAAGTTTCACATTGCCAGAGATTATCTGGTGAGAAAGCAGATGGAGAGAAACGGCCTTCAGGAGGGACAGTTCTCCATTTCCGACAAGGCCCTGAAAAAGATCATTCACAATTACACCAGAGAGGCGGGAGTGAGAAACCTGGAGCGCCGTATCGGGGATGTGTGCCGCAAGGCGGCCAGACAGGTGATCGAGGACGGGAAAAAGGCAGTTCATGTCTCAGAATCCCAGCTGGAGAAGTACCTGGGAAAGGAACGGGTATCTTACGAGGATGCCAACGAGGAGGACGCGGTGGGAATCGTCCGCGGCCTGGCCTGGACCAGCGTGGGCGGCGATACCCTGCAGATCGAGGTGAATGTGATGCCCGGAAAGGGCGTGTTAAAGCTCACAGGGCAGATGGGCGATGTGATGAAGGAGTCCGCCCAGACAGCCCTCAGCTATATCCGTTCCGTCAGCGGGCAGTACGGCGTGGATGAGGAGTATTATGAGAAGCACGATATTCACATCCACATTCCGGAAGGGGCTGTGCCCAAGGACGGTCCCTCCGCCGGAATCACCATGGCTACGGCCATGCTCTCTGCAGTCACCGGGCGGAAAGTGTCCGCAAAAGTGGCCATGACGGGAGAAATCACTCTGAGAGGGCGGGTGCTTCCCATCGGCGGCCTGAAGGAAAAAGTGCTGGCGGCAAAGATGGCCCACATGAAAAAGGTGCTGGTGCCGGACAAGAACCGCAGAGATATCTCGGAGCTGTCCCGGGAGATCACCGGCGGCCTGACGATCGTCTATGTAAAAACCATGGAGGACGTGCTGAAAGAGGCTTTTGTGTAAATACAGAGAGGAGAGAGGACTATGATTATAAAAAGCGCTGAACTGGAGACGGTCTGCGGCATCACCAGCAAGCTTCCGGAAAATGAGCTCCCGGAGTTTGCCTTTGCCGGAAAGTCCAACGTGGGAAAATCCTCCCTCATCAACGCGCTGATGAACAGGAAATCCCTGGCCAGGACGTCCTCCCAGCCGGGAAAGACTCAGACCATCAACTTTTATCTGATTAACGGAAATATGTATTATGTGGATCTGCCCGGCTACGGCTATGCGAAGGTATCTGTGGAGGTAAAGGCCAAATGGGGGAAGATGATTGAGCGGTATCTGAGAAACTCAAAGGCCCTGCAGTGCGTGTTTCTCCTCATTGATATCCGCCATGAACCTTCCGCCAATGACCGGATGATGTACGACTGGATCGTGAGCAACGGCTATCATCCCGTGATTATCGCCACAAAGCTGGACAAGATCAAGCGAAGCCAGACGGCAAAGCAGGTGAAGCTGATCCGGGAGACTCTGGGTATGGAAAAAGACGGCGTTATTATTCCTTTCTCCGCAGAGACAAAGCAGGGGAGAGAGGAGATCTGGGAGTATCTGGAGAGGTATCTGGGGGCGGAAGCAGAAGGGTAAGTTTGTAAAAAACCGGGCCGGAGATGATGGATTTCATCTCCGGCCCGGTTTTTTTGCTGTGAAAGCCCGGTAGGCCGGATTGCGAATGCAGGTCGGATCGCATGAGTGCGCAGCACGGAGCGGTCCGCGGGCTTTCATGGTTCGTGGTGTCCGCGTTAGCGGGCACGGAGGTTGCGCGATACGCCCGGCAAGCGGCCGCCAGCTTGGGGCGGACATTTGCCGGGCAACGGACAGCGACTGGAGCTTGCCCGTTAAAACTCCTCGGTCACAGTGCAGGAGCTTTCCTGGCTGGCGGCAGCCACTGGCTGAGGGGTGATAAACTCCATGTCTGCCTTTTCGGCCTGGATCGGTTCAGGAACCGGTTTGGCGGCCGGGGAAGCGGCTGGCGCACTGCCAGCCTTCTGGGCGGCATCTGCGCTTGACGGGCTGTTTTCCGCGTCTTTCCGGGCTTCTCCCATGGCCTCGCGCCTGCAGGATGCTGCCGCTTTTTTAAAGCGTTCCAGCTTCAGGTGGAAATACACCTGAATGATTCTCACCGAGAGCATGGTGAGAAAGACCGGCAGAACGATATAGAGAAACCGGAACCGCTTCAGCTTTTTCCACTCTTTTTCCAGATCCTGGTAAAGTCCCTTTTTCACAATATTCCCCCTATGACATACTCATGAGCGTTTTCATGACAAACGCATAGATTTCCTGGTTTTTTTCTTTCCATTTGCTGCACATGGCTTCCGCCTGCTCCTTGTCAGGGACGGACAGATCCAGCTGGATCAGGGGCGTCTTGCCCTCCCGCACTTCACAGTGAACGATAAAGTCCTGGCTGGTGGACTTGTAAAAGTCGGCGATGGTGCTCACCTCGTTGCGGAGACGGAACCGATTTTCTTTCAGATACTGATCCATGTCTTCTACGATTACAGGGGAGATCTGTTTGCCGAAGAAGGAGAGGGTTTCCTCCCCTTCTCTGGTGATCTCATACCGGGTGCTGTTGTGGCTGGATTCCTTTTTCAGCAGCCCTGCCTCCAGAAGTTCGTTTAAAGCCTGCTGAAGGGTAAAATAAGTCGTATACTCATGGTCCAGAAAAAATGAGGTAAGCTGGGAATTGGTCAGGGGAAAATTCACCTGTTTGAGCATGTACAGCGTCATCAGCTTATAAAGCGTGATCGGGTCTGACAGCATAGGCGGTCTAAATGTGCTCCTTTACCGCACTGCTCACCGCGTCAGCCACCCGCGGATCAAAAGCCTCCGGCAGGATGTTGTCTTCACATAAATCTTTTTCATCCACCAGGGACGCGATGGCTTCCGCAGCTGCCAGTTTCATTTCCTCCGTGATTGCTCTGGCCCGTCCTTCCAGAGCGCCTTTGAAGATGCCGGGGAAGACTACCACGTTGTTTACCTGGTTGGGGAAATCGGAACGGCCGGTTCCCACTACTCTGACCCCTGCCTCCTTTGCCAGGTCCGGCATGATCTCCGGAACCGGGTTGGCCATGGCGAAGATGATAGCATCCTGATTCATGGAAGCGGCCATTTCTTTCGTGACAATGCCGGGAGCGGAGACGCCGATGAAAATGTCCGCACCTTTCATGGCGTCAGCCAGAGATCCGGTTTGATGTTCCAGGTTGGTCACATCCATCATCTTTTCCTGCATCCAGTTTAAGCCCTCCATGCCTTTGCACAGGATGCCGGCTCTGTCGCAGAGGGTGAGATGCTTGAATCCGTAGGTAAGGAGCAGGCGGGAAATAGCGATACCGGCGCTTCCGGCGCCGTTTACCACTACCCGGCAGTCTTCTTTCTTCTTTCCCGTCACCTTCAGGGCGTTGATTACGCCGGCCAGAACCACGATGGCTGTTCCGTGCTGATCATCGTGAAAGACAGGGATGTCCAGCATTTCTTTTAAGCGCTCTTCGATTTCAAAGCAGCGGGGAGCGGAAATGTCTTCCAGGTTGATGCCGCCAAAGCCGGGAGCAATGTTTTTCACCGTCTGAATGATCTCTTCCGTGTCCTGGGTGTCCAGGCAGATGGGGATGGCATTTACGCCGCCGAATTCTTTAAAAAGGACGGCTTTGCCCTCCATCACGGGCATGGCTGCCCAGGGACCGATATTGCCCAGGCCCAGTACGGCGCT
Organism: Candidatus Lachnoclostridium stercorigallinarum; assembly: GCA_019116745.1. Classification (GTDB taxonomy): domain Bacteria; phylum Bacillota; class Clostridia; order Lachnospirales; family Lachnospiraceae; genus Lachnoclostridium_A; species Lachnoclostridium_A stercorigallinarum. Next base: position 5,985 of record DXBC01000032.1, read on the forward strand.
GCCGTCGCTCACCACAGCGATGGTATTGGATTTCCAGGTGTAGGTGTAGGCCTCTTCTTTATCTTCCGCGATCACTTTGCAGGGTTCAGCTACGCCGGGAGTGTAGGCCAGTGCCAGATCCTCTCTGGTAGCCACCTTTGCTTTGGAAACGGTTTCCAGTTTTCCCTGCCATTCCCGATGGAGAAGCAGGGCTTTTTCGTTGGTTGTCATACGTGCCTCCAGTCTGCGGGTTTTCGGCCCGCTATCTTAGCCATTTTGTCTCTATCATAGCAAGTTTGGGGTTTTAAATCAAGGAGAAATATGCTAGAATAGATGGGACAAAAAAGGACAGAAAGTGACAGGAACAGGTGGTACGATGAGAGAGAGAATTAACCGGCTCGCAAGGGGAATTGTGGATACGGAGAGCCCGGAATGTGTTCTGAAACCGGCAGCCATTGAGGAGACGGTCCCCACGGGAGAAGCCGCGCGGGGCGAATTTTTTGTCCACAGCGGCAATGGTCTGACGGTGAAGGGGCTGGTGTATTCCACGGACGGCCGGGTGAGAATTCCGGACAATTCCTTCGGCGGCCTCCGCAGCCGCGTGGCCTATGAGGTGGATTCAGAGCTTCTGGCTGACGGTGAGGAGATCCGGGGGGCATTCTGCCTGGTGACCAACAGCGGTGAAGTACGGCTTCCCTATGTGTTCCGGGCGGAGGCCGGGGTTTCTGCGCGGATGCTGTCGGAACTGAAGCGGCCGGTGGATTTTGCCCGTCTGGCCAGGGAAAATATGGATCTCGCGGGCCGTCTGTTTGAATATCGGGATTTCCCGTCGGCCCCCTTTATGCAGAGCATTCGTGCCAGGGCTGTCTATGAAGGATTAAAAGGCGGACGGGATCGGGCCGGGGCGGTGGAGGAGTTCATGGTGGCCATGGACATGAAGCCGGCGGTGGAAATCCACGTGAAGGAAGAGACCAGGAAGTATGAAGAGCATATTGCGGCTTTTGATGACAGCCTGGTGATCCGCAAGAAAAACTGGGGCTATGTGAGACTGTCGGTGGAGACAGAGGGAGATTTTCTGACGGCCTGCAGGGAGAGACTGACGGACCGGGATTTTAAAAACGGGGAGTTTATACTCACCTACCGGGTAGATCCGGACAAAATGCACCGGGGACGAAATCTTGGCTGCATCACCATAAAAAGCGTCCGCAGTGAGGCGAAGGTGTACATTGCGGCGGACGGCCACGGCCAGGAAGAGCTGCAGGGAATGGAAAAGATTGCCAGACGGAAAGAATTTCAGAAGTATCTGGCGCTCCGTCTGGACTATGAGTCGGGAAACGGCTCGTCAAACCAGCTGGCTCAGGCCATGGCGGGAGAACTTCTCAAGCTGCGGGATACGGCGGGAAGCGAAGTCTTTCTGGATCTTCTCACAGCGGAAGCGGCGCTGATGACGGGAAGGCCGGATCAGGCTGCAGTGATTCTGGAGGAGAGCCGGGATCAGGTGCGGGAGCAGAGACAGCAGTCTCCGGAGCTGTACTGCTTTTATCAGTACCTGGTGATGGAGATGGAGAAAAAGCCGGGGCAGATGGAAGCGCTCCTGCGGCTTCTGCACAGCTACACCGACGGATCCGGAAGGCATTTTTTCCTGTTTTACCTTCTGTTAAAGCTGGATGACAGCCTCTATGATAATCCGGGAGTGCTGCTGGAGCAGATGCGGGACTATTTCCGGGAAGGATGCTCCAGCCCCTTTCTTTATATTCAGGCCTGCCGCCTGCTGAACCGGGATCCTGTGCTTCTGCGGGATGTGGACGCCTTTGTTGTCCACGCCCTGAGGCTGGGAGTGAAACGGGGGCTGGTGGGAGAGGAGCTGGCGGACCGGACGGCGGAATTGGCGGGGGGAATCCGTCAGTACCATCGCCTGTATTTCAGGCTCCTGACAGAGCTTTATGAGCAGTATGAAAAGCCGGAGATTCTGACGGCGGTCTGCAGTATGCTGATCCGGGGGGACAAAACCTCTTCCAAGGCGTTTGTATGGTATGAAAAGGGCCTTCAGGCGGGGCTGAGCCTGACCAAACTGTATGAGTATTATCTGGCTTCTCTGCCGGATAAGTACGATCACCTGATGCCGAGAGAGGTGCTGCTGTATTTTTCTTATGCCAGAGATCTGGATGAGACGGCAAAGAGCAGGCTGTATCGGAATATTCTGCTCTATCTGAAGCAGGACAGCCCTCTCTATCAGGCTTATGAGCGGGATATGGAGCAGTTTACTGTGGAGCAGGTGTTTCAGTCCAGAATCAACAGCCGTCTGGCGGTGCTCTATGAGCACATGCTGTACCGGGATATGATCGACATTCCCTTAGCCAGGCTGCTGCCTGCGGTGCTGAAGGCATACCGGATAGAATGCCGCAACCCCAATATGAAATATGTGGTGGTCTGCCATGAGGAGCTGGATACGGAGGATGCCTATCAGCTTCAGGACGGCGTGGCCTACGTTCCCCTGTTTTCAGAGCGGAATGTGCTGGTGTTTCAGGATGGCTGCGGCGGCCGGTATATGGATGTGAGATATATAAAAACCAGGGTGATGAACCGGCCGGATCTGGAGAGCCGGTGTTTTGAGGTGTACCCGGAACATCCCATGCTGCTGCTTATGAAGGTGAAAAAGATTCTGGACGGCAGCATCGGGGGAGAAGAGGACATCGCCATGCTGGAGCAGGCTCTGGATCAGGAGCATCTGAGTCCCCTGTACCGGAAGCTGATTCTGGACAGGATCATCGCCTACTACGACCGTCAGGCCCAGAAGCCGGACGGAGTGGAGAGAGGACTGGGCTATCTGCTCCGGATCGACCGGAGAACCCTGACCAGAAAAGAGAGAATCCGGATTGCCGGCGTATTTATCAAGCGGGGATACTACATGGACGCATGGGAGATTCTGCGCCTCTACGGCTGGGAAGGACTGGATATGGTTCTTCTGGAAACTCTCTGCAGCAGAATTATTCTGCAGAATATGTTTGACGAGGATGAAAAGCTGCTGCGTCTGGCCGCGGATGTGTTCCTTGCAGGAAAAGCGGATACGGTGATCCTGGACTACCTGTGCGAACACTACAACGGAACCACAGAGGTAATGTACCGCGTGCTGGAGGCGGGGACAGAGGCGCAGGTGGAAACCTACGATCTGGAGGAGCGTCTTCTGGCCCAGATGCTGTTTAGTTCTTCCATGAAGCACATTGACCGTGTGTTTGAGCTGTACACCAGCCGGAAACGGGTATCGGAGAGCCTGGCAAAGGCGTTTTTCACTCTGAGAAGCATGGAGTATTTTCTGGGACGGGCTCCTATGTCCGGCCTGGTGAGCGATTATCTGGAACATATGGTGAAGGAAAGTCTTGAAAAAGACAAGGTGCCTGTGGTATACTTACTGGCCCTGACAAAATATTATTCTGACTGCCCGTCCTTAACAGAGGAACAGAAGGGCCTGTGCAGAACCCTGACGGATATTCTGCTGAAAGCGGGGATGATCTTCCCCTACATGCAGAAGCTGGCGGAGCGCATTCCCATGCCGGAGGATGTGACATCCAAAGTGATGATCCAGTACAATGGCCGGAAAGATTCCAGGCCAGTCATGCTCAGCCGGATCCTGCCGGAGGAGACGGAATTTAAGAGCAGCGAGATGAAGCGGGTCTATCAGGGGATTTTTGTGAAGCAGACGGTGCTGTTTGACGGGGAAGTCCTGGAGTATGAGATCTGGGATGAAAACGGCCGGGGCAGAGAGCTGCGTCAGAAGGGGAAGATCGACGCAGCGCCGGGAAGCGGCCGCAGCGACAGCCGGTTCTCCGGCTTAAACCGTATGGGCAGGCTGCTGCAGAACAGAGATCTGGACGGACTGAAGCAGGAAATGAGAGATTATTTAACAAAGACCGGGACGGTGGAACAATTATTTGACCTGATGTGACCGGCTTAGAGGAGATGGAAGAAATGGAAGAGCTGGTGATCGGCATTGATCTGTGTGACACATATACAAAAATCAGCTGCTTTGACGAGGAGAAGGCCTGGACGGTTCCCACGGTGATCTGCAAGAAAAAACAGGCAGACGAGTGGTATGTGGGGAAGGAGGCCTACGGCCTGGTGCTCATGGGGACGGGCGTTATGGTGGATAAGCTGCTGAGCCTGGTGCTGAAGGACGGCACAGCCACCATTGAGGGCGTAAAATACAGTGCCGGGGAACTGCTGGAGAAATTTTTAAAGCAGGTGCTCGATTTGCCGGCAAAGGAATACGGGACAGAACGGATCGCCCAGCTTACGGTGTCCCTTTCCCGGGTGGACGGGAGGATTATGGACACTTTGCTTAAGTGCGCCGACGGCCTGAAAATATCCAGACAGCGCATCCATGTCATCAGCCACACGGAGAGCTTTGTTTACTATGTGATGAGCCAGAAAAAAGAGGTCTGGGCTATGCAGGTGGGGCTGTTTGACCTGTCTGACGAGGGACTGTTTTACTATGAGATGAAAGTCCAGAGAGGACTGAAGAAAATGATGGTCCAGGCGGAGGGACGGGAGATGGAAGAATCTTTCAATCTGGATATTCTGGAAAATTCCGCCGGGGCAAAGATGGGGGATCGGATTCTCACCTCCTGCGGTGAACGTCTTCTTCAGAAAAAACTGTTTTCTTCCGTGTTTCTCACGGGAAAGGGCTTTGACAAGCTGGACTGGGCGGAGAATTTCCGCAGATTTCTCTGCTCCAAGAGAAAGGTGTACGGGGAGACGGACCTGTTTGCCAAAGGGGCAGCCTACCATGCCGCCGACTTCAGGCGGGCAAAGACGGCTTACCCTTTTGCCTGCATCTGCGAGGGGAGGCTGAAAGCTACCGTCTCCATGGCGGTAAAGCAGAAAGAGAAGGAGATTCAGCTGGTGATGGCCTCCGCCGGAGACAGCTGGTATGACGCCAGAACCAGTGTGGAACTGATCGCCGACGGTCAGGACTATGTGGATCTGTCCATTACTCCCCTGGATGCGAAGAAAAAGCGGACAGTGAGGATCCCCCTGGAGGGATTTCCGGAAAGGCCGGCCAGGACTACCAGACTTGGGGTGACTGTGGGATTTCTGGATGAAAATACCATGGCGGTGGCCATTCGGGATAAAGGATTCGGGGAGCTGTTTCCCGCCACAGGCGCCGTGGTGCGCCAAGAGGTTCAGATATGAGTTTGTTGTTATGCAGGCAGGAGGCGGTGAGCCGCCCCTATTATGTGGAAGCCCTGGATGTTCACCTGTACTCGTCCCAGGAGCTGTGCTATGTGATTTACCATCACCCGCTGCTGGTGATGGAGGAATTTGTGGATGAAAGGCTGATCGGGTTTATCCGTGATGAACTGAATATGGGAAATCTGGCGGCGAGACTGGAAAAAGGGGCCGGAGGAGAAAACTCCGACGAGCTGCTGTTTGCCATTCTCACCGAGTGCTTTTACTATACTCCCCCGGAGATCAGCCAGTACCGCCAGCGCGTGGCTTCCCTGCGGAAAAAGACGCCGGCAGAATTTGAGAAGGAGCGGGCGGATTACCTGTTTTCCATAGGGCAGTACGGGAAAGCCGTTCAGATTTACGAGACGCTGCTGGAATCCGGAAATAAGCCGGAAGAGAGGGCGGACCGGGAGTTTACAGGAAAGCTGTGGAACAATCTGGGGGCCGCCTACGCCAGGCTCTTTCAGACGACAAAAGCCTTTCAGGCCTATGAGAAGGCCGGAGAATATCTGGGCATGGACGAACCGGAGAGAAAAATGTATTTTCTGGCGGAGCTCAACCCGGAGTTAAGGAGCAGGCTGCGCCCGTCAGACCAGGAAAAGCGGGAAGCGTGGGAGAGAGAGGCCGGGGAGGCCAGGGAAAAAGCCGCCCAGTCCCGGGAGATTTTAAAGCTGGAACAGCTTCTTGAGAGAGACCCGGAAGAGGGGCTGGAGGAAGCGGCGGAACTGGTGAAGAAGTGGAAGCGGGAGTACCGCAGCATGGTGTAGTTCGTCATTTTTACAAAAAAAGGTATTGCAAATTTTTCTGAAATGTGTATAATAGAGAACAATTAATCACAAAACACACAGAATCAGTAAAAAGCAATGACGAGGAAAAGTAATCAGACGATTTGATTTCAGAGAGCCGCCGTATGCTGCGAGGCGGTACAGACGTTTGACGAAAGTCACCTCCGAGCAGCCCGTTGAAATCGTTGGAGAGTAGGTGGGGACGGCTGACACCCGTTATCGTGTTTCTGTACTGAACCGGCGCGCGTCCGGGAGGTATGGAATGAGTGGTCCGCCGCAGGCGGGCAATAAGAGTGGTACCGCAGAGGAAGTATAAGCCTTTGTCTCTTGATATATCAGGAGACGAGGGCTTTTTTGATTTGACAGAATCAGGAAGCTTCCTGTAAAAGTCCGGAGGCCGGATCAGCCTTAGTTTTGTGAATAAAAAATATGGTCTGAGGAGGAAAAGAAGATGAGAAGCGACAACGTGAAAAAAGGGGCGGAGAGAACGCCCAACCGCAGCCTGTTTTATGCTCTGGGATATACAGATGAAGAACTGGAGCGCCCGCTGATCGGCGTGGTCAGCGCTTACAGTGAGATCGTTCCGGGACATATGCACCTGGACAAGGTGGCTCAGGCGGCAAAGGACGGCGTCCGGCTGGCAGGCGGAACCCCTATTCTGGTTCCGGCCATCGGCGTCTGCGACGGAATCGCCATGGGACATAAGGGAATGAAGTATTCCCTGCCCAGCCGGGAGCTCATCTGCGATTCCATCGAGACCATGGCTCAGGCCCACTGCTTTGACGGCCTGGTGCTGGTGCCCAACTGTGACAAGATCGTGCCGGCCATGCTCATGGCGGCGGCCAGACTGAACATTCCGTCCATCGTCATCAGCGGCGGTCCCATGCTGGCGGGACGTCAGGGAGGCCGGAAGGTCAGCCTTTCTCAGATGTTTGAAGCGGTGGGAGGTTTTAAGTCCGGTCTGATTGACCAGGAGACCCTGGATGACTATACTCAGCACACCTGTCCCGGCTGCGGAAGCTGCGCGGGAATGTATACCGCCAACAGCATGAACTGCCTGTCAGAGGCCATCGGAATGGCCCTTCCCGGCAACGGAACCATCCCGGCTGTGTACGCGGCCAGAATCCAGCTGGCAAAGCACGCCGGCATGAAGGTGATGGAGCTGGTGGAGAAGGATGTGAAGCCGAGAGATATTTTAACGCCGGCGGCATTCGAGAACGCCCTGGCTACAGACATGGCCCTGGGATGCAGCACCAACAGCGTGCTTCACCTGCTGGCCATCGCCAATGAGGCGGGAGTTCCCATGGATCTGGAAACCATCAACAAGGTGAGCGCCAGAACCCCCAACTACTGTCATCTGGCCCCGGCAGGCCCTACCCACATCGAGGACCTCTACGAGGCCGGCGGCGTGCAGGCGGTGATGAAGCAGCTGGCGGACGGAGGCCTGCTCCACACGGATCTGATGACCGTGACGGGAAAGACCGTGGGAGAGAACCTGGCGGGAGCGGTGAACCGGAATCCGGAAGCCATCCGCCCCATGGACAATCCCTACAGCAAAACCGGCGGAATCGCCGTGCTGTGGGGCAACATCGCAAAGGACGGCTGTGTGGTGAAGCGCAGCGCCGTGGCGGACGAGATGCTGGTGCACGAGGGACCGGCCAGAGTCTTTGACGGAGAGGAAGAGGCCATCGCGGCCATCTACGGGGGAGAGATCAAACCGGGAGATGTGGTGGTGATCCGCTATGAAGGACCAAAGGGCGGCCCGGGAATGAGGGAGATGTTAAATCCCACCAGCGCCCTGGCGGGAATGAAACTGGACAAATCGGTGGCCCTGATCACAGACGGAAGATTTTCCGGAGCTTCCAGAGGCGCTTCCATCGGACATGTGAGTCCGGAGGCGGCAGAGGGCGGAGCCATTGCTCTGGTGCAGGAGGGAGACCGGATTTCCATCAATATTCCGGAAGGAAAATTAGATGTTCTGGTGGATGAGGCGGAGCTGGAGGCGAGACGGGCAGCCTGGAAGGCTCCGGAGCCGAAGGAGACTGCCGGATGGCTCGGCCGGTATGCAAAGCTGGTGAGCAGCGCGAATACGGGGGCGGTGCTGAGATAGAGAGGAAAGGAGAAGGTTTGGAATGAAGCTTACAGGAGCGGATATTATCGCCGAGGTTCTCATGGAACAGGGCGTTGACACCATTTTCGGTTATCCGGGAGGAGCCGTTTTAAATATATATGATTCACTTTACAAATACAGCGACCGTATCCGTCATGTGATGACAGCCCACGAGCAGGGAGCGGCTCACGCGGCGGATGGATACGCCAGAGTTACCGGAAAAACGGGAGTGGTTCTCTCCACCAGCGGTCCGGGAGCCACCAATCTGGTGACGGGAATCGCCACTGCCTATATGGACAGCGTTCCTATGGTGGCCATCACGGGAAATGTGGGAACCAGCCTTATCGGAAAGGACAGCTTTCAGGAAGTCTTCATCACCGGAATCACCATGCCGATCACAAAACATAATTACACCGTCCGGGATGTAAACAAACTGGCAGATACCCTGAGAGATGCCTTCCGCATCGCCCAGAGCGGCAGAAAAGGCCCGGTGCTGGTGGATGTGCCGAAGGATGTGACGGCGGCTGTGGCTGAGTTTGAACGGAAGCCGGCGGGAAAATTCCGGTATGTGACCAATATTGATGAGAATGAGATCCGCCGGGTGGCAGATGCCCTTAACCAGGCGGAGCGGCCGGTGATCTATTTCGGCGGAGGCGTGGTGGCCTCTGACGCCGGGGAAGATTTAAGAGAACTGGTGCGGAAAGCGGATATCCCGGCTGCCTACACACTCATGGCGGCGGGAGTGATGGGATATGAGGATCCCCACAATCTGGGCCTTCTGGGAATGCACGGCGGACTGGTGAGCAATCTGGCCGTGGACCAGGCGGACCTGGTGCTGGCCTTCGGTACCCGCTTTGACGACCGGGTGGCGTCGGATACGGAGAAATTTGCCAGAAACGCCAAAGTGGTTCATATTGACATTGATCCCAGCGAGGTGAACAAAAATGTGCGGGTGGACTACAGTCTGGTGGGAGACGCAGGGGATGTGATCCGGGCCATGCTTCCATTTGTGGAGGAGAAACGTCACGGAGAGTGGATGAGCTGGATCAATGAGAAGAAGAAAGCCGACTATCAGCCGGTGGATGACGACACAGTGATCCGTCCCCACCAGCTTATGAGAAGCCTCTGCCGGATGGCGGGAGAGGACGCCGTGTACGTGACGGACGTGGGACAGCATCAGATGTGGGCGGCTCAGTATATTCATCATGTAAAGCCCAGAAGCTTTCTCACCAGCGGAGGACTGGGAACCATGGGCTACGGCTATGGGGCGGCCATTGGAGCCACCTTTGGCTGCGGCGGAAAACGGCGGGTGATTCACATCACCGGAGACGGTTCTTTCCATATGAATCTGAACGAAGCCTGCACGGCGGTGAGCTATCAGCTCCCCATTATCACAGTGATTATGAACAACCAGGTGCTGGGCATGGTGCGGCAGTGGCAGACGGCCTTTTATGACGGAAGATATTCCAGCACTGATCCCCACCGCCGTACCAATTTCGCAAAGGTGGCAGAGGGCTTCGGAGCAAAGGGATTCCGCTGTGAGACTCTGGCGGAGTTTGAGGCGGCCATGGAGCAGGCTTTAAAGGAGGATGGCCCGGTCTGGATCGACTGTGCCATCGGAAAGGATGAGAAAGTGCTTCCCATGATTCCGGCGGGTGCCAGCGTAGACGAAATCATGCTGAATTGACGGACGCAGAGAATAGGAGGATGGATTATGGCAAGAGAGGTAATCAGCATTCTGGTGGACAATCACGCGGGAGTGCTTACCAGGGTGTCGTCCATGTTCGGACGGCGGGGCTTTAACATTGACAGCCTGACGGTTTCCGCCACCAGTGATCCGGCGATTTCCAGGATTACGGCGGTGGTAAACGCAGATGAGGACGCTCTGGAGCAGATCATCAAGCAGACGGCCAGGCTGGAAGAAACCAGAGATATTTTCGTGCTGAAGCAGGAAAACAGCCTGTTCCGGGAGCTCCTTCTGGTAAAGGTGGCAGCCAATGAGACCACCCGCTCCCAGATCCGGGAGATCGCCAGTATCTACAAGGCAAAGATCATCGATCTGTCTATCGGCAGCATGGTGATGGAGCTGACGGGAGAACCGGAAAAAATTGACGCGTTTTTAAAGATATTGTCCACGTACCGGATTCTGGAAATGTGCCGGACGGGGATCACAGCCCTGGAGAGGGGCGGGCAGGAGTCTGGTCCTGTGGGAATTTAAAAGGAATGCATTCCGGCGTCCGGGACGTCAGGGATTCAGATAAAAATAAAAAAGAAAAGGAGAGTATAAGCGATGGTAAAGAAATACTATGACGGAGACTGCAACTTGGGAGTACTGGATGGAAGAAAGGTAGCGATCATCGGCTACGGCAGCCAGGGCCATGCCCACGCCCTGAATCTGCATGAGAGCGGGGTTGACGTGGTGGTAGGCTTAAGGAAAGATTCCAAGAGCTGGGCGAAGGCAGAGGAAGCAGGCCTTCAGGTAATGGAAGTGCCGGATGCAGCCAAAGCGGCAGACGTGGTGATGATGCTGGTTCCTGATGAGATTTCCGCCGATATTTACAACAGCCAGGTGGCTCCCTACATGGAAGAGGGAAATACCCTGATGTTTGCCCATGGCTTTAACATTCACTACAAACTGGTGAATCCGGCGCCCAACCTGGACGTGATCATGGTAGCTCCCAAGGGACCGGGCCATGTGGTGAGAAGCACTTATACAGAGGGGCAGGGCGTGCCCAGCCTGATCGCCGTTTATCAGGACTTTACCGGAAGGGCAAAGGATACAGCCCTGGCTTATGCCTCCGGAATCGGAGCCGGCCGTGCGGGAATCCTGGAGACTACTTTCCGGGAGGAGACGGAGACCGACCTCTTCGGTGAGCAGGCAGTGCTCTGCGGCGGCGTGACCGAGCTGATGAAAGCCGGATTTGAGACGCTGGTGGAAGCGGGATATGAGCCGGAGATGGCATATTTTGAGTGTATCCACGAGATGAAGCTGATTGTGGATCTGATCAACAAGGGCGGATTCGGCATGATGAGATACTCCATCTCCAACACGGCGGAGTACGGCGATTACCGTACCGGAAAGAGACTGATCACGGAAGAAACCAAAAAAGAGATGAAGAAAGTTCTGACGGAGATTCAGGACGGAACCTTTGCCAGCGAGTTTATGACGGAGTTCTCCCCCAACGGCGGCCGCAAGATCAAGTTCCTGGCCCGCAGGAGAATGGAGAGCGAGCATCTTCTGGAGAAGGTGGGCGCAGAGCTGAGAAAGATGATGAGCTGGCTGAAATAAGACAGGATGACGGAGATTTCAGAGAAAAACGGATGCTCACGGCAGGTTTCCGGCCGGGACTTCAGGCAGAGGACGGGAGATCCGCCCTCTGCCTTCTATATATAATGGCGCAGAATATAATGAATGGCGCAAATATAATGGCGCAGATTGTCCGGAAATCAGCCGATGGATTTTAACTGCTCGATGAGCTGCTTGGCGGTGCGGGGGCTGCGGCCGCCGCTGCGGATGGCGAAGCTCTCCGCCTTGCGGATCAGCTCGTCCCGGTCAATATCCAGCTCATAGAGGGAGGCCAGATCCTGAACGATCTGGATGTATAGATCCTTATTTGGCCTGGAAAAGGTGACGGTGAGGCCGAAGCGGGCAGACAGACTTAAAAGCTCCTGCATGGTGTCCGCCAGATGCAGATCGTCTCCCTCCCGGTCGGCAAAGCTCTCCTTGATGAGATGGCGCCGGTTGGAGGTGGCATAGACAATCAGATTGGGGCTGTGGCTGTTGACGCTGCCTTCCAGGATGGCTTTCAGGGCGGCAAAATCGTTGTCGTTGGAGGAAAAACTGAGATCGTCGATAAACAGGATGAATTTTAACGGGTTGGAGCTCAGGGAGTCCATCAGATCAGGAATCTGATAAAGCTGGTTTTTCTTTACCTCGATGAGCCGCAGGCCCCGGTCGGCAAATTCGTTGGCGATAGCTTTGACGGTGCTGCTTTTTCCCGTGCCGGCATCTCCGTAGAGGAGGGCGTTTACCGCCGGCCGTCCCTCGATGAGAGCCAGGGTGTTGGTGATGATTTTGCCCCGCTCGTTTTCATATCCGGACAGCTCGCAGAGCCGCTGGGGGTCGGGATGGCGGACGGGAACCAGCCGGCCGTCGGACACGGTGAATACGTGATATTTGGCGTAAATGCCGTATCCTTTCCGGGGGAGACTTTCCAGGGTTTCCCGGTAGGAGGCGGCAAAGTCCCATTCCGAGGTGTTCCAGGCGGGAAGCAGGGCTCCTTCAGGGGCCTGGCTGCGGCAGGAGGAGCCGTCAAAGCGGGAGAGGCGCTGCAGGAAATTCAGCTCTCCTCTCAGACAGTCTTCCAGAACACGGGAGTGTCTGGAGGAACTGTGGGTGATGTAGAAATTTTCATCCTCCAGAACCGCGTTCAGCAGGTAGGAGCTGAAATCGTCGGTTCTGGCAAACAGGGCGGATGCGAACTCGCAGTAGGCATCCACGATAGAAGCGCCGGCTGCGGGATCGGTGTCCAGCAGGGCAGAGAGACGGGAAATAACCGGGTCGTTTAAGAGATTCCGGAAGATTACCAGGCTGTGAAGGCCGGAAGAAAGAGTGCGTAAGGATTCCATGAAAAATACCTCCTGTGTGGAATTATGCTGAATGTAGTATAACGGTTCGGAGGTTTTGATGCAAGTGCCGGCGGAAAATAATGGAGCCGGAGAAGGAAAGGAATGATGGAAGATGAACAGTGTAACGTTGGATAAGGTGTATCACGCGGCCTATGTGCTGAAATCTGTGGCCAGGAAGACGGATCTGATCCGGGCGGCCGGGCTGTGCCCGGACTGTGAGCTGTATCTGAAAACGGAAAATCTTCAGGTGACCGGAAGCTTCAAGGTCCGGGGCGCCTATTATAAAATCAGTCAGCTGACAGAGGAAGAAAAGGAAAAGGGAGTGATCGCCAGCAGCGCCGGAAATCACGCCCAGGGAGTGGCCCTGGCTGCCAAGGAAAACGGAATTCCCTGTGTGATCTGCATGCCGGACGGGGCTCCCATCAGCAAGGTGGAGGCCACAAAAGCCTATGGGGCGAAGGTGTGCCTGGTCAAAGGGGCTTATGACGATGCCTACGATTATGCCTGCGAGCTGCAGGAAAAAGAAGGATATACGTTCATCCACCCCTTCAATGACCCGGAAGTGATCGCCGGTCAGGGAACCATCGGCCTGGAAATCCTGGATCAGATGCCGGATGTGGACGTGGTGCTGGTTCCTGTGGGAGGCGGAGGCCTGATCAGCGGCGTGGCCTTTGCCATAAAAAAACTCCACCCGGAGTGCAAGGTGTATGGCGTCCAGGCGGCAGGCTCCGCCAGCATGGAGCAGTCCTTAAAACAGCACGAGCCTATCACACTGGAGACTGCTTCCACATTTGCCGACGGTATTGCCGTAAAACATCCGGGAGATCTTACCTTCAGCCTTGTAAATGAATATGTGGACGGAGTGGTGACGGTGACCGACGACGAGACTGCCTGTGCCATTCTGGCTCTCATGGAAAAACAGAAATTGGTGACGGAGGGAGCCGGAGCGGTGGCCGTGGCGGCCGCCATGTTCGGCAAAGTAGATCTGCGGGGCAAGAAAGCTGTATGTCTTCTCTCCGGCGGAAACATCGATGTGAACATTTTAAGTCGCGTGATTACCAGAGGCCTGACCATAGCCGGCAGAAACAGCACTTTGACTCTTCAGCTGGAAGACAAGCCCGGCCAGCTGACGGACGTCAGCGACATCATCAGCCGCAACGGAGGAAATGTAGTCCGCGTACATTACAACCAGTCCGACCCCAACCTGGCCATCACCAGCTGCTACCTGACCCTGAGCATAGAAACCAGAGACGGAGACCAGGTGGAAAAAATAAAGACCGATCTGGCCGCCGCCGGTTTCCAGCTGGTTTCCCACAGCTGATGGAAAAAATAGGGATTGTGAGCCGGCGGGAGGGTGTGGTATAATGTCCGCGATGGCAATGAGCAGTGCGCAGTAAAAGGAACGGGGAATGGCGTTGTGCTTGCACATAAGACAGTCCCCGTTCCTTTTACTGCATAGGGCGAAGCCCGCGATCGAGACGGAGCGAAGCGGAGTCGAGAGCGCTCCGCGATGCGTTCCTCGCCGGAAAGCGCGATGGCGAAGCGCCGGCGCGCGGGGAAGGAAGCGAAGCGGAGCCGAGAGCGCTCCGCGATGCGTTCCTCGCCGGAAAGCGCGATGGCGAAGTGCCGGCGCGCGGGGAAGGAAGCGAAGCGGAGTCGAGAGCGCTTCGCAGAGCGCCTCACTTCCCGCAGCGCCCCTCACCCCCCGCAGATTCTGCTCACAGCCGGAAAGGATGGATATATATATGAAAAATGACCTGCTGACCATAGGAGGCTTCACCATACACGGCTATGGACTGATGATAGGAATCGGAATTATCGCGGCCTACTGGGCCGCCGACTACCGGTCCAAACGCTGCCATCTGGATCCGGATCACTTATTCTGGATTCTCATATGGGGCGTGGGCGGCGGACTGCTGGGAGCGAAGCTCCTGTATTACATTACGATCTGGAGAGACATTCTGGAAGATCCCAGCCTGCTGCTTGACATTACCGGAGGCTTTGTGGTGTACGGAGGCATTATCGCAGGAATCGCGGCGGGATATCTGTACTGCCGGGCAAAGAAAATTGATTTCCTCCGGTATCTGGATCTGGTGGTACCGTCTGTGGCTCTGGCTCAGGGATTTGGCCGGATTGGCTGTTTTCTGGCCGGGTGCTGCTACGGAATGCCCTGGGGCGGGCCTTTTTCCATCACCTTTACCAGCTCGGACTACGCCCCCAACGGAGTGGCCCTGTTTCCCTCCCAGCTGGTGTCCAGCGGACTGGATTTCCTGCATTTCTTCCTCCTGTGCTTTCTGGCCAGAAGAAATGACCGTCCCGGCCGGATAGGAGCCTGCTACCTGCTGTTTTACAGCATCGGAAGATTCTGCATCGAATTTTTCCGCGGAGATCTGGGGCGGGGCCAGGTAGGAGCTCTGTCCACATCGCAGTTTATCTCTCTGTTTACGGCAGCGGCAGGACTGGTCCTTCTCCTTCTGCTGAGCAGAAAAAAGCGAGGGGAAGAGACGGTTTTGCAGGAAGGGGAACAGAAAGGGAAAACAGAATAAAAACAGGAAAGAGACGCAGCTTTTGGCTGCGTTTTTTCTTTATGGGCCGGCGGGCTTTCCGCAGATGTTTTTTCGCCGTTTAATATTTGTTTCTCGTAAAATTTTAGTAAAACATTAACTAAAAGGGTTGATTTTTTCTTTCACAGAAGGTACACTGAATGAGGAAAGGCGGAGATGAGATGGCGACAATCAAAGACATTTCAGAGAGAGCCGGCGTGTCCATGGCGACAGTTTCCAGAGTTCTCAATAAAGACGAGACCCTGGCGGTTTCCGACGGAGTCAGGAACCATATTTTTGAAATTGCCCATGAGCTGGGATATGTGCCGGTAAAGCTCAGACATTTGAAGGTGGAGGACGGTATTACCATCGGCGTGGCCGACTGGCATATTCTTCGCCGGGAGAGCACTAATCAGAAGCTGGCGGATCTGACAAAGATGGCCAGACGGTGCTGCTTTTATCCTGTGCGCTTTGTCCGGCTGTTCTGCGGCCAGGACGCAAAAGTGGACGGTGTCATCGCCCTGGGCTGTTTTACAGAGGAAGAGACTGCCTTTCTGCTGCGGCAGTCCTGCGCCCTGATTTTTGTGGGCTCCGACCGGAAGGATTATGTTTTCGACCGGATTATCATTGACCATGAATCAGGCGTCCGGGATATGCTGAAAGCCATGACGGAAGAACAGGGAGTGGGCTCCGTAGGGTATCTGGGAGGAATTTATGAGGATGCCAGCGTGCGCATCGGAGAGAAGAGAATGCGCTTTTTTGAGAGCCTCCTGAAAGAGAAGGGGCTGTTCCGGCCGGAACAGTTTCTGGTGGGAGAATGTTCTGCCCAGGCGGGATATGATCTGATTCGCCGGGCGGCGGAAGAAAAGTGCCTGCCGGAAGGCCTTCTCATCGGAAATGACGAGATGGCGGAGGGAGCTCTCCAGGCCATGGCACAACTGGGAATTGTTCCGGGAAAGGATATGTCCGTGACGGTGTACAAGGACATTGAGACCCGTTTTTTTGAGACCAGCTCCTGTGATATTGTCCGCATGTATACGGATTTCATGTGGGAAAATATGCTTCGCTGTCTTCTGGAGCGGGTGGAGCAGAAACGGCAGGAGAGCATCACCATGATTTTCCCGTCCAGGTATCTGAGGGCGGAAAACAACCGGTTATAAGCGCGGGAGACCGGGCTTTAACATAAACTAATACATACTCACAGAGGAGGATTATCATGAAGAAATCACTTTCAGCAGTACTGGCTCTGGCTCTGGCCATGGGAACGCTGACCGCCTGCGGCGGCTCCGAAAGCACGGCAGATACTTCTGCGGCGACGGAAGCGGCAGGCAGCGGAGCAGAGGAGACATCTGAGGCGGCAGAGACGGTCGATATTGACAAACTGACCGTTGCATTTGTGCCGTCCAAGGATCCGGAGGAGATTGTGACAGCTACAGAGCCGTTAAAGGGCATGCTGCAGGAAGAGCTGGCCGGACTTGGCTATAACGTAAAAGAGGTGGAGATCACCGTGGGAACCAACTACGAGGCAGTGGGAGAGGCGCTGAGCGCAGGCACCGCAGATGTGGGCCTGATTCCCGGAGGCACCTATGTCATGTATGATGACGGAGCTGAAGTAATCCTGACGGCGACGAGAAACGGCCTGACGAAAGACTCCGACAACGCAGCAGACTGGAACGACGGACAGCCCGATCCGTTTACTGATGAGCAGGTGACCTATTACCGCGCCCTGATCCTTGCAGGACCGTCTGAGAAAGGACAGGAGCTGGCTGACAAGGTAAACAGCGGAGAGGAGCTGACCTGGGAGGATCTGGACAGCGCCACATGGGCCGTGATGTCCACCACATCCCCCGCAGGCTACATCTATCCGTCCATCTGGCTGCAGGATAACTACGGAAAATCCATTACGGATCTGTCCAACGTAGTGACCTCTGATTCCTACGGAAGTACCATGGCCCGCCTGGCATCCGGCCAGATCGATGTGATGGTGAGCTACGCAGATGTGCGCAACGACTATGAGGATCAGTGGAATTCCGAGTACGGCCGCGAAGGATCCATCTGGGAAGAGGTGGAAGTCCTTGGCGTGACTCCCGGCATCTACAATGATACGGTAAGCGTCAGCAAATTCTCCCCCATCATGGATGATGATTTCAAAGCCGCTCTGCAGCAGGCATTCATCAACATCGGAAATACGGAGGAGGGCAAAGAGGTTATTGCCATCTATTCACACAACGGTTATCAGATCGCACAGGACTCTGACTATGACAACGAGAGAAAGGCACAGGAAATCATTCGCAGCATGAATGAGTAATGAGGCCGGCGCAGACAGCCTGAAGATCTGAAAACGGGAGCGCCGTCAGTTTTGACGGCGCTTTTTCTCCGCTGCGGACGGGAAGGCTGGCGCTGTCCCGCTCCGGCGTACACTTAATATGCAACGAGGTAAAGATATGATACGATTTGAACAGGTCAGCAAAGTATACAGCAACGGTGTAAAAGGTCTGGATAATGTGACTCTGGATATTGAGCAGGGGGAGTTTGTGGCGATCATCGGCCTTTCCGGCGCCGGAAAATCCACCCTTCTGCGTTCTATCAACCGGATGCACGGAATCACCGGCGGGAAACTGACGGTGGACGGGGTGGATGTGACAGCCCTGAAAGGAAAGGAGCTGCGCAGGTTCCGCAGAAAGATCGGCATGATCTTTCAGTCCTTTAACCTGATTACAAGAACCACAGTGATCAACAATGTGCTTACATCCCGGGTTCCGGACCTCCCCTGGTGGAGATCTCTTCTGGGAATTTACAGGAGAGAGGACAAGATTGCGGCGTTGGAGGCCCTGGACAAGGTGGGAATTCTGGACAAAGCCTATTCCAGAGTGGACCAGCTCTCCGGCGGACAGCAGCAGAGAGTGGCCCTGGCCAGGACTCTGGCCCAGAATCCGTCCATTATTCTGGCGGACGAGCCGGTGGCGGCTCTGGATCCCGTGACGGCAAAGCAGGTCATGGACGATTTCCGCCATATTAATCAGGATCTGAAAATAACCGTTATTATCAATATTCACCATGTGGATCTGGCTCTGGACTATGCAGACCGGGTGATCGGAATCCGGGCAGGAAAAATCGTCTACGACGGCCCGGCATCCCAGGTGGACGATAAGGTGCTTTCTTCCATATATAATGGGGAAGAGTACGGAAAAATGGAGGCGGCTGAATGAAAAACAGAACAATAACTCTGTCCAACGGAAAAACGGTGGAGCAGCCAAAGTCTCACGCTCTGATCATCCTGGTGCTTTTGCTGGCGGCGGTGGCGGTTTCCGTTCACGTGACGGGATTTGAGCTGTCGGTGCTGATAAGAGGCGGATATCGTTTTTTTGATATTTTAAAGCAGATGGTTCCTCCGGATATTGCTTATCTGGACAAGGTGTGGGGACCGCTGTTTGACACCATAAAAATGTCCATTCTGGGATCTGCGGCGGGAGCGGTGCTGGCGGTGCCTTTCTCGGTGATCGCCTCCTCCAACATTGTGAAGAGCCGGGTGATCATCAGCGTGGTGAGGGTATTTTACAGCATTGTGAGAACGCTGCCTACTCTGGTGACGGCTCTGATTGCCACCTACATTTTCGGACTGGGAACCTTTGCGGGAACCATTGCCATCGGTGTGTTTACCTTTTCTTATGTGGGCAAGCTGCTCTACGAGCAGATTGAGACGGTAGATATGGGAGCTTACGAGGCCATGGAAGCCCTGGGAGCCACCCGTTTCCACGCATTTCTCTACTCCGTGATTCCACAGATCCTGCCTGGATATATCTCCAACTGCCTGTTCTGCTTTGAGGGAAATGTCCGCTACGCGGCGATCCTGGGCTACGTGGGAGCCGGCGGCCTGGGCCTGATCATCAATGAGAAGGTGGGCTGGAGAGAATATGACAAGGTGGGAATGATTCTGCTGACACTGTTTGGAGCGGTGGTGATCATCGAGTATATCAGCCACCAGATCCGGAAAAAGCTGACTTGAGGAGGAATGAGAGATGAATGAGAGAATCGGGGCTCAGCTGAATGCGGAAAAATCCCCTGTGTTAAAGCGGCTTTTGCTGGCGGCGGTGATTGTGGTGATTCTGATCTGGAGCAGCGTGGGAATCCGTTCCACTTCCGCTGTGGGAAACGGCCTGGAGGTGGCGGGAAGCATCGTCAGAGGAATTCTGACTCCGGATCTCAGCTTTCTGTTTGACTTTACGACCCAGGGAGTGCCCTATCTGCTGCTGGAGACCGTCTGCATCGCTTTTATGGGAACCCTGGTGGGAGCGGTGATCGCCATTCCCTTTGCCTTTCTCGGGGCATCCAATATTGTGCCGAAGGGAATTGCCCTTATCAGCCGGGTGGTGGTAATGGCGATCCGGACCATTCCTTCTTTTGTGTACGGCCTGATGTTTATCCGCGTCACAGGACCGGGAGCTTTTGCCGGTCTGATGACCATGAGCCTGTGTTCTGTGGGAATGGTTTCCAAAATGTATATCGAATCCATTGAAGATCTGGACAAAAAGATTCTGGAGTCCCTGGACGCGTCCGGCTGCACGTTTTTCCAGAAGATCCGCTACGGAATTCTGCCTCAGCTGATGCCGGATTTTGCATCCACGGTTATCTACCGGTTTGACATGAACTTAAGAGACGCCACGGTGCTGGGACTGGTGGGAGCGGGAGGAATCGGCGCTCCGCTGATCTTTGCCATGAACTCCTACCGGTGGAATGAGGTGGGATCCATTCTCATCGGCCTGATTGTGCTGATTTTGGTGATTGAGGCATTTTCCACCAGAATCAGGAACAAACTGGTAAGGGGGTAAAGAATGAAACGGACTCTGAAAATCTATTACACATCAGATACTCATGGCCACCTGTTTCCGGCCGGGGACGGCCGGGGAGGAAGCATGCTTCAGTGCTTTCATAAATTTAAAAAAGACGGAAACACCCTGATTCTGGATGGGGGAGACACCATACAGGGTTCCCCCCTGATCAAGTTTCTCCGGGAAAAGGGCAGGCTGGAGGAAGTGCTTTCCCGGGCGTTTGACGAGGCCGGCTATGATTATTTCACCCTGGGCAACCATGATTTCAATTACGGAAG
This sequence comes from Candidatus Lachnoclostridium stercorigallinarum, assembly GCA_019116745.1. Taxonomy (GTDB): domain Bacteria; phylum Bacillota; class Clostridia; order Lachnospirales; family Lachnospiraceae; genus Lachnoclostridium_A; species Lachnoclostridium_A stercorigallinarum. The sequence goes on from DXBC01000032.1 coordinate 26,364, forward strand.
AGAGAAGCTGAAAGATTTTCTGAAGGCCATGGGCGCCCGGTGTCTGGCGGCAAACGTAAAAGATATTCGGGGAGAGCTTCCGGTGCGGGCCTGGACCGTTCACACCCTGGAAAACGGCCTCCGTGTAGGAATCTGCGGCGCGGTGACTGACTGCGTCAACCTGTGGGAGGCGAAGGAAAATCTGGAAGATCTTCAGGTGACCGACGCCTTTGAGGCGGTGAAGCAGGCCCTGGAGGAGATGAAGAGAGAGTGCGACGTGACCGTCTGCATTTATCACGGCGGCTATGAGCGGGACCTGGAGACGGGAGAAGTTCTGTGCCAGGGAAAGGAAAATATGGCCTGTCAGATGCTTTCCCGGCTGGATTTTGATCTTCTGCTCACGGCCCACCAGCATATGGAGACAGAGGGAAGGGAGATTAACGGCACTTACACCCTTCAGCTTCCGCCCAACGGAGAAAAATACGCCAGGGTGGAAGTGACTGTGGATGACGGAGGGGAAAGCGGGCCGGCGGCAGGAAAAGCGGAAGAGAGGCTGTCGGGGGACGCGCTGGCGGCAGGTATGCCGGGAGACAGACTGCCGGAGGAGCCGGATAAAAATCGGGCCGGCGGCAGCGGAAGAAAGACAGAGATTTCCGCCCGCCTGGTCAGTCCTGGGAAGGAGATTTCTCCGTCGCTGATGAAGGAGCTGGAGCCGGTGAGGCGGGAGGAAGAGGTCTGGAAAGAGCGGGTGATCGGCACTCTGGCTCAGGAGATTCCGGCCCAGGAGCTTCTGGAACGGGCGATGAACGGAACGGCTCTGGCAGATCTGGGAAATCAGGTTCAGCTTTGGATCACAGGGGCAGACATGGCCTGCATCGGAATGGCAAACGTGCCTGTGGGCCTGGGACGCCAGGTGAAGCTGGGGGATATGCTTCGGGTCTATCCCTTCCCCAACCGCCAGGTGGTGCTGACGGTCACGGGAGAGATTCTGAAAGCTGCTCTGGAGCGCTGCGCTTCCTATTTTGATTTAGAGGATGGGAAAGTGGTGATCTCCCAGAGGTTTACGAAGCCAAAGGAGGAGCATTACAATTATGACTACTATGCAGGTGTGGAATACACGGCAGACCTGCGCCGTCCCGTGGGAGAACGGGTGACGGAAATTCTGGTGAAGGGACGCCCGGCGGAGATGGAGAAAACCTATACGCTGGCCATGAGCGACTACCGGGCCACGGGAACAGGCGGCTATGAGTGCTTCCGGTCCTGCCCGCCTCCCCGCGCCTACCCGGGAGATATGCAGTCCTCCATCATTTCTTATCTGGAAAGCCATCCGGAGGCGGAAATAAAGCCTCTGGGAAAACTGCATCTGATCTATTAAGAAAACGGCTGTCCGCAGAACGGAGACGTTTGAGACGTACTCCGGGAAGCGGGCAGCCGCTTTTTTCACTGCCCGGCGCAATCGGCGGGACAGGGATTGCGGGACGGAACGGCTTGTGATAAGATGGTAAAAGCCCGCGGGAGGAGAAACCGGGGAGAAGAAAACGGATTTAAAGTTCAGGAGGAGCAAAATATGGAACATACATACAGACTGCAGATCTGCGGGACGGAGCGGGAGCTGCCTCTGGTTCCCATGGATGAGAAAATGGCTTACGCCAGCTTTGTAGTCATCGGCGACACAGAACTGGTGGAGCTGGCGGCAGTTCAGCTGGCCAGAGAGATCCCCCAGACTGACGTGGTTATGACGGCGGAGGCGAAGGGAATTGCCTTGGCCTACGAGCTGAGCCGGCAGCTGGGACTGAAGGAGTTTATTGTAGCCAGAAAGAGCGTGAAATCCTATATGAAAAATACCATCAGCGCCAGCGTGCACTCCATCACCACAAAGGGAGAACAGCACATTTATCTGGATGAGACGGATATCCGGAAAGTGGCGGGAAAACGGGTCTGCATCGTGGACGATGTGATTTCCACAGGGGAGTCGCTGCGGGCGGTGGAGGAGCTGGCTGAGAAGGCCGGAGGAAAGGTGGTCTGCCGCGCGGCGATCCTGGCGGAAGGGGACGCGGCAAAGCGGAAGGATATCTTGTTTCTCGAGGAGCTGCCCCTTTTTGAGAAGAAGGAGAACGGGGAGTACGCCCCCATAAGGGAAAAGGAGAACGTATGAGCATTCTGAATGTTGAGCATTTGAGCCACGGCTTCGGCGACCGGGCCATCTTTCACGACGTGTCCTTCCGGCTGCTGAAGGGAGAGCACATCGGCCTCATCGGCGCCAACGGAGAGGGAAAATCCACATTTATGAACATTATCACCGGGAAACTCCAGCCGGACGAGGGAAAGGTGGAGTGGGCGAAAAATGTGCGGGTGGGATATCTGGACCAGCATTCCGTTCTGGAAAAGGGGATGACCATCCGGGATGTGTTGAAAAGCGCCTTTGCCTTCCTCTTTGAGATGGAAGACCGGATGAATGCCATCTGCGACCGGATGGGGGAAGCTTCAGAGGGAGAGATGGAGGCGATGATGGAGGAACTGGGGACCATCCAGGATCTTCTCATGGCCCATGATTTTTATGTAATCGATTCCAAGGTGGAGGAGATCGGACACGCCTTCGGCCTGGATGAGCTGGGCCTGGACAAGGATGTGACGGAGCTCTCCGGCGGCCAGCGAACAAAGGTGCTTCTGGCAAAGCTGCTTCTGGAGAAGCCGGACATTCTGCTTTTGGACGAGCCTACCAACTATCTGGATGAGCAGCATATTGAATGGCTGAAACGGTACCTTCAGGAGTATGAGAATGCTTTTATTCTTATTTCCCACGATGTTCCGTTTTTAAACAGCGTAATCAATCTGATCTACCACATGGAAAACCAGCGTCTGGACCGGTATGTGGGGGATTATGACAAGTTTCAGGAGGTCTATGCCATGAAGAAATCTCAGCTGGAAGCGGCTTACAAGCGGCAGCAGCAGGAGATTGCAGACCTTCAGGATTTTGTGGCCCGCAACAAGGCCCGGGTGGCCACCAGAAACATGGCCATGTCCCGGCAGAAAAAGCTGGATAAGATGGATGTCATTGAGCTGACAAGGGAGAAGCCGAAGCCGGAGTTCCATTTCCTGGAGGCCAGAACCTCTGGAAAGATGATTTTTGAGACGAAGGAGCTGGTGATCGGATACGACGAGCCCCTGTCCCGTCCCCTGGATTTTTCCATGGAACGGGGGGAGAAGGTGGTGCTGGTGGGAGCCAACGGCATCGGAAAAACCACCCTGTTAAAAAGTCTTCTTGGGCTGATTCCGTCTCTGTCCGGTTCTGTGGAGCAGGGAGATTATCTGTCCATCGGATATTTTGAACAGGAAATGCCGCCGGGAAACACCTCTACCTGCATTGAAGAGATCTGGAAGGAATTTCCTTCATTCACTCAGTATCAGGTTCGGGCGGCTCTGGCAAAGTGCGGCCTGACCACGAAAAATATTGAGAGCCAGGTGCGTGTGCTCTCGGGAGGCGAGCAGGCCAAGGTGCGGCTCTGCAAGCTGATGAACCGGGAAACCAACTTGCTTCTTCTGGACGAGCCCACCAACCACCTGGACGTGGACGCAAAGGCAGAGCTGAAGCGGGCGCTGCAGGAGTATAAAGGCTCGATTCTGCTCATCTGTCATGAGCCGGAATTTTATCAGGGACTGGCCACCAGGGTGATGGACTGCTCCGAGTGGGCCCTGAGAGTGTAGAAAACAACTTTACAGAAATTATACAGAACCGGGATGATAAACTTTACATTTCTTTTTTATACTTAAAACCGAAAGAAAACGTACAGACATGTACAGACAATTCAGGAGGCAGAATATGAGAAAGAAAAAAATCATCTCGGCTCTTTTAGTAGGGGCTATGGCTGTAGGCGCCGGACAGGCGTGGGCTGCTACCGTTCATTACAACGACTCCAGCGTGACCGGCGGCACGGAGGCATGGAATTCCTACGTGGCTGGCTGGGAGGGACTGGCAAACGATTACACTCAGGTATCCCTGACACCCGGCTGCGCTGCCACGGAAATCAACTTTGCCTGGTACAATGAGGGAACCGAGGGAAGCCCCATCGTATATTTCGGCACTGATCCCCAGAATATGCAGGCGTATAACGGAACCTCCAACACTGTGGACTCCAGCCTGACCGGCGGAAAATCCTACTGCTACAATTACGTGACCGTAACCGGACTTCAGGAGAACACCACCTACTACTATGCGGTGAGCAAGAGCGGAGTGGTTTCCCCCACCGAGACCTACCGCACCGGCGACTTTGACAGCGTAAACATCCTTTACGTAGGCGATCCTCAGGTAGGCGCTTCCAAGGGACAGCCTCAGGGCGGAGAGACCCTGTCTGAGGCCAGCGGAGCAGCCAACACCGCAGCCCGCAACGACGGCTTTGCCTGGGATCGTACTCTGGATATCGCTATGGAGCAGAACCCCAACCTCAACTTTATGATTTCTGCCGGCGATCAGGTAAACAACACCGGAAATGCCAAAGAGGAAGAGTATGCGGCTTATCTTTCCGCCAGCGCGTTAAAGAGCCTGCCCACAGCTACTACCATCGGCAACCATGATTCTCTGAACGCCGACTATTCCTATCATTTCAACAATCCGAATCCTACCGGCCTGGGAATGACACAGGCGGGAGGAGACTACTACTACGGCTATGGCCCCGGCCTTTTCATCGTGCTCAACACCAACAACTACAATGCGGCAGAGCATGAGCAGGCCATCGCTCAGGCAGTGGCGGCTTATCCCGACGCTCAGTGGCGCGTGGTGACCATCCATCAGGATATTTACGGATCCGGTCTGGATCACTCCGACACCGACGGCATGATTTTAAGAACTCAGCTGACCCCCATTTTCGATAAATACGACATTGATGTGGTGCTTCAGGGTCATGACCACACCTACAGCCGTTCCAAAGTGCTTTACGGAGATCAGCAGGAGCACGGCAGCTACGAGTTCCGTCTCAACGAGGCCGGCGACGACTATGACTGGGACAACGCCTACAATAAGGTGACCGGCGAGAAGATCAGCCTGTATCCCGATGCCAATGACGCGGCGGCTGTGGAGGCAAAGAACCGCTTTACCGAGGACAACAACTGCTACACCATCGAGACCGCTGATGAGATGACTGTGACAGATCCTCAGGGAACCCTTTACATGACGGCAAACTCCGCTTCCGGTTCCAAGTACTATGAGCTGACTGCCGTTCAGCAGGATTACATTGCAAACAGAAGCCAGAACTGGCTGCCCAGCTACTCTGTGATCAACATGGATTCCGATGACTTCAGCATCACTACCTATCAGATCACGGACAGCGGCTCTGTGGAAACGATTGACAATACGTTTACCATCCACAAGACTACCAGCAGATAACAGTTGAGGCATTATGACAGAAAAGATTCGCAGCAATATCGGCAAGATAATGATTGCGGCTCTCGTTGTGGTCATCACCGCAGGCATGATCATCCGCCTGAACGGGGTGACCAAAACGGAGCTGGTAAACCGCACCGGTCAGACCTTTGAGACCGGTGTGGTTGTTGAGATTTTACAGGACAATATTCAGGAAGACGGCACCCGGGTAGGCCAGCAGACCGTGGTAGTCCATATGACCAGCGGAGAGAAGCAGGGGGAGGATCTGGTGACTACCAGCAACTCCGGCTATCTGTTCGGAGCTCCCTGTGAGGTGGGGATGAAGGTAGTGGTGATGCAGAGCGTGTCGGGAGACACGGTGATCACCACCGTATATTCCATCGACCGGAAAGAGGTCATCATCGGCTTTGCGGCTCTGTATATCGCGGCCCTGTGTCTGGTAGGCGGAATGAAAGGACTCCGGGGCGCCCTGGGACTGATTTACACGTTTGGGGCCATCATTTATATCTACCTGCCTCTGGTTTATCTGGGATATTCCCCGTTCTGGGTATCGGTATTCATCTGTGTGATCACCACTCTGGTGACTATGCTGCTCATCGGCGGATTTGCCAGAAAAACCATCTGCGCCACCCTGGGTACTATGGCGGGAGTGATCATCGCAGGAGCGGCGGCTACCATTTTCTCCAATATGACGGGAGTAACAGGATGGAATGTGTCGGATATTGAGAGTCTGATGACTCTTCAGCAGGTAAACGGCATTCAGGTGGGCGGCCTGCTGTTCTCCGGCCTTCTCATCAGCGCTCTGGGGGCGGTGATGGACGTAGCCATGTCCATTTCCAGTTCCATGCAGGAGCTTCACGACCAGAACCCGTCCATGAGCCGGCTGGAACTGATGCGGGCAGGCATGCGTGTGGGACGGGATATGATGGGAACGGATTCCAACACCCTGATTCTGGCCTTTGCCGGAGGAAGCCTGTCCATGCTGGTACTGGACTACGCCTACGATCTGCCCTATCTGCAGATCATCAATTCCAACAATATCGGAATTGCGGTGATGCAGGGCCTTTCCGGCAGCTTCGGCATCGTTTTAAGCGTTCCGGCCACTGTGGTGATGGCAGCTTATATTTATAAAATGGAAAAAAAGAAAAAATGCCCGGAGAGCATTGCGGACGATTCTGTATAAGTATTAGAATTTTTCGCATAAAAGAGTTATAATGCAGGTAACCGCCAAGGTGCCTGCATTTTTGCGTGAAAGCCCCGGCATGCAGCTGCTGTCCCGGAGGTGCTTGCACATCCGGGGCGGCAGATATATGCCGGGCAAGGCTAATGAGCATCCCGGCCTGCGGCCGGGATGCGAATTGCCGCCGAGCCGCGCAAGCGGCCGCCATGCTTGCATGGGCGGACATTTGCCGGGCAACGGACAGCGAACAGCTCTGCTGTGAGCAGCCCGGAAAGGGCCTGCACATGCCCCGGCGCCTTGGAAAACAACACATGAGGGGAGAGAAGACAATGGCATATTTGGGAGAAGACATTAAAAAACTGGGCTTTGGTCTGATGCGGCTTCCGCAGAAGGAAGAGGGAGTCATCGACGTGGAACAGGTGAAGGAGATGGTGGATCTGTTTCTGGACGCCGGCTTCACCTATTTTGACACGGCCTGGGCCTACGCCGGCAGCGAGGACGCCATCCGCCAGGCTCTGGTAGAACGGTATCCCAGAGAGAAATTTCAGCTGGCCACGAAGAACGCGGCCTGGATCAAGTGCAGCACAAGGGAAGAGGCCATCGCTCAGTTTGACACATCCCTGAAACAGACGGGAGCGGGGTATTTTGATTTCTACCTCCTTCACAACCTGGGCGAGAGCCGTACGAAATATTTTGATGATTTTGATATGTGGAGCTGGGTACAGGAAAAGAAAAAGGAGGGCCTGATCCGCCATGTGGGATTTTCTTTCCACTCCACGCCGGAGGAGCTGGACGCGATTCTCACCGCCCATCCGGAGATGGAGTTTGTCCAGCTGCAGATCAACTACGCGGACTGGGAGAACCCGGCCGTTCAGTCCAGAGGCTGCTACGAGGTGGCCAGAAAGCACGGCAAACCGGTGATTATTATGGAGCCGGTGAAGGGCGGTATGCTTGCGACTCCCCCGCAGCCGGTGCTGGACATCTTAAAGGGAGCGGAGCCGGATGCGTCTGCGGCGTCATGGGCTATCCGTTTTGCCGCCAGTCTGGACGGAGTGATCACCGTGCTCTCCGGAATGAGCAATGTGGATCAGATGAAAGACAATCTTTCTTTTATGAAGGATTTTAACGGTTTGTCAGAGAAAGAGCGGGAGACTCTGGATCAGGCCCAGAAAGCCCTGGCGAAGATTCCTCTGATTCCCTGCACCAACTGCAACTACTGCGCGAAGGTATGTCCGGAAAACATCGGTATTTCCGGTTCCTTTACGGCCATGAATTATCTGACCCTGTACGGAGATATGGGGGCGGCCAGGCATCAGGAGAACTGGCTGGTAGGCGGCCATGGAAAGAAGCGGGCCAACGAGTGCATCAAGTGCGGAAGATGTGAGAAAGCCTGCCCGCAGCACATCGCCATCCGCAAAGAACTGGAGAAAGTAAGCAGCGAGCTGCTGGGATAAAAGGAGAGGCTTAGCCTGGGGATGAGGGCGGCCGGAGGAGAGAGTGGGAAAACAACAGAAGTTCAAAAGGAGGCAGAACATATGAGAGACATTCATGAGACCGATCCGGAATTTATGGAGCGGTTTGAGCATTTTGCGTTTGACGAGGTGGTAAATGAGCCGGGACAGGGGCTGGAGCCGGAGACCAGATATCTGGCTATTCTGGCCGCCCTTCTGGGCTGCCAGGGTATCGACGAGTTTTGCACCGTACTTCCCAGAGCTCTGGACGCCGGTCTTTCCCCTGTTATGGCCAAAGAGGTGATCTATCAGGCGGTGGATTACCTGGGAATCGGAAGAGTTCGCCCCTTCCTGGACGCGGCCAATGAGATTCTGGAGGCCAGAGGCGTGAGCCTTCCCCTGGAAGGACAGGCCACCACTACCATGGAGAACCGCCTGGAGAGAGGCGCGGCCACCCAGGTGGAGATATTCGGCGACCGGATGAAGGACGCCTGGAAAAACGGCCATATCAACCGGTGGCTGGCTGCCAACTGCTTTGGAGATTACTACACCAGAACCGGACTGGACTACGGCCAGAGGGAGATGATCACCTTCTGCTTCCTGGCAGCCCAAGGCGGCTGTGAGCCTCAGCTCACCTCTCACGCGGCCGGCAATATGAGAATCGGCAACGATAAGGAGTTTCTGATCCGGGTAGTGTCCCAGTGCCTGCCATATATCGGATATCCCAGGAGCTTAAATGCCATCAGCTGCATTAATAAGGCGGCGGAAAATCAGTAAGATCATTTCTGTTTCCATTCACAGCCGGAGAGAGCACTTTCATGGTTCGTGGTGTCCGCGTTAGCGGGCACGGAGGTTTGCGCGATATGCCCGGCAAGCGGCCGCCATGCCTGCATGGACGGACATTTGCCGGGCAACGGACAGCGAACAGCTCTGCTGTGAGCTGCCCGTGGTATCGCGAATCGGATAGGGGAAGGGACCTTCCCTATCTGATCTATTCCATTTGGGAATACCATCATTTCTTTTGGCAATTTTATTTTCCAGCCCCCGTGAAGGTATAATGAAATCAGAAAATCAAAGCAATGGGGGAAATATTCATGGGAAGATCACTGACACAGAAGATTATTGAAACCCACTACGTCTCCGGCAGCATGATTCCCGGTGAGGAAGTGTTTATCCGGGTGGACCAGACTCTGACCCACGACATCAACGCGGTCATGACCTATCTGGCTTTTGAGGCCATCGGCCTGGACAGGGTGCGCACGGAGTGCAGCGTGAGCTATCTGGACCACAACCTGCTGTACGTGGACAACAAGACGCCGGACGACCACATTTATCTCCAGTCCGCGGCAAAACGGTTCGGAGTGTATGTATCCAGACCTGGCAACGGCATCTGCCATACGGTGCATGTGTCCAGATTCGGTGCGCCGGGCAAAGTGAGCATGGGAGGAGACAGCCATACGCCTCACGGGGGGGCCATCGGAATGCTCTGCATCGGCGTGGGCGGCATGGATGTGGCCACAGCCATGACGGGAGTGCCCATGCGGCTGAAAATGCCGAGGGTGGTGAAGGTTAACCTAACGGGAGAGCTGAAACCCGGCTGCAATACCAAAGAGGTAATCCTGGAAATGCTCCGGAGAGTGAGCGTCAAGGGCGGCCTGGGAAATGTGTATGAGTATGTGGGTCCTGCGGTGGAGAAGCTGGAGGTGCCTGCAAGAGCCACCATCGCCAACATGGGAGCGGAGATGGGGGCAACTGCCTCTATTTTCCCGGCGGACGAGCAGGTGAGAAAATTTATGAAGGCCCAGGGGAGGGAGAAGGACTATATTCAGCTGCTTCCCGACGCCGATGCACGGTATGATGAGACTGTTGATATTGATCTCAGCAAGCTGGAGCCACTGATTGCCTGTCCCCATCAGCCGGACCGGGTGATTCCCTTAAAGGAGGCGGAAAAAAAGCGGGTGCAGCAGGTATTTATCGGAAGCTGTACCAATGCCAGCTATTCGGACATTGCGAAGGCGGCGCTGGTATTTGAGGGGCGCCATGTGAATGAGGACGTGAGCTGCACCTGCGCAGTGGCCTCCAGACAGACCTACCGGGAGCTGATGCGGGACGGGTACATTGATATGCTGCTGGCCGCGGGAGTGCGGATGCTGGAAATCGCCTGCGGACCCTGCTGTGCCATCGGCCAGACTCCGGCGACGGACGGAGTGGCGGTGCGCACCTCCAACCGGAATTTCAAGGGCCGGGCGGGAAATCCCACGGCAAAAATCTATCTGGTGAGCCCGGAGAGCGCCGCGGCCACGGCCATTATGGGGACCTTCGCCACTGCGGAAGACGTGATGGGTGAGGATGTGGTGAAATTGGCCCAGGTGAAAGAGCCGGAGGAGTATCTGGTGGACGATTCCATGATCATCGAACCGCTGCCGGATGAGGAAGCCCAAAAGGTGGAGATTGTCCGCGGCCCCAATATCAAATTCCTGCCCATTCCGGAACCTCCCAGACAGTATTTGCAGGTGCCGGTGAGCTTAAAAGGCGGAGACAACATTTCCACTGATGACATCACGCCGGCCAGCGCGGAATTTTCCAGTATGAGGTCCAACATTCCTCTCATGTCCCAGTACTGCTATCACCGCTATGCGCCGGATTTCGCCGCCAGGGCGAAGGAGATGGGCAGCAGCATTATTGTGGCCGGCGAAAATTACGGGCAGGGCTCATCCAGAGAACATGCGGCCATCAACCCCATGTATCTGGGAGTGAAGGCGGTAATAGCCAAGAGCATCGCCAGGATCCACAAGGGAAATCTGATCAATCACGGAATTATTCCCATGATTTTTGAGGATTTCCGGGATTACGACCGGATCGATCTTTTTGATGAGCTGGAGATGGAAGATCTGCCGGATCAGATCCGGGCGCGGACCGTCACAGTAAAAAATAAGACAAAGGAATTCACTTTCCAGGTGAAGCTGGAGTTAAGCGACAGCGAGCTGGAAGTAGTGCTCAGCGGCGGTCAGCTTTCCTATCTGAAAAAACAGCTGGCCGGACAGGAGGAATGATCCATGGAAGAAGAAATCAGAGCTGCGCAGGAGAAATTCGGGGAGCTGATCCGGGGCGAGTACGACCGGATCGAGAGGATGAAAGCCGGGGAGGAAATCACAGATTTTTCCAGACTGGACAAGATCATCATCGGCATTCTTCCCGGGGATGGGATCGGCCCCATTATCATGAAACAGGCGGTGCGGGTGGCAGAGGAACTGCTGAAGGACGAAATCGCTGCGGGAAAAGTGGAGCTTCGTCCCATTGAGGGAATGACCATAGAAAACCGGGTGGAAAAAATGGAGAGTCTGCCGGAGGATGTGTTTGAGGAGATTAAAAAATGCCATGTGCTGGTGAAGGGCCCCATGGTGACGCCCCGGGCAGGGGACGGCCTTCCCAATCTGGTAAGCGCCAACAGTCTGCTGCGCCGCGGACTGGATCTGTTTGCCGCCGTCCGTCCCATCCGCATACCGGAGAAGGGCATCGACTGGACGTTTTTCCGGGAGAATATAGAGGGAGAATACATCTGGGGAAATAAGGGAATTCAGGTAAATGAAGACCTGGCGGTGGATTTTAAAGTGCAGACCAGACAGGGAAGCGAGCGAATTGCCAGGGCAGCATTTCAGTTTGCCAGAAAAAACGGAAAGAAGAATGTGACGGTGGTGACCAAGGCTAATATTGTGAAACTGGCGGACGGAAATTTCATCAAGGCTGTGAGAAAAGTGGGGGAGGAATATCCGGAGATTGAGATTCAGGAGCGCCTGGTGGATGCCATGATTCTGGACCAGGCACTGGATATCTGCATCGTGACAGAGCGGAAGGTGAAGGTGACCACGTTTCCGGAAGACGCCAGCGCGGAGGAGTTTACAGACTATCTGTTGGATACTATTCGGAAGATAAAGGAGAGCTAAAAAGGAGGAGGCGGTTTTATGAGATACGCTTATGTGGGATGCTGTTCCACGAAGGAAAGGAACGCCAGGGGAAAAGGGGTAAAAGTGTTTGAGATTTCAGATGTCACAGGGGACTGGAAAGAAATTCAGTGCCTGAAGACGGAGGAGAATCCTTCCTATCAGACGTTGGACAATGAGGGGAATTATCTGTATTCTGTTCACGGGGATTTTACCATGGTGAGCAGCTATCGGATCCTAGAGGATCACCGGCTGGAATATATGAATACGGTGGACATCGGAGGAAAAAATCCGGTGTTCATCACTCCGGACCGAACCAATCGATATCTGATCGTGGCGGCTCTTCAGGGCGGGGCGGTCTATGTGATCTGCCGCCGGGAGGACGGAAGTCTGGGAGAGATCGCCAACGAGGTGCATTTCGAGGGAAAGAAGGAGGGATCGGTCTCTTTTGCCCATCAGTGCATCTGGGACCAAAACCGGGAATATCTGTTTGTAGTTATGCAGGGCAGGATTCAGGGATATGGACAGGTTCGGGTACTCCGCTTCCATCCGGAGGACGGCAGCTTTACCCAGACGGATCAGTATCTGGCTCCTAATGTGTACGATGAGCCCCGCCATCTGGCCGTGCATCCCAACAACCGATGGGTTTATCTCATCAATGAGAAGGGCAACAAGATGACGTTTTTTGAGTTCGATCAGGAAAAAGGAACTCTGACGGCCAGACAGAATCTGCCCACTCTTCCTGCCACCTATACCGGTGAGGGACAGGCCAGCGCCGCCATTTTAAATGAACAGGGAAATATCCTTATCGGTTCCAACCGGATCCATGAATCCATTGTGCTTTACCGCATTGATCAGAACACCGGTTATATGACGGAGCTGGGATACTATCCCTGCCTGGGACTCACCCCCAGATTTGTTGTCTTCAGTCCGGATTATGAGAAGTTCTATGTGGCCAATGAAGACAGCGACACCATCGTGGAGATGAAACTGGACAGTGACAGGGGACTGATGGAATATACGGGAAGGATCATTTCCACAGAGAGTCCGGTGTGCATCACCTTCAGCGGGGAGGTGGAGTCATGAGCTTGGGTATGATTTCCCTTCTGACTCTTCTGGCGGCCATCGTCATCGGATTTGTCAGAAATGCAAATGTTGGAATTCTCTGTATGGGGCTGGCCATGGTGCTGGGAGTGATCTTTGACATCAGCGCATCAGAGCTGATCAGCGGCTTCAGTTCTTCCCTGTTTATGCAGATGGTGGGAATTACCTATCTGTTCGCGATCATCAGCGGAAACGGGACTCTGGAGCTTCTGGCGAGAAAAATGGTGGCCCTTGTGGGAAAGAGAAAAGGCCTGATCCCATTTGTCATGTATATTTTGGGATTTATCATCTGCGCCGTTGGCCCGGGCGCCATCCCATCTCTGGCGATCATCCCGGTTATCGCCATTCCGGTGGCGGTCTCTGCGGGAATCAACCCCATTATGACTGCTGTCATCGGAGATCTGGGGGGCATGTCCGGAAGGATGAGTCCGCTGACACCGGATGCTGCCGTGGTCCGGGAGCTGATGGAAGCTCAGGGAATGGAAGGGGATACCGTTCCCATCATGATCTGTCTGACAGTCACTGCCCTGATTGTTATGGTGATTGTGTATATATACTATCGGGGCTGGAAGGTGGAGGAACGCCCGGAAGAAGAGCAGGAACATCTTCCCCAATTCCGACCCGGACAGCTTTTATCCCTGCTGGGGCTGGTCATTATGGCGGTTGGCGTGCTGTTTTTCTCCTGGAACGTGGGACTGACCGGTTTTCTCATCGGTTCTATTCTCATTGTGATCCGGTGC
>DXBC01000033.1 GCA_019116745.1 Candidatus Lachnoclostridium stercorigallinarum
TAAAGTGGTTCTGGGATGGGAAAAACTGAGGGATATTCTCAGCCGCTTCCGGGAGGAGTACGGCTCCGGCTTCTTTGGGCTGAAGGAGGAAAAGGGAAGGCTTCAGGCGGAATTTCTCCGCATGGTGAAGGAGGCGGAGAAGGAAGCGGACGGCGCCGGGGCGGCAGGCGCTGCGGGGCAGCGGTCAAAGGCCGCGGCCGGAGATGTACCAGGTTCCGCCGGAGATGACCGGGCCGCCGCAGAAACCGCCCCGCCCCATTCCGGCAGTTTGCCTGCCGGAGAACGAGTTTCCAGGGGAACGCAGGATTCCAGAGGAACGCAGGATTCCGGGAAAACGGTGAAAGACCGGGCAGTCATCTGTCGGCTGCCTGTATTTGCAAAGACAAAGACCGGCCGGAAGAGCCGCCGCCAGGCAGGCTGGGTCCTGCTGGAGACAGACGGCCGCGGCTTTTGGCTCAGATGGGAGAAAGAACCATCAGGGGAAAACGCAGTCAGGCTCCCGGAAGAAACCGGAAACATCGGCGAGACGGCAAAGAGCAGTGAGGCCATTCTGGCTGAGATCCGGCGGCTGGCCGGTGAGGCCCGGGAGATGCTGGACGGCCCGGGATATGTGCTGGAGACGGAGCCGGTAGACCAGATTCTGGCGTTTACAGATCTGAAAAAGATGCTGCGGAAGATCCGCCGGGATCTGCTGTTGAAACAGGAAGACAGGTAAGCGGAAAGACCGGTAAGAGAAAAGACCGGCGGGAGGAAAGGGAAAATGGCGAGCAGTTATGGAAAGACGAAAAAGAAGCCTCTGGGAGCCCGGGTGGAGGACGGGCTGATGGAGTACATCCTTCAGAAGCCGGTCCTCCCGGGGGAAAAGATCCCCAATGAATTTGAGCTGGCGGAACGGTTCGGAGTGGGGAGAAGCACCGTCCGGGAGGCGGTAAAGGGACTGGTTTCCAGAGGAATCCTGGAGGTGCGCAGAGGCTCCGGCACCTATGTGATCAACACCAGCCCGGCGGCGGAGGATCCTCTGGGATTTGGGAAGGCGGAGGACAAGTATCAGCTGGCCCTGGAACTGTTTGATGTGCGGCTGATGATTGAGCCGGAGATCGCCTCCCTGGCCTGCAAAAATGCCGCGGAGGAGGATATCCGGAGACTGAGGCGGCTCTGCGACGAGACGGAAGCCCTTTATGTGGGCGGCCACAACCATATCGCTAAGGACATTGAATTTCACACCTGCATTGCCAGCTGCAGCAAGAATCAGGTAGTGGAGACTCTGATTCCCATTATGAACCAGGCGGTGTGCACCTTTGCCAATCTGACCCACAGAAAGCTGATGGAGGAGACCTTAAAGACTCACCGGGCCATCACGGAAGCTATTGAGAAACGGGATTCCGTGGGTGCGCGGTGCGCCATGATCATGCACCTGACCTACAACCGTCAGGCTATTATGGAGATCCTGGAGGAGAGAGAAAAGGGGAAAAAGAAGAATACATCAGATGTTTAAAAAGGCAAACAGACGACATTAGAAAATAAATGGGAAAAATTGCTAAAATCAAAGGCAAAAACTGAAAAAAACAACGGGATTTTTGTTCAGAATATCAAATTGGAAATAAATTCATCATATGTATTGCCGGAGAATGGAACAGGGGCTATAATTCGGTTATAGATAAAATGTTTTGATACCGCTTGGGAAGGGCCTGGAAAAGGCAGAGAGCGGGGAAGGGAGAAGAGGATATGGAGTTAAAGAGTCAGGAAATGCGCCGTCTGGCGCCGGAGCTGGATCCACTCCGCATTGGAACGGGATGGAAGC
This sequence comes from Candidatus Lachnoclostridium stercorigallinarum, assembly GCA_019116745.1. Classification (GTDB taxonomy): domain Bacteria; phylum Bacillota; class Clostridia; order Lachnospirales; family Lachnospiraceae; genus Lachnoclostridium_A; species Lachnoclostridium_A stercorigallinarum. The sequence goes on from DXBC01000033.1 coordinate 1,802, forward strand.
CGGAGGACCTGGCAAAGCCCCAGGTGATGATCGAGAGCACTTACGGGGACAGCCATCCCGGCAGCGGCCACCTGAACATTCTGGTGGAGGAAGTGAGAAAGGGCATTGAGGAGGCCGGCGGCCATGGAGCCCGCTACTTCTGTACGGACATCTGCGACGGAGAGAGCCAGGGAACGGACGGAATCAACTACAGTCTGGCCAGCCGGGAGATGATCGCCAACATGATCGAGATCCATGCAAACGCCACTCCCTTTGACGCGGGAGTTTACCTTTCCAGCTGCGATAAGGGCATGCCCGGCAACTTAATCGGCATGGCCAGAGTGAACATGCCCTCCGTGGTGATTCCGGGAGGCACCATGAACGCAGGCCCGGAGATGCTCACCCTGGAGCAGCTGGGCATGTACAGCGCCAGATACCAGCGGGGAGAGATCGACGAGGAGAAGTTAAACTGGGCCAAATGCAACGCCTGCCCCAGCTGCGGAGCCTGCTCCTTTATCGGAACGGCTTCTTCCATGCAGATCATGGCGGAGGCTTTGGGTCTTGCCCTTCCCGGCAGCGCCCTGATGCCTGCCACCAGCCCTGATCTTCTGGCCTTTGCCAGACAGGCGGGCGCCCTGGCGGTGAAGCTGGCGGTTACCCCCGGCATGCGCCCCAGCGACATTGTGACGGAGAAGAGCTTTGAAAACGCCATTCTGGTTCACGCGGCCATCTCCGGCAGCACCAACTGCCTGCTCCACATCCCGGCCCTGGCCCATGAATTCGGCATTGAGATCACGGGAGACACCTTTGACCGTCTCCACAGAAGCGCCAGATACCTTCTGGATGTGAGACCGGCTGGACGGTGGCCCGCAGAGTGCTTCTACTATGCGGGCGGAGTGCCGGCGATCATGGAGGAGATCAAACGCCACCTTCACCTGGATGTGATGACGGTGACGGGAAAGACACTGGGAGAGAACCTGGAAGAACTGAAGGCCAACGGATTTTACGAGAGATGCGACAGGTGGCTGCAGGAGTTTAACAGCCGCTACCAGGTGTCCCTGACGAAGGAGGATATTATCCGCCCCTATGACAAGGCCATCGGAACGGAGGGAAGCATCGCGGTTCTGAGAGGAAATCTGGCTCCTGAGGGAGCGGTGATCAAGCACACCGCCTGCCCGAAGGAGATGTTCAAGGTGGTTCTGAGGGCGAGACCCTTTGACAGCGAGGAGGAATGCCTGGACGCTGTGTTAAAGCACAAGGTGCAGAAAGGGGATGCGGTGTTTATCCGCTATGAGGGCCCCAAGGGCAGCGGAATGCCGGAAATGTTCTACACCTCCGAGGCCATCAGCAGCGATAAAGAGCTGGGAAAGAGCATTGCCCTGATCACAGACGGCCGTTTCTCCGGAGCGTCCACAGGGCCGGTAATCGGTCACTGCAGTCCGGAAGCCGTGGACGGAGGCCCCATCGCCCTGGTGGAAGAGGGAGATCTGATCGAGATTGATGTGGAGGCCAGAAAGTTAAACATCATCGGTATTGCCGGCGAGAGAAAGACCATGGAGGAGATCGACGCCGTGCTGGCGGAGAGAAGGAAGAACTGGAAGCCCAGAGAGCCCAAATACAAAAAGGGAGTGCTTCGACTGTTCAGCCAGCTGGCGGCCAGTCCCATGAAGGGCGCGTACCTGGAGTATAAATAATCTGGACACAGGGAGGAACGGGTTATGAACCATGAATATCTGCTGCAGGAGAGAGCAGGGACGGCCCACCGGTTTATCACCATCGGGGAGATCATGCTCCGCCTGACGCCGCCAAACTATGAAAAAATCCGGATGACCACCGGATTTGAGGCCACCTACGGAGGCAGCGAGGCCAACATTGCCCTGGCTCTGGCCAATCTGGGAATTGACAGCACATTTTTTACGGTGGTTCCGGACAACAGTCTGGGAAAGAGCGCCATCCGCATGCTTCGGAGCAACGACGTTCACTGCGATCCGGTGATTTTCAGCACGCCGGAGCAGACGCCCACCCACCGCATGGGCACCTATTACCTGGAGACCGGCTACGGAATCCGCCCCAGCAAGGTGATTTACGACCGGAAGCACAGCGCCATTACAGAATTTGATTTTGATTCCTATGACCTGGAAAAGCTGCTGGACGGCTACACCTGGCTCCATTTAAGCGGCATCACCCCGGCTCTCGGGGAAAACTGCAGAAAGCTGGTGCTGAGCTGTCTGAAGATTGCAAAGAAAAAGGGGATTATCGTCAGCTTTGACGGAAATTTCCGCGGAGCTCTGTGGAGCT
>DXBC01000034.1 GCA_019116745.1 Candidatus Lachnoclostridium stercorigallinarum
CGCCGCCGGGGAAGCGATGAAAGCCGTCTGAAACAGCTGCTGAAACAGATTTTTAATTTTTTTTCATTTTTTTCAAAAAAACACTTGATTAATTTAAAAACCTGTAGTATTATAATTGTGCTAATTGATAAAGCAATTGGCACAATTTACCAGATGCAGAAGTGGCGGAATTGGCAGACGCGCACGGTTCAGGTCCGTGTGGTAGCAATACCGTGAGAGTTCAAGTCTCTTCTTCTGCACGATAAGCTGTCGGAGATCCGGCAGCTTTTTTGTTTTTTAAATTTTTTTCTGCAAAAATGCCGCCGCCCGGCGAATGGATTTCTCCTCCGTCAGGCGGCGTCTTTTCATGATCTGAACCGGATTACCGGGCAGTTCTGTGATCTTACCGGATTGTGATTCTTCCCTGTCCCGTGGGGTTAGCGTACTCCTCTCCCACAGTTCCTCCCAGGTTGTCTCTCACATAAGCGGACAGAAGATCCACATCCGCCATCACCTCATCCTGGACGATGTTGCAGCCGGCAAACATGGTCATGCCGTCTCCGCCGTCCTTTAAGAGATAGTTGTGTGACGCCAGAGTGTACGTTCTCTCCAGATCCAGAGGTTCGCCGTTTACCATAACGTCCGTTACCCGGTAGGGTCCTGTCACCGCCACAAAGTTTCTCTTGTCATCCAGCTGCACGCTGCTGGGAACAGAGCTGTCGATAGTGTAGGTCAGGCCGGACACCTGCTGGAACGCTCCGTTCTCCTCCGGATAGTTCCTGGCGCCCATTTCCAGCGCATCCAGAATCTGCTGGCCGGTCACTTCCGCCACGCAGCCCATATTGCCGAAGGGGAATACACGAAGAGTGTCATTGTATGTAATGTTTCCGGCGGCAATGTTGTCACGGATTCCTCCGCCGTTGCTGAAGCCAATCTCTGCTCCCAGCACATACCGGTAAGCATCTGCCGTCAGATCTCCCAGATTGGTCTCTCCGCTTCTCACCCGTCTCTCACCGGTCTGAGGATCATTGACTGTCAGATCTACGGAAGTGGTGCCCAACACCGTATTCAGGGTCTCGCTGAACTGTGCCATGATTCCGTCAATAAACTGTGCCGTCTCCGGATCTTCCGCCTTTTCTCCCTCCGCTGCCTGGCTGCCGGGGATTACCAGCACCTGGCCGGGACGGATTACGTTGGGATCGCTGATCTGATCGCGGTTTGCCTCATAGATTACATTCCAGAGGTTGTAGGATCCCAGTTCTCTCTTTGCGATTCTGGAAAGGCTGTCTCCGCTCTGAACCGTATAGGTGGCATTCATGCCCTCTCCGCTCACCTGGTTTACCAGCTCCGTGGTGATGGAGCCGTCGGTTCCGATAGTCATTTTTCCGATATTTGCCAGCTTTGTTCCCGTCTGGCTCATGGGAACGGCCTCTCCGTCCATGTTGGTCAGAGAAGCTGCCGGCACCGTTTCATGGGAGTGCCCGTCGATTACCGCGTCGATGCCGTTGGTATTGGCCACCACTGCGCTGGAGGTCCATCTGGGCGTAATACCCTCATTTCCCAGATGAGCTACCAGAATCACATAGTCTGCTCCGGCTGCCCTGGCGCTGTCTACGCTGCTCTGTACCCGGCTGTACAAAGCCTGTCCGTTCTCATCCTCACAGAAGCCGTAAATATAATTTCCCGCCTCATCCTGAAAGTATTTCGGCGTGGATTTGGTAAAGCTTTCCGGTGTGGAAGCACCTACAAAAGCCACCTGAGTTTCCCCGAAACTCATGATCTTGTAGGGCTCAAATACCGTCTCTCCCGTGCGCAGATCCATAAGATTGCTGGAATAATATCCGCAGTTCAGCTGACCTGCCAGCTCCAGGAACCGGTCCATGCCGTAGTCAAACTCATGATTTCCGGGAATTGCGAAATCGTATCCCACCTGATTCATAATGGAAACAATGTCACCGCCCTCAGAAAGAGTACCGATGGGCGCGCCCTGAATGGCATCTCCCGCGTCCACCAGAGCTACATATGGCGTCTCAGCTTCCATCTGTTTCTCATAGAGCGCCAGACCGGCATATCCAATGTTGTCGTCCACACCGCAGTGCACGTCATTGGTATAGAGAATCACGATCTCCTGATCCGGATTCTCCGCCGCCCGGGCCGTCATGCCCGGAGCTGCCGCAAAAATCATGGACAATGCCAGCAGCAGCGGAAGAAATCTTTTTTTCCACGTTCCTCTCATTTCATATTATCCTCCTTGTTCCTAAAATTCCGGTCGATCCGTTTCCCTTTCCGCGCCGAACCGGCTGCATCGCCGGACCTGTGCCGGAAACCGTCCCGCATCGCTTCATGCAGGTCTCAGTCTGTACCGGAAAACGCCGCCGATCAGGAACCGCTGCGGATTCTGCCAAAACCTCCCTTCTACATCGTCTTCCGGAAATAAATCTGGAAACCAAGAACAAGAATCCAGAATGCCAGCATTACCAGCACAAGGACCCGCGCTGTCTGCTGATCCACGGCCATAAGTATCAGAACCGCCGCGTACAGCCCAATCATCATCACATAGCCGGCCATGGCCCAGGATCTGGTTCCGATTCTGCGGAATCTCTCGTCCTTTTCCCTTATCTCCATTTTACTCATTTCCTGTTCAAAAGACAATAATCTTCTGTTTTTTCTCATAATCAGAAAACCGCAGGCCACTATGGCAATTCCGCTTGCAAGGTAAAAATCCCCCGCGGATTCTCCAGGCATCTGCACTGTCATGCACATAACCAGAATTTCCAGTACTCCTAAAAGCATATACACCTTTCCCAGAACAACCCGGCTCTTTACCATTTTCCTGTAATCGTAATCTTCACCGTTCATCGCTTTGATCCATTCTCTCATGATTCTTCCTCCTCAAACAGAAACACTTCCTCAATAGCCATCCCGAAAAACCTGGCAATCCTGTGAGCCAGGGGAAGCGACGCCACATATTTCCCACACTCCAGAGAGGTAATGGTCTGCCTCGTCACTCCCACCGCCTCAGCCAGCTCCTCCTGAGACATTTTTCGCTGCTTCCTCAGCTCCTGAATTCTTGTTCTCATCTGTTCATCTCCGTTTTGTATGGTTTGCTTTGCACTTTTAGCATAGTATGCTTTGCACAAAATGTCAAGTATACTTTGCAAATCAAAAACTTTATGCCGTCGGTTTCCCTGGCCGTTTCTGTCATCCTGTCCGCTCCCCTCAGCACTGTGCCTGAGGATAGACGACACAGATCTCAAAAATCCCCTTTCCGGTCTCTTTTCCCAGGGGAATGGATACCTCCGCCCGGATCCGATCCACCGCCATATAGCCGGAAGCGCTCACCGTCAGCTCTCCCAGAACACGATCCAGCCTCAGCCAGCCGCTTTCCCCGGAAACGGTAATGCCTCTGCTCTTCAGCCAGCTCCCCACCAGAGGTTCCACCTGCTCTGCCGCCGCCTCCCCGTTCAGCTCGTAGGAAAGCACCGTGCTCCCATCCTCCCGGTCCTCCTTGTGGCCGCTGACCCACAGGCGGCTGACACAGCTCAGATCATAAGTGGTTCGATTCATAAAGTCAGCGGAAATCTCCGACCAGACAGCAGGATCTGACGTCAGAAGCTTCTCCCCTCTTTCATCTCTTACTGTCACATTGCCATCACGGAAAGACACCGCCGTCTCCTTTCCGCCAGCCGTCACAGAAATAGTTCCGTTCATATCCTCCGTTCCCAGACCGGTAAGCTCTGCCTGTCCGCAAAAGTCCTCTCCCAACTGCAGTCCGCCGTATTCCAGCCTCCAGCTTCCCTCCATCTCCGCGATGGTTTCCGTCAGCTTTCTCTGCCTCTCCTGTGCCTCTTTCCACAGGGCCATGCCCGCAATATCAAAAGAACCGCTCTCTGCCATGGCCGTCTCTGTCCCGCGGCCCCAGCACAGAAGTCCTGCAGCCAGAACAGCAGCCAGAATTCCTCTGCCAAACCGTTTTCTGTTCACAGCATCCGCCTCCTTTTTCGTCTTCTCCTTATATTCCTGCCATTATACCTGCATTTTTCCGGCAAGTCAAAAAAACATTCCTCTGCCGTTCCTCCAACGCAAAAAGGAGACGGCCAAAGCCGTCTCCCTGTTTCCTTCCGGAGGAATGTTCTGTTCTGTTATTCTCTTACAATGCGGACGCTGGTCATTACCGGCATATTCACAGGTTTGTTCCAGGTCTCCGCTCCCCAGGTGGGCAGCTCCGCGATCCGATCCAGAACGTCAAAACCTTCCGTCATCTGCCCGAAGGCAGCGTAATTTCCATCCAGCTTTGCCGCATCCTGATGAACCACAAAAAACTGGGTTCCAGCCGTGTCATAGCCGTCGTCCCTGGCCATGGAGATGGCTCCCCGGATGTGGGGAATGGGATTGGGAATCCCGTTGGCCTCAAACTCTCCCCGGATGTGCCAGTCGCTGTCCGTCATGATGTCATTGTCCGGCGATCCGGCCTGAATCACATAATCCCTGACAATCCGGCACCAGGCCAGTCCGTCATAAAAGCCGCTCTCCGCCGTGCGGACAAAATTTTCCACTGTAATGGGAGCCTTCTCAGGGAACAGCTCAAAAACCATATCCCCGAACCCCTCCGTAGTGATAATGCACTTCATTCAGACTCTCCTATTTGGTCACAACTGCATTTTTAAAGTACAGATGGGCGGAGGAATCGGTGTAAACGCCGCTCACATAATCCTTTAACAGGTAGGTATCCGCCTTGTAGTAGAGCGGCAGAACCGGATAGTCGGAGGACACCAGCTCGTCTGCTTCCTTCACCAGCTGAGCGAAAGCAGCGGGATCCCTCTCCACCTTGATCTGCTCCACCAGAGCGTCATACTCCGGATTGCTGTAGAAAGAGGTATTGGTCACATCGCCGGTCACCAAAAGAGGCAGGAAGCTGATGGGGTTCACATAGTCCGCGCTCCAGCCCATGGCTGCCACTTCATAATCACCGTTCTGCACGCCGCTGTAGAATACGGCCCAGTCTGCGGAAGTCACTTCCACATTGATGCCCAGGTTGGTCTCCCACATCTCCTGGATGGCCTCTGCCACCTTCTTCACCGTATCATCGGAGTAGAAGGAGAGCTGAACCGTGGGGAATCCCTCTCCGTTGGGATAGCCTGCCTCGGCCAGAGCGGCCTGTGCAGCCTCCACATCGGCGTTGGGGGACATCTCAAAGGTGGATCTTCCCTCCAGAATATCCTTTCCGTCCACCATATAGCCGGGAGCCAGAATGCTGTACGCCGGCTGGGCATCCAGCTGAGCCACGTTGTTGATGATGGCTTCCCGGTCGATGGCCAGGTTCAGGGCCTTTCTTACCAGAGGATTGTTGTAAGGTTCTTTTTCGCAGTTAAAGTTGTAGTAAACCGTTCCGTACACGTTGATGGTATTGGTGCCGGCTCCCTCTGCTTTCAGACGGGCTATGTCGCCGGCGGGGATATTTCTCACACCGTCCACCTCGCCGTTTTCATAGGCAGTAAGAGCCGTGGACTGATCCAGGATGTAGCGGAAAGTCAGCTTCTCCAGGGTCACATTCTCCGCATCCCAGTAATTCTCATTCTTCGCCAGTACGACGCTCTCGCCCATGTTGATCTCAGACACCTTGAACGGGCCGTTGCTCACGTAAGTGTCCGCCGCTGTGGACCACTTATCTCCGTTGGCCTCCACCGTAGCCTCCTGCACCGGAGAGTATACCCACATGCTGGTCACATCCGCAAAGAAGGGAGTGGGCTGCTTTAAGGTGTACTCCACCGTGTTCTCATCCAGCGCTTTCACACCTACTTCCTCAGCAGAAACGGCTCCATCATAGTACTCCTGACCATTTACAATATAATCGGTCATCATGTTTACATACTGGGAGGTGGTGGTGGGCGTCATCACATGAAGAGCAGAATAGACATAATCCTCCGCCGTCAGAGGGGTGCCGTCGCTCCACTTCAGGCCGTCTCTCAGATGGAAAGTCCACACTGTCATGTCTTCATTGGATTCCCAGGATTCCGCATTTCCCGGCGCCAGTTCCCCGTTCTCATCATAGGTCACCAGACCCTCGAAGAGGTTGGCCAGGAAAGGAGATGCAAAGGAATTGTTGGTGTAGGACGGATCCAGGCTGTCCGGTTCATTGTTGAGCACAAAGGTCAGCTCCTGGGCTCCTGTCGGCTCCGCGGCCGCAGTCTCCTGTGCGCTCTCCTCCGCAGCGGAAGTGGGCTCACCGATGGTCTGCGGTTCTGTCTCACTGCTGCTTCCTCCGCAGCCCGCCAGCATGGCGGCGCACATAAGACCGGCAGCCAGTGTCAACCCCAGTTTCTTCTTCATAATGTTTCTCCTCCTTTTATTTTTCATATTTATGGCATCGGCCCGAAAATGGGCCGTTCCAAGCAAATATCCGGCAGCTTCGAAAACTCTGTCTCTCAGCTGCGGAAGTTCCCTGTCAGTACAGATGGCAGGCTGTCATGTGCCCGCCCCCCACGTCCTTTAACTGCGGGGCCTGTTCCGAGCAGATCGGCTTCGCGTAAGGGCATCTGGTGTGGAACCGGCAGCCTGACGGCGGATCGATGGGACTGGGAATATCTCCCTCAATACTGCTCTTCTCCTTTTCCCTGGCCAGTCTGGGATTGGCAATGGGAATACTGCCTAAAAGGCCGCGGGTGTAGGGATGAAGGGGATTTCTGTAAATTTCATCTGCCTCGCAGACCTCCACCAGCTGTCCCAGATACATCACTCCCACATCGTCGGACACATAGCGAACCATGGACAGGTCGTGAGCGATAAACAGGTAGGACAGCCCTTTTTCCTCCTGAAAATCCTTCAGCAGGTTGATAACCTGAGCCTGAATGGACACATCCAGAGCCGAGATAGGTTCGTCACAGATCACCAGCTCCGGCTGCAGCACCAGAGCTCTGGCAATCCCCACCCGCTGTCTCTGACCGCCGGAAAACTCATGGGCATAGCGGTTGGCATGTTCCTTCGTCAGGCCCACCCGCTCCAGCATGGGATAGACGTACTCGTTGGCCTGATCTTTCTTCTTCACAATTCCGTGAGCCAGCAGCGGCTCCGCAATGATGTCACGCACCGTCATTCTGGCGTTTAAAGAAGCGTAAGGATCCTGAAAAATCATCTGCATTTTCCGACGGTAAGGCTTTAATTCCCGCTGCTTCATATGGGTGATGTCCTGGCCGTCCAGCAGAATCTGACCGTCTGTGGGATCATAGATGCGGATAATGGTCCTGGCACAGCTGGATTTGCCGCAGCCGGACTCCCCCACCAGACCGAGAGTCTTTCCCTTTTCCAACGTAAAGCTCACGTTATCCACGGCATGCACCACCTGGCCTCTTCCCGCCTTAAAATGCTTTGTCAGGTTTTTTACTTCCAGCATCGCCTTATCGCTCATGACTCTCCCTCCCCTCTGTCCGTTTCCTCTCCCTTAAACGGGTTGTTTTCTTCCGGCGCATCCGGGCTTAACAGCCAGCATCTGGACCGGTGGCCTTCTGCAATATCCGTCATCTCCGGAAGCTCACGGCCGCACACCACCCTGGCATAGGGGCATCTGGGGGCAAAGGGACAGCCCTCCGGCGGTTTTGTCATATCCGGCGGGGATCCGGGAATGGGCAGAAGCCTCCGGCTCTTATCCTGATCCAAAGCTGGGATGGAAGCCAGAAGCCCCAGGGTGTAGGGATGCTTCGGATTTTCAAAAATATCAAAAATCGTGGCTTCTTCCATCACCAGTCCGCCGTAAAGCACTACCACCCGGTCGCACAGTTCCGCTACCACGCCCAGGTCGTGGGTGATAAAGATAATACTGGTTCCGTATTCCTTCTTCAGCTCCCGAAGCTGCTTTAAAATCTGGTCCTGAATGGTCACATCCAGAGCGGTGGTAGGCTCATCGGCGATAAGCAGATCCGGCCGGTTGGCCAGAGCCATGGCAATCATCACACGCTGACGCATTCCTCCGGAAAACTCATGGGGGAAAGAGCGGTACCGCTTTTCCGGCTCCGGAATCCGCACCCGGGCAAACAGTTCCAGCACCTCTTCTTTCACCTGTTCCCTGCTTTTCTCCGGATGATGTTCCCGGATCATCTCCGCCACCTGTTTTCCCACAGGAATCAGAGGATTCAAAGAGGACATGGGGTCCTGGAAGATCATGGAGATCTTTCCTCCCCGTATTTTTCTCATCTGAGCTCTGGAGTACCGGGTCAGGTCCTCCCCCTCAAACAGGATCTTTCCTTCTTTGATCCTGGCTGTATCTGCCAGCAGCTTTAAAATGGACATGGAGGTCACGCTTTTTCCGCTTCCCGACTCTCCCACCAAGCCGACGATCTCGCCCTTCTCCACGGAAAAGCTCACTCCGCGGACGGCCTGGACCTCGCCGTTGCTGGTCATAAATGATGTTTTCAGATTTTCTATTTTCAAGATCGGTTCCATTTTCCCTCTCCTACTTCTTTAATTTGGGATCCAGGGCATCCCGCAGTCCGTCTCCCACGAAATTAAACGCGAACATGATCAGACAGATCACCAGAGCCGGTATAAACAGCTGATAGGGACAGGTCCTCAGGTTCGCCGTGGCGTCGTTGCACATGGTTCCCAGGCTGGCCAGAGGCGGCTGCAGCCCGATTCCCAGAAAGCTCAGGAATGCTTCCATAAAGATCGCCGAGGGGATCAGCATGGTCACCGTCACCAGAATGGAGCCCATGGCGTTGGGGATCAGGTGCTGGAACAGAATGGTCTTCGTGGAGGAACCGATGGTCTTTGCCGCCATCACAAACTCCTGCTGCTTCAGGCTGAGCACCTGGCCTCTCACCACACGGGCCATATCCACCCAGTACACACTTCCCAGGGCCACAATAATACTCTGCAGGCCGGAGCCTAAAAGCACCATGATCAGAATCACATAAAGGGTCAGGGGAATGGTATTGATAATATCCACCAGACGCATCATCACCGCGTCCACGTTGCCGCCCATGTAGCCGGAAATTCCCCCGTAGAGAATGCCGATCACCATGTTTACCGCCGCCGCCACAAAGGCCACCAGCAGGGACACGCGGACGCCGTACATCAGACGGGTCAGAATATCTCTTCCCAGGGAATCCGTTCCCAGCAGATAGGAGGCGTTGCGCACGGTGGAATCCGGATAAATCACCTTTGTGGCAGGATCCGCCATGACGTAGGGCTTCTGGCCGTAGTACAGGCCCACCTCCGTTCCGTTGTAATCAAAAATCGTCATGCTCATATCCGATTCTTCCCGGACCTTTTCCAGCTGGCCTCCCAGCGTTCCGTCAGGGTTGACGTAGATCACCTTCAGGCTCTGAGTAATGTACAGATACCCGTTGCCGTCCGGGGTGTCATAAACCTTCATCAGCGGAGGAATATTCACTACCTCCAGATCCTGAACCGAATAGCTGTAATCGGTAAAAAGCGGCCCCGCCAGAGCAAAGAGCAGCAGCAGGATAATCAGCACAAAACCGGCGATAGCCGTGGGCTTCCTGCGGAACCGGAACCATACGTCTCCGGCAAACGTTCTGTTTTTCGTCCAAATTTTCTCCCGCTCCTCACTGGTGGAGCTGAGCATCTCCCATTTATTGTCCATCTCTTCCAACCTCATCCTACTCGTATTTAATTCTGGGGTCGATCAGGCAGTAGAAAATATCCACCACAAAGATCATGACCATAAGAAACGTGGCATAAAAAATTGTCACGCCCATGATGGTCGTATAGTCTCTCTGGGACACACTGTTCACCAGATATCCTCCCAGACCTGGAATGGCAAAAATCTTTTCAATTACAAAGCTTCCGGTCATCAGGTTTGCAATGGTAGGGCCCAGCACTGTAATCACCGGGATCAGAGCGTTTCTCATGGCGTGGCCGAAGACCACCTTGACCTCAGAGAGACCTTTGGCCCTGGCCGTGCGGATGTAATCCTGGCCCATCACCTCCAGAAGGCTGGACCGCATCAGACGTGCCATATAGCTGATGGAATAGCCGCCCAGAGCAATCACCGGCAGAATATACCCTTTCCAGGTGTCAATGCCGTAGGTGGGCAGCCAGTTGAGGCGGAAGGAAAACACATAAATCAGCAGGGATGCGATAATAAAGGAGGGAATGGTCACTCCAATGGTAGCCGCCGCCATCACCACCATATCCACCCATTTTCCATTTTTCACCGCAGCTACCACTCCCATGGGGATGGCAGCCAGGAGCACAAACACGATAGTAATGCCGCCCAGCTTTGCAGACACCGGAAATCCGTTGTAAATAAAGTCGTTTACCGACTTTCCCGGATACTTGTAGGACGGTCCGAAATCCCCGTGGAGAAGCCCCCCTATGTAGTCAAAAAACTGCTCCGGCAGGGGAGCGTCCAGATTATATTTGGCATTCAACGCCGCCTCCACCTCCGGACTCACCTTCCGGTCGCTGGTAAAGGGGCCGCCGGGGATGGAGTGCATGATCACAAAAGTCAGCAGTGCGATCATGAACAGCGCGATCACCATAATGCCTATCCGCTTTGCAAAATATCGAACCATAATCATTCCCTCACACATCTGTATTTCCCTGTCACAGACCGGCTCCAGGCCGGATTTCTCTTTTTAGGACGTTCAAATGTCTTTCTGCTGTGAACAGAGACAATTTCTGAAAATTATACTCCTTTCCCGTCGGTCTGTCAATCCCGGGAAAGGACCTCACACCTGAATGTCCGCCCATGCAGGCATGGCGGCCGCTTGCCGGGCGTATCGCGCAAACCTCCGTGCCCGCTAACGCGGACACCACGAACCATGAAAGCCCTCGGACCGCTCCGTGCTGCGCACTCATGCGATCCGACCTGCATTCGCAATCCGGCCTGCCGGCCTTCTTGCTCATACAGGTTAGCGTCTCCAAAGCAGAGACGGTCCGGTCTGCAAGCAGCCCGTT
>DXBC01000035.1 GCA_019116745.1 Candidatus Lachnoclostridium stercorigallinarum
TCAGAGCTCCTTACATATGCTGACAGATCACACAAATGTGACAGTCAAGAAAAAGTTTGTTGGATGTTGTATTTACCTCTTGACAAAAGTCACTTCATAACAGAGACGCTAACCTGTATGAGCAAGAAGGCTGGTAGGCCGGATTGCGAATGCAGGTCGGATCGCATGAGTGCGCAGCACGGAGCGGTCCGAGGGCTTTCATGGTTCGTGGTGTCCGCTTTAGCGGGCACGGAGGTTTGCGTGATACGCCCGGCAGGCGGCTGTTCCCCGATCCCGCACTTTTAGAAGGCTTCCGGATTTTTTTAAATTTTCTCTTGTGCGCCGCCGCCGGCGGTTATATAATAGACTGCTGTAATTTACACAAAAGGAAGGGTTTAGTATTATGAAAACAGCTGCTGCAGACCGAAGTCATTATCTGTTCTCCAACCGGGCCCTGACAGCCCTGATCATTCCCCTGGTCATCGAACAGTTCTTAAATGTGCTTGTGGGAATGGCGGACACCATTATGGTTGCCCAGGTAGGGGAGGCTGCCGTGTCCGGCGTTTCCCTGGTAGACAGCGTTATGCTCCTTTTAATCAACGCATTTCAGGCCCTGGCCACAGGAGGCGCCGTGGTAGCCGGTCAGTACCTGGGACGCCAGAGAGAGAAGCGCGCCTGTGAAGCCGCCAATCAGCTGGTCTGGTTTGTGACCATTCTGGCTGTTATCATCATGGCCGTTATGTATGTGGGAAAAGATTTCATTCTTCATGTGGTATTCGGCCAGATTGACGCGGATGTTATGTACCATGCCAATGTATATCTTCTCATTGTAACCGCGTCCATCCCCTTTATTGCTCTCTATAATGCCGGCGCGGCCATCTTTCGCTCCATGGGCAACTCCAAAGTATCCATGCAGGTGTCCATGCTGATGAATATCATCAACGTATGCGGAAACGCCATTCTGGTATTCGGCTTTCACCGGGGGGCAGACGGCGTGGCCATTCCCACTCTGGTATCCAGAATGGTGGCGGCCATCCTGATCACCGTGCTACTCTTAAACCAGAACCAGACGCTGCACATTAAGCCCACTCTGCACTATCAGTTCCGGAAAGGACTGGTTAAAAAGATCCTGCAGATCGGCATTCCCAATGGACTGGAAAATAGTATGTTCCAGCTGGGAAAAATCATCGTGCTCAGTCTGGTATCCACATTCGGTACATACGCTATCGCCGCCAACGCCGTGGCCAATACCGTGGCCAGCTTCCAGACCATTCCCGGCATGGCTATGAACCTGGCTGTCACCACAGTAATCTCCCAGTGCGTAGGCGCCGGCGATTACGAGCAGGCTTCCTATTATACAAAGAAGCTGCTGAAGATCATCTACGCTTCCGTGACCATCACAGTGGTGGTTATGCTGGCCGCCTCCAACCTGATCACCCGGGCATACAATCTGTCGGACATCACCGCCCATGAAGCTGTCCAGATCTTCTTCCTCCACGGTATCTCCGTGATCATGATCTGGCCTACAGCTTTCTCCCTGCCGTCCACACTGCGGGCCGCGGGAGACGTGAAATTCTGCATGATCACCTCCGTTGCATCCATGTGGATCTGCCGGATTGTATTCAGCTATATTTTCGGACGGTATATGGGCTTCGGCGTGTTCGGCGTCTGGATGGCCATGATTCTGGACTGGTGGGTCCGGGCTGCGTTCTTCGTATGGCGCTACCGCAGCGGAGCGTGGAAGACAAAAGCCCTCGTATAAAATCCCAAAGCTCTTATATAAGAAAGCGGGAACGGCTGAATGCTGTTCCCGTTTTCTTTTCTCTCATTGATTTCCATCAGAACCTGTTTCTGCGGATTCTAATTCCTGAGCAGCCGCAACCACCGCATTGATGTAGCCGGCCGTGTCTGCCAGTGTCGCTCCGGAGATGGCATCCACCGGATTTTCCTTCCGCCCCAGGAGCCTCAGCATCAGCGATGGAATTTCAAAAGAACATTCTATTTATCAGATATGATTTGCCACCTCAAAGGCATCCCAGATTCCATACATGATGTTGGACACCTTTTTGGCATCTCCCAGCAGATAGATCTCCGGTACGTCAAATTCCAGCTGACGATACAGGGAATCTTCCTCCCGGTAGCCCACAGCCAGGATCACGCTGTCGCAGGGAATGGCCTTTTCTCCCTCCGCTGTCTCAGCCGTCAGCACTCCGCCGGCGTAGGATTTCACCTTCGCCCCGGTGACCACTTCCACGCCATTATAGGGCACCAGCAGCTCCAGCATATCCTTGTTGGCGTGGCACAGAGGTCCGTTTACCGCCAGAATCTTGTCCAGGGCCTCCACAATGGTAACCTTCTTGCCATGCTGAGCCAGCCACAGAGCCGTCTCGCAGCCCACCAGGCCTCCGCCCACAATCACCGTGGCGTCGCCGCAGTCTTTTTCTTTCAACAGGACCTGAGCCGCCGTGTACACCTTCTCATCCTCTCCCAGGGAGAATTTCTTCGGCTGGGAACCGGTGGCGATAATCACCGCGTCATAATCTCCCGCCAGTACTTCCTCTTTCGTCACCTCATGGTTTAAATGAACGGGAACATTCAGATCTGCCAGCGTGGTGGCATACCACCGGGCCAGGGCCAGGTCGTCCTCCTTGAATTCCGGAGCTCCTCCGGGAAGAAGGTTGCCGCCCAGACTGCCGCCCTTTTCAAACAGCACTGGCTGATGCCCGCGAATGGCCAGAACTCTTGCGGCCTCGCAGCCGGCCACGCCTCCGCCCACCACCATCACTTTTTTGCTCTTTAAGATGGGCTCATATGCCATAGCCCGCTCTCTGGCTGCCTGAGGATTGACGGCGCAGTTGATCATGGAATACTCCTGAATCCGGCCCATGCAGCCTTCCTGACAGGAAATGCAGGGACGGATCTGAGCCAGACGGCCGGAGCGCAGCTTATTCACATAATCCGGATCCGCCAGCAGAGGACGTCCCAGGCTGATGATGTCGCACTCTCCGTTTTCCAGGGCCTCCGATGCCATGTCCGGGTTGTCCATACGGCCGGCGCACAGCACAGGAACTTCCACCACCTCTTTTACCATCTTGCAGTAGGGGCGGTACAGTCCTTTCTCCTGATACATCGGCGGATGATTCCACCACCAGGCGTCATAGGTTCCCACATCGGTATCCAGGGCGTCGTAACCGTACTGCACCAGCAGCTTCGCCGCCTCCAGTCCCTCCTCGATGTCGCGGCCCTTCTCCTCAAACTCCTCGCCGGGAAGGGCGCCCTCTCTCCAGTCCTTGATCATGCTCTTTACGCTGAAGCGCAGTGCCACCGGGAAGTCGCTTCCGCACCGGGACTTAATCTCCTCCACCACTTCTTTTGCAAAGCGCAGACGGTTTTCCAGAGATCCGCCATACTCGTCAGTCCTTAAATTGAACATGGAAATGGCAAACTGATCCAGCAGGTATCCCTCGTGAACCGCATGGATTTCCACACCGTCAAATCCCGCTCTCTTGGCATTGTAGGCTCCGTCTCCGAAGGATTTTACAATGCTTTTGATCTCCTCTACTGTCAGCGGACGGCAGATCTTGTCCAGCCAGCGGTGAGGAATAGCGGACGGGGCTACCGGCGGAAACTCGCCTAAGTTGGTGGGAATGGTCACACGGCCAAAACCAGCGGACATCATCAGGAAAATCTTGCTGCCGTACGCGTGCACCCGTTCCGTCATCTCCCGGCCGGTGCGGATAAAATGGACGGGATTGTAGGTGGAATTGGGGCAGTTGGGCATACTCTGGGTCTCCACCTTGCAGTCGGAAAAGGTAACGCCGGTGATGATCAGGCCAGTGCCGCCCTTTGCCCGCTCCGTGTAGTAGTCAATGCCCCTCTGATTAAAGCCGCCCTCGGAATCCGCCAGTCCCAGCGGTCCCATGGGCGCCATGGCAAACCGGTTCTTGATGGTGACGGAACCGATTTTCACAGGAGTAAATAAATTTTTGTACTTCATTTGGTCTCCCCTCTCTCTGATATTTATTTAACAATATTGTATCACAAAAAAGAACTGCGGGCCATCAACCAGTGATTGACGGGGCACAATTCTTTTTTGAATGCCGGAATCATTTACAGATTTTCCTTCAGGTACCGGTCAAACAGCCGGATGTTTTCATATCCGGCGGCCTCCTTTTTGCTCATTCCGTAGATCTCCCACCGCAGATCTTCCTCAAATGGAAGGGCCCGGACGCCATCCATGCGGAATTCTTCCCGGAAAAATTCCGGAGCCACCGCCAGCCCCGCCTTCTGGCTGCAAAGCCGGTAAAGTCCGGCTCCGTCCGCCGTTTTCGCCGCGATAACCGGCTTTACCCCCTGTACCGCGCACAGAGAGGTAAAGTCGTGATACAGGCGGAACGACTCGTTCATCACTGCCAGCCGCTCCCCCTCCAGCCAGGACAGACGCACCCGCTCCCGGTCATACAGGGGATGCCCCTCGTAAACCAGAAGACAGATGCGGCATCCGGTGATTTTTCTGGCCTTCACCATTTCCTCATCCCAGTCTCCGATCACAAATCCATATTCAATCTCCGAATCCAGCAGCTTTTTCTTTACCTGATCGTTGGGGTATTCCCTCCACTCCAGCCTGAGCTCCGGATGTTCCTCCCCAAACGCCAGGATCACCCTCAGGGGAAGCAGGTTCAGGACGCCATTGGCACAGCCGATTCTCAGCCGTTCCCGCCGCTGTTCCAACTGCCGCAGGCCGTTCTCAATCTCCTCCAGCTGATGGACCACCCGCCCGGATCGCTCATAGAGAAAACGCCCACTCTCCGTGGGCGCCATTCCCTGGGCCGTCCGCACAAACAGAGCCGCGTGAAGCTCCTCCTCCAGCTGACGGATATTCTTGCTCAGACCCTGGGGCGTGATGAACAGCCGCCTGGCCGCCCGGCTGATGCTTTTTTCCTCATATACCGCCTGAAAGCATTTTAAATCTTTCGTGTTCATACATCGTCTCCTCTTTTTCCGCCTTCGCTTTTTCCGAAGGATCTTTCTGATTTTCCTATTGGATTTTTTCCCGGTTCCGCCTTACAATAAACCTGTAGAAAGACGGGAGGTCAGGGCGCTGCCGGCGGATTTCACCATCCGGATAAAACGGGCGGCGCAGGGAGAGAGTTTTCTCCCCTCATTCCAGATCAGGCAGATCTGCACCGGCGGCAGATCTTCCACCGGCAGAACTGCCACATCCGGTTCCGGAGACAGCACATTCTCAAAAAGGAAGGACGCTGCCGTCCCGTCGCGAATGATCCGACTGACCGCGGCCAGCTGGTTGGTGTTCAACACCACATTCGGCTTCATGCCCAGGGCCTGATAGTTCCGGTCCACACAGCTGGTGAGAAAGGAATCCTCCCCCAAAAGGGCCAGAGGCGTTCCCGCCGTATCCTCCATGCGCAGAGACTTTCGCTTTGCCAGAGGATCGGCTGCATTTACATAAAAACATATGTTCAGAGTGCATAAAACCCAATGGGAAAATTCCGGCGGATGCTCTGCATCACAGGAGATCATGGCGGCATCCAGGGCGCCGTCCGCCACCTCCGCCTCGTTGGCCAGGCTTCCGCTCTCCGCAAGCTGCAGCCTGGCTCCCGGAAACTCTTTCTGGAACAGAGCCAGCAGGCGGGGAAAGAACAGCACGCTGATCATGGGCGGCACCCCAAGAGTCACCACCTGTTCTGTATTTTTCAGCTCCCTCATGCGCTCCGTCACCTGGTCCGCATGATCCAGCAGGCCGGTAACCTCCTGGAGGAACAATTCACCTTCTCTGGTGAGCGTCAGTCCTCTGCTCAGGCGGTAAAACAAAAGCACGCCGAACTCCTCCTCCAGCTCCTTAATAGTGCCCGACAGGCTGGATTGTGAAATGTGCAGTTCCCTGGACGCGCGCGTGAGGTTCCCATATCTGCAGATAGCCTGAAAATATCTCAGCTGTGTCAGTTTCACCTGTTTTCCCCCTTCCTCCGCCGGACCGCGAAAAGTCCGCCGTATGGAATTTATTATAAAACGATTTTTATAACTATTCAATCAGCCCCGGCTGTCCCGGAAAAGAAAGGAGATCTTTTGATTTATGGAAACATCCATCCGACTTGTCAAGGACAAAGGCAGGTTGTGGACGCTGTTTAAGACCTGTTTTGTCATCAGCGCCTGCACCTTCGGAGGAGGAATGGTCATCATTTCCCTCCTGCAGAAAAAATTTGTGGAGGAACTGGGCTGGATCGGCCAGGACGAGGTCATGGACCTGACCGCCATCGCCCAGTCCTGTCCCGGCGTTATGGCAGTCAACACCTCCATCATGATCGGCTACCGCATCTGCGGCCCCCTGGGAGCCATTATCACCGCAGTGGGGACGGTTCTGCCGCCCATGATCATCCTGAGCGTCATTTCCGTATTTTACACCCAGTTCCGCACCAACCCGGTGGTGAGCGTCGTGCTTCGGGGCATGCAGGCCGGCGTGGCCTCCGTCATGATGAACGTGTCCGTCACCATGACCCGGAACGTGGTGGCCGGAGCTGCCTCCCTCACCTGGATCATGCTCATCGCTGCCGCCGTGGTGGTTCTGGTGTTTAATGCGGACATCATACTGGTGCTTCTGATCTGCGGCGTGATCGGCGGTGTCCACACCTGGATCTCCATGAAACAGGAAAAAGCAGGAAAGGACGGTACTGTCAAATGATCTATTATCAGCTGTTTAAAATATTTTTCCTCCTCGGACTCTTCAGCTTCGGCGGCGGCTATGCCTCCATGGAGCTGATCCGAAGCCGGGTGGTGGCGGAGCAGCTCTGGCTCACCGACTGGGAGTACACAGACATCATCTCCATCGCAGAGATGACCCCCGGACCTCTGGGGATCAACATCGCCTCCTTTGTGGGCACCCGGACCGCCGGAGTCCCGGGAACCGTGACCGCCACCTTCTCCTACATTCTTCCGGCTATGGTCATCGTCCTCATCCTGTCCTGGTTTTATGAAAGGTACAGCAGCCTGGAAGGCGTGCAGGGTGTGCTGCAGGGACTGCGGCCGGCTGTGGTGGCCATGATCATCGCCGCCGCCGTCCGTCTGGTGGGGACCGCCTGGTGGGAGGGACTGGAAAACGCCGCCCTGGAAAATACCAACTGGGTGGCGGTGATCCTTTCCCTGATTCTCTTTTTCCTGCTCCAGAAAAAGAAGCTGGGCCCCATTCAGGCCATTTTATCCAGCGGAATCATCGGAGGAGCCGTCTACTGGATTCTGGGAATGATCTGACGGAAGCGGCCGGCGGGAAAAACCGGCCTCTCCCCCGTCATCCCCTGTATCTCTGCAGGAGCTTTTCGATCTGCAGATTCAGATTTTCCGGAGGCCGGCAGACTTCTTTCTCCGTCAGCCGAAGCCACAGATGAAGATGCTGGTAAGCTCTCTTTGCCCTCCCCGGCCCGGAGGGCTTTTTTTCCGCCGCCCGGATTTTCACCTGCACCCTTCTCTGTTCAAACAAAGGAATCACCACATAATAAAGCCGGTCGTCGGGGAAGGAAAGATACCCCAGTTCCCGGCCGTCCCCATCCTTCAGGTACAGCCGGTGTCCTTTCAGCCGGGCCGGATACAGGACCGTCCCGGAAGCAACCGGCTTTATCCCCTCTCCCAGCTCCGCCATGGCCGCCAGATAAAACACAGTGGGATTTCCTTTTTTCCTTTCTTCTTCTCTGGCCAGTTCACTTAAAAGCCCCAGTCCGTCCATAAACTGCTGAGCCAGCAGATAGGTGAGCTCCGCCTGAACCTGCCGGCGGAAGGACAGCTCCCTTCTGACCTTCATGGAAGCGTCCAGCTCATCCAGCAGCTCTTTTCCGCACCGGTAGATGCTGAGCAGAAACAAAGAAAAATCCTCCTCTGTTTTCCACAGAAATCTGCCCCTGGCCACAGAGAAACTGCCCAGGATATTTCCCTCCCGGTCCTCCGCATAGTGAAGGATCTCTCTTTCCCGATAGGCATGGTCATTGACGGGAGCGTCCCAGGCGGGACGGTCCTTTCCGCCGTCGGCGCTGCCAGCCCCGGCTTCACTGCCACCGTTTCGTATGCCAAACCGTTTTTTCAGCACGGAATAGGCGGCGTTGATCTCCTGGGCCGCCCCTGTGCTCTCTTTCTCCCGGGACCTTCCGGCGTCAGGATGGATTTCCATCATCAGCCGCCGGTACCTCTTTTTAATCTCCTTCTCCTCTGTCCCGGGGGCCAGGCCCAATATCCGGTATGCTTCCTTTACTGTCATCGCTGTTCTCCGATACTTTTGAAAAGCGATCTCCGTGTCCGCTAAGGCGGACACCACGGGCAGCTCACAGCAGAGCTGTTCGCTGTCCGTGGCCCGACATATATCTGCCTCCCCGGATGCGCAAGCACCTAAGGGCGGCAGCTGCATACCGGGCGTATCGCACAAAAAGTCCCGCGCTGATTCCTCAGCGGCGGGACTCTCTTATACCTATGGATTATTTCTCATCAGCCAGTGCAGCCTGAGCAGCAGCCAGTCTTGCGATCGGCACGCGGAACGGTGAGCAGGACACATAGTCCAGACCGATCTTGTGGCAGAACTCTACGGAAGACGGATCTCCGCCGTGCTCGCCGCAGATACCTACGTGCAGCGTCGGATTTACGGGCTTGCCCTTCTCGATAGCCATCTTCATCAGCTGGCCAACGCCGTCCTGATCCAGCTTTGCAAACGGATCGTTCTCCAGGATCTTCGCATCGTAGTAAGCGTTTAAGAACTTACCAGCGTCGTCACGGGAGAAGCCGTAGGTCATCTGAGTCAGGTCGTTGGTTCCGAAGCAGAAGAAGTCAGCTTCTTTTGCAATCTCATCTGCAGTCACGCATGCTCTCGGGATCTCGATCATGGTACCTACTTCGTACTTCAGATCAACGCCGGCAGCTGCGATCTCAGCGTCAGCGGTCTCAACAACGAATTTCTTTACATACTTCAGCTCTTTCACATCGCCTACTAACGGGATCATGATCTCCGGCTCTACCTTCCAGTCGGGATGAGCTTTCTTCACGTTGATAGCGGCGCGGATAACAGCCTTGGTCTGCATCTTTGCGATCTCCGGATAGGTCACAGCCAGACGGCATCCACGATGACCCATCATCGGGTTGAACTCATGCAGGCCGTCGATGATAGCCTTGATCTGCTCAACAGTCTTGCCCTGAGCGTCAGCCAGCTTCTTGATGTCCTCTTCCTCAGTGGGAACGAACTCATGCAGAGGCGGATCCAGGAAACGGATGGTTACAGGATTGCCCTCAAGAGCCTCATACAGCTTCTCGAAGTCTCCCTGCTGCTCCGGAAGGATTTTCTCCAGGGCTGCCTCTCTCTCCTCAAGGGTCTCAGCACAGATCATCTCGCGGAATGCGTCGATTCTGTTGCCCTCGAAGAACATATGCTCGGTACGGCAGAGGCCGATACCCTCAGCGCCCAGCTCACGTGCCTTCTTTGCGTCAGCAGGAGTATCTGCGTTGGTACGAACCTTCAGAGTTCTGTACTTGTCCGCCCATGCCATAATACGTCCGAACTCACCTGCGATGGTAGCGTCTACCGTCGGGATGATTCCGTCGTAAATACATCCGGTGGAGCCGTCCAGAGAAATGTAATCTCCCTCATGGAACTCTTTTCCGCCTAAGGTGAATTTCTTGTTTGCCTCGTCCATAACGATGTCGCCGCATCCGGATACACAGCAGGTACCCATACCACGGGCAACTACGGCTGCGTGAGAGGTCATACCGCCGCGAACAGTCAGGATACCCTGAGCAGACTTCATACCGGTAATGTCCTCGGGAGAGGTCTCCAGACGAACCAGAACTACCTTCTCGCCTCTTGCAGCCCACTCCACTGCGTCATCAGCAGTGAACACGATCTTACCGCAGGCAGCTCCCGGAGATGCTCCCAGGGCCTTTGCCATCGGTACGGCCTTCTTTAATGCAGCAGCGTCAAACTGGGGATGAAGCAGGGAATCCAGGTTTCTCGGATCGATCATGGCAACAGCCTCTTTCTCCGTTCTCATTCCCTCATCAACCAGATCGCAGGCGATCTTTAACGCAGCCTTTGCAGTTCTCTTTCCGTTACGGGTCTGCAGCATGTACAGCTTGCCGTGCTCAACGGTGAACTCCATATCCTGCATATCTCTGTAATGGTTCTCCAGAATCTTGCACACCTCTTTGAACTGTGCAAATGCCTCCGGGAACTTCTCTTCCATCTCGGAAATGTGCATGGGAGTACGAACGCCGGCAACCACGTCCTCGCCCTGTGCGTTGGTCAGGAACTCGCCGAACAGTCCGTTTTCGCCGGTAGCCGGATCACGGGTAAATGCAACGCCGGTTCCGCAGTCGTCGCCCATGTTTCCGAATGCCATCATCTGTACGTTTACAGCGGTACCCCAGGAGTAGGGGATATCGTTGTCGCGGCGGTATACGTTTGCTCTGGGGTTGTCCCAGGAACGGAATACGGCCTTGATAGCGCCCATCAGCTGCTCCTTCGGATCAGACGGGAAGTCAGAGCCGATCTTCTCCTTGTACTCAGCCTTGAACTGGCCGGCCAGCTCTTTCAGATCGTCAGCGGTAAGCTCTACGTCCTGCTTTACGCCCTTCTCTTCTTTCATCTTGTCGATCAGCTCTTCAAAGTACTTCTTGCCGACCTCCATAACAACGTCAGAATACATCTGGATAAATCTTCTGTAGCAGTCCCAGGCCCAGCGGGGATTGCCGGATTTCTCAGACAGAACCTCAACAACTTCCTCGTTCAGACCAAGGTTTAAGATCGTATCCATCATACCAGGCATGGAAGCTCTTGCTCCGGAACGAACGGAAACCAGAAGCGGATTCTCCTTATCGCCGAATTTCTTTCCGGTGATCTCTTCCATCTTGCCGATGTACTCCATAATCTGGCCCATGATCTCGTCATTGATCGTTCTTCCGTCCTCATAATACTGGGTACATGCTTCCGTAGTGATGGTAAATCCCTGCGGAACCGGAAGTCCCAGGTTGGTCATCTCAGCCAGGTTGGCGCCCTTGCCGCCTAACAGGTTTCTCATCGTGGCGTTGCCCTCGCTGAACAAATAAACCCATTTCTTTGCCATAAACTTTCTTCCTCCTAGTGTTTTTGAGACTGAAACTTTAGTCCCTTGCTTTCCCTCCTGTCTATCCTCTTTGTGCAGAAGGCACAACAACAAAAAGGCCGGCAGGTCGGTCTAGAGATATTATAACATAAACTTCATTCTAGTAAAGAGTTTTTCTCAGAGTTTTTATCAGATTTTTCCTCTGACGGAAAGTTTTACAGTCTCTCCGCATTGTCCCGCATATATTTGTACTCCGCCACAGAGCGGTCGGAGGACTGAATGTGAAAAGTGAGCCATTTCATCACATTCTCCTCTACTGCCTTCACGAAAGCATCGGACGGACCTTCCTGTTCTTCCAGCATCTCATGGAGCTCCTGTACCGTGCGGCGGAACTCTTCATGTTTCTTTTTGTGCTCCTGCACTTCCGGATATCCGATCTCCTCCTGCAGCTTCTCCTCAGCGGCGAAATGGAAGTCCGCGTAATCCGCCATATAGTCCAGCATCTTCATGGCGGCCTGCTTTTCCCTGTCCGTCTCGCAGCTTCTCATGAGCTGATTGATCCGGTCGATCCACTCTCTGTGCTGGCTGTCGATCATCTCATTTCCCGTTACCAGTGTGTCGTCAAAAGTTATATACATTTTGATTCCATCCTTTCCGTGAATATATTTTTGTGTTTTTTGTGTATAGCAATCCGGCCGGGAAAATTCCCGGCCGGCATCTGCATCAGAAGCGGAACTTATCCTCAAAATATGCTTTCAGCTCGCTGATGGGCACGCGCACCTGCTCCATGGTATCCCGGTCGCGCACGGTCACAGCGTTGTCGTTTTCCGACTCAAAGTCATAGGTCACGCAGAAGGGGGTTCCGATCTCGTCCTGTCTTCTGTAGCGCTTTCCGATATTTCCTCTGTCGTCAAACTCACAGTTGTAGTATCTGGTCAGCTCGCTGTAGATCTTCTCCGCTCCCTCGTTCAGCTTCTTGGAAAGAGGCAGCACGCCGATCTTCACAGGGGCAATAGCCGGATGGAAATGGAGAACTGTTCTTACATCTCCCTCACCGATCTCCTCCTCATCGTACGCGGAGCAGAGGAAAGCCAGGGTCACACGGTCTGCGCCCAGGGACGGCTCGATTACGTAGGGGATATATCTCTCCTTTGACTCGTCGTCAAAGTAGGTCAGATCCTGTCCGGACACATTCTGATGCTGGGTCAGGTCGTAATCCGTACGGTCCGCAATGCCCCACAGCTCGCCCCAGCCGAAGGGGAACAGGAACTCAATATCCGTAGTGGCCTTGCTGTAGAAGCTCAGCTCCTCCTTCTCATGATCGCGCACCCGCAGCTCCTCTTCCTTCAGTCCCAGAGTCTTCAGCCAGCTGATGCAGAACTGCTTCCAGTAGGCAAACCACTCCAGATCCGTGTCCGGCTTGCAGAAGAATTCCAGCTCCATCTGCTCAAACTCTCTGGTACGGAAGGTAAAGTTGCCGGGAGTAATCTCGTTGCGGAAAGACTTTCCGATCTGGCCGATGCCGAAAGGAACTTTCTTTCTGGAGGTTCTCTGCACATTTTTGAAATTTACAAAAATGCCCTGGGCCGTCTCCGGTCTCAGATATACGGTGTTCTTTGCATCCTCCGTCACGCCTTGGAAGGTCTTGAACATCAGGTTGAACTGACGGATATCAGTAAAATCGTGCTTGCCGCAGCTGGGACAGCAGATGTTGTTGTCGTCGATGTATTTCTTCATCTCCTCCTGGCTCCAGCCGTCCACGGACTTCTCCGGAACGATGCCCTTCTCCTGCATATAGTCCTCAATGAGCTTGTCGGCACGGAAACGCTCTTTGCAGCTCTTGCAGTCCATGAGCGGATCGGAGAATCCGCCCAGATGTCCGGAAGCCACCCAGGTCTGGGAGTTCATCAGAATGGCACAGTCCACGCCCACGTTATAGGGGCTCTCGGTGATAAACTTCTGCCACCACGCCTTCTTTACGTTGTTTTTCAGCTCCACGCCCAGATTGCCGTAATCCCAGGTGTTGGCCAGGCCTCCGTAAATCTCAGATCCCGGATATACAAAGCCTCTGCTCTTTGCCAGGGCAACGATTTTTTCCATTGTCTTTTCCATCTGTCCTTACCTCTTTCCTCTTATTTTGAATGTGCGCCGGACTGTTTGCCGGGCACAGGGGGTCTTTTTTATCCCGCGCCGTCCCGTCTCAGGGAATCTGCCTGTCTCAGGGAATCTATTTGGCGATAATCAGATATGCCGGACCTCCGGCCACCCGGGCCGTCCCGTCCGTCACCTCCACGCCGTCAGACACGTACAGGATCTCTCCTGCCGCCTGAACCGCCGCAGTGCCTTCCACCGTCACCAGATATCCGTCGGACTGTCTGGCCAGGGCCTGAAAATCCGCCGGTTCGCCGTCGGAAGCATTTACAAACACTCCGTCGGACACCGTTCCGTCCGTCAGCCCTTCCTCCACGGTCCGGATCTCCAGACCGGTAATGTCCAGATCCTCGCTTTTCTGATCCGCCAGAAAATCCACCAGATCCGCCGGGCTGCCATAGTCAAATACCGCCTTCATGACGCCGTTTTCCACACTGCACTCCTTCAGAGTCACCGACACATCCTGGTACTGATCCGCGATGGTCTCCTCCAGAAATGATTTCAGGGATTCCTCCGTGTAGTAATCCTTGTCATAGCTCTCCACAAAGGCACTGGACACTGTTCCGTCCCCGGAAATATACACGCTGTTTTCCGTCGGCGCAAACCCTTCTCTCCCGGCGCTTCTCCCGCCGCAGCCGGAAATTCCGGCCGCCAGGACAAACGCCAGAACTGCCGCTGCCGTTCTCCTCATGGTTCTCCTCCTATATCCGCGGGCCGGATGCCCGCTCAGTGTTCCTTATTATACCGGTTTTCCCATCCATTTTCAATACCCGGAGCCCTTTTCCATGCCGGTCATGGCCTTTAATATCTCCAGGGAATGAAAATGGCGGGGAAGGAACCTCCGTTTGGCCTCATCCACACACCGGCCAAACTCCTCCAGCACCTCTTCTGTCACCGTAAAGGTATAGAGTTTTCCCAGGGGAGCCGCCACAACGTATTCCCAGGTATAACAGGCGGAATCGCTGACGGAAAAGGGAGGAAGCTCCGTATATTCCCCGTTCAGCACCATGGCTTTCAGCTCAAAGACCCGGCGCACCAGCTCATTGGAAATGACTTCCTTTAAGAGGGCGCGCAGGGACTGATATACCAGCATGAGCAGATCGGTTCCGTCCAGATTTTCTCTGGAATAATATTCCGCCACCTCCAGAAAATAGGAGCCGTAGCAGGCCCCCTCCACATCGGCGGAAAGCTCCTCAAAATAGGCGGTGATCTCCGCTCCCTGAAGATTGTAGGCGTCCCGGCCCTCGTAAAGCCGGAATTTCCCGAAGGAAAAGGGGCGGCAGGCGGCCAGGAACGGACTGCCCGGTCTTCTGGCCCCGCGGGCGAACACCGTAATCCGCCCTCTCTCCCTGGTGAGCACCACCAGCCTTCTGTCTCCTTCTCCCGACGGCGCTGCCCGCAGCACCATGCCGGTCACAACCACACATTCCCGCAAGTCTCTCACCTGTCTTTATCTTTCTGCGGCTTCTTTCGCCCGTCAGGCGGCCGCCCGGGCTAAATGTCCTTCCCGTCGTAGCCATAGTTTTTCATGTAAATTTCGCTGTCCCGCCATTCTCTGCGTACCTTCACCCACAGCTGCAGGTTCACCTTCGTGTCCATCATGTCCTCAATTTCCCGTCTGGCGGCAGAGCCAATCCTCTTTAACATGGCTCCGCCCTTCCCGATGATGATGCCCTTGTGGGAATCCTTCTCGCAGACGATGCTGGCGTCGATGTCTATGATGCCGTTTTCCCGCTCCGTCATCTTCTCAATAGTCACCGCGATGCCATGGGGAATCTCATCGGAGAGGAGGCGCAGGGCCTTCTCCCGGATCAGCTCCGCGGCAATCTGGCGCATGGGCTGGTCCGTGACCGTGTCCTCGTCGTAATACTGGGGACCGTAGGGCAGATATTTGAAAATCTGCTCCAGCAGCACATCCGTATTTCTCTTTCTCAGAGCCGATACGGGCACAATCTCCGCAAAGGGACAGATATCCTTATATGCGTCGATAAAGGTGAGGATCTCGTCCTGATTCTTTACCGTGTCGATCTTGTTGATCACCAGAATCACCGGGGTCTTCACCCGGTTTAACTGCTCCGCAATGTGGCGCTCTCCCGCGCCGATAAAGGTGGTGGGCTCCACCAGCCACAGAATCACATCCACTTCCTTTAAGGTGTGCTCCGCCACGCTCACCATATATTCTCCCAGCTTGTTTTTCGCCTTGTGAATACCGGGAGTGTCCAGAAAAATAATCTGTCCCCGCTCATCGGTGTAAACGGTCTGGATACGGTTTCTGGTGGTCTGGGGCTTGTCGGAAGTGATGGCGATCTTCTGTCCGATCAGATGATTCATCAGCGTGGACTTTCCCACGTTCGGCCGCCCCACCAGAGTGGCAAAGCCGGATTTTTTTGTATATTCCATGAATTTCTCCTCTATGCCTGATACAGGTTTTTGGTCTCCTGAAACAGATCCTTCGCTCCCTCGATCCGGTCCTCATTTCCCACAACGCAGAACGCGCCGGTGTCCAGAACTGCCTGGACAATGTCTGCCAGGGCCCGGATATCCTCCACTGTGGCGGAGAGCACCTGATCTCTCTCCTTCTGCATCATCTCCTGGGTGACGCCGGAAAGGTAGGCGGACAGCCCTCTGCTTCCCCGGATGGACGGAGTGAGGGGGGTGTCCAGGTCGCTGATGGTTCCGATGACGAATTTGGTCATATCTCTCTCGTCCGCCTGGAAGTTTTTCAGGTAGTCCACCACGCCCTCGTAGATCTTATTGGTCTCCCGCAGGTTGGGATCCCGGTAGGACACCAGGTAGCCTTCTCCCGAACGGCCGAAGCCGCTCATGCAGCCGTATGCTCCGCCTTTCACCCGGATATTGATCCACAGGTAGTCGTAGCTGAGCATGACTTTCAGAATCCGCAGTGCTCCCGTATACTCATAGCCCTTTTCCCGGAAATTGCCGCAGCGGGCCACGTAGTTGACCTGGGAGGAGCTCCCAAAGCCCTCGTTGCGGTTTCCTCTCACCCAGGTAAAGGGATAACGCTCTCCGCCGGCCGGCAGGCTGTCCGCAAAGTCCTTCACCTTCTCATTCAGGGTGTCAAAGCCGTCGGCTCCGGCGGTGTAGCTCACCAGCAGATTGTCCCTAGTAAAGAGCTTTCCGCAGACCTCTTTCAGCTTTGCAATGATCTCCCTCTTCTTCTCCGGGAACTCCTTCGCCGTCTTTTCCAGGAAGTGGTAGTAGCCGATGCCTCCCGTCAGCTCTCCGAATGCCCCTGTGGGGGAGAAATAGGAGGTGGCCCGGGACACCGCCGCCGAATGGCCCGCATTTTCAATCTTCATCTTCGCCCGTGATCTGGTCTCTCCCAGAATCTCTCCCAGACGCTTCTCATCGTCCAAAATGGAGGAGGTGAGGATCTCTTTGATGATTCCAAAGCCGAAATCCAGCTTCTCGCAGAGCACCTTGATATCCGCGGTAAACACGCCGGTAAAGTTCTCCGGCTGGTTTAAATTGGGATAGGAGGTGACGCCGAAATTGATGCCGCCGCTGTTTAAATAAATCTCGCTGGCCAGGTCGGAATAGGAATAGTGCTCCGTATTCACATAGCCCAGCACCGATTTTAAAAGTCCCACATAGGGCAGATCCTCCGTGGGCACCCGGTCCGTGCCGAAAAGCAGCTTCAGGTATCCGATGCCGGAAGTAAACATCTCATGGCGGATCACCTTGATTCCGTCCGTCTCCGTCTCCTCCCAGACCAGCTTCTCCGCCTTCGGCTCAATGTCCGACCGCTTCAGAAGCGGAATCTTCTCCAGCTCTTCCTTCGAGGAGGGCTCATCCTGATAAGCCTTTAAGGCTTTTGTCTCCTCCATCAGCTTCCGGATCTCCTCCGCGCTCAGGGATGCCTTGAGGGCCGCCAGCTTCTCAGCCAGAGCCGTCTCCTTTTCCGCCGTCAGTCCCCGCTTCGGACTGACGATGATCACTGCCTCCGACGGGTTGTCCAGAAGGTAATCCCGGATCAGGCTCTCAAAATACCCCTCGTCCACCCCTTTTTTCAAAAACTCAAAGGTCTTCCCATAGGCCAGGTGCATCATGGGGTCTCCGCCGTAAAGCCAGCTGTCCAGAGACTGCAGCCCGTACATCAGACCCTTGGGAGCCGTGCCGTAGTCCGCCTCCCGGCTGCGGAACTCAAAGTAATTGATTCCGGAGAGCAGGCTCTTTCTGTCCAGTCCCTGGTCCGCCAGCCTGCGGAGAGTTCCCTTCAACACCGCCAGGAACTCCCCTTTCTGCTCCTTCTCCGCTCCCTTAGCCACCACGGTAAAATAGGGCTGGAGAATGCCGTTTTCATAGCCGCCCAGAATGTCCTGGCCGATGCCGGCATCCAGGAGAGCCTGCTTTAAGGGAGCTCCCGGCACGTTGATCAGGGCGTACTCCAGAATCTGGAAAGCCAGATACAGCTTCGGATCCAGGTCCGTCCCCACCACCGTATTTACAGACAGATAGGTGGCGTTTTCCTCCGGTTCCTCATCAGTGATGGAGTAAAAAATCTCTTCCTCCACCGGCTTCTCAAAAGGCTTCTGCATGGGGATTTCCGAATCCACTTCCCTGGCCTCGTAACCGGACAGGTATTCCTCGTCCAGCCAGGTCAGCTTTTCCGCCATATCCATGTCGCCGTACAGGTAGATAAAGCTGTTGGACGGATGGTAGTAGGTCCGGTGGAAATCCAGGAACTGCTCATAGGTCAGCTCCGGAATCACGTCCGGATCTCCTCCCGACTCCTCGGTGTAGCAGTTGTCCGGATACAGCACCTTCTGGGTCCACCGGTCCAGCACGCTCTCCGGAGAGGAGTACACGCCCTTCATCTCATTGTACACCACCCCGTTGATGGTGAGAGGGGCATCCTCGCTCTCCAGCTCGTAGTGCCATCCTTCCTGACGGAAGATTTTCTCCTCCCGGTAGATGTTGGGATGGAGCACCGCGTCCATGTACACATCCATAAGATTCTGGAAATCCTTCTCATTGCAGCTGGCCACCGGATACACCGTTTTGTCCGGATAGGTCATGGCATTTAAAAAGGTATTGAGAGATCCCTTTACCAGCTCCACAAACGGATCCTTCACCGGAAACTTTTCCGATCCGCAGAGCACGCTGTGCTCCAGAATGTGGGGAAGTCCCGTGGAGTCCTTCGGCGGCGTGCGGAAACCGATGCAGAACACCTTGTTGCTGTCCTCGTTGGACAGCAGGAATATTCTCGCCCCCGTCTTTTTATGACGGAGCACCGCCCCGGCGGAATTCAGCTCCTCCACATTCTTCAGAGTCTCCACTTCATAGGCGGACAGTTTTTTCAGCATTTCCAAATCTTTCATGGCATCTCGTCCTTTCTGTCTCTCTGTCTGTTTACATATTGCCCATTAATTTGTCTTTTAATATGGCGGCGCACTCCCTCACGCAGAAATGGGGAAGCATCCACGGAACGCTGGGAGCCGCGATTCCCTGAATATCGGGAATCCCCCATTTCTTTCCGATCTGTATCGCCCGGAACAGATGGAAATCACTGGTGAGCACCCCGATCCGCACCGGCCTGTCCGGGGCGTCGATGGCCAGATCTCCCGGGGCAATGCCCCCAAACCGGCGGGGACGCCCCTCCGGCCCTACGGGTATCATCTGCTCCAGACGTTCCTGGCGGCGCCTCTGAATCTCCTCTTCCTCCCGTCTGGCAACGTCATTTTCAATCACCAGACGGCTGTAGGCGATGTTTTCCACTGTACTGGTGGACTGCAGTTCCATGAGAAGCCGCTCCCCGGGAACGCCGTTATCCACCATGTAGTCGTACATGATTCTGGCCTCCTCTGCCGCTTCGTCCTCCTCTTTTCCGCCGGAGAGCACGAAAATGGTGTCGGGATTTTCCTCCCCATACTGAATCGCCTTGTCCAGGCGCATTTTCAGGGACCGGCTGACTCCGTTTTTCACGTCAGCCCCCAGCACAATAACGTAATCCAGCCCCTGGGGATCGTCCTGGGCCACGCCGGTGAACACCAGAAACTCCACTATCACAAAAATCACCAGTCCGGTGACAAAAAGAGTAGCCGCCGACACCCGGACGCTCAAGGGAAGCCCGGCTCCGGACAGGCGGCCCACCAGCTTTCCGCTGGCCGCCGCCCCCAGTACCAGAGCCAGCACCAGCCAGATGAAGGCAAAGGAAGTCCCCGGTCCGGAAAACACCATGATCACCACGAAATAGATAAAGCACAGCACTCCGCTGATTCCCAGTATCCAGCTCATGTCTCCTCCTGTCTTATGAAGCCGTCCTCCGAAGGATATCAAAGGGTTCCGGAACCATTCCCAGATCCACATCTATCATCTGTCTGGCGTGAGGACAGCTCTCCTGAGGATTTCCCTCCTCATCCCAGATGCCCCGCACCGTCACGGGAATGTTTCTCCCGTCCGGCTTCATTAATTCCAGAGTCTCTCCCACGGAGAATTTATTTTTCTGTTCCAGACGGCACCGGCCGTTTTCATCCACAGAATCCACCCGGCCCAGATAAACGCTCCCTGTAATATAAGTGCTGTTTTCGTAAATCTGGGAGTCCGGCCCCGGCTTTCCAAAGTAAAATCCGGTGGTAAATTCCCGGTTGGTGCATTTTCCGATTTCCGCTTCATACCAGGACAGATTATTACGGTATTCCTCCGGATCTCTCATCCAGGCATCAATGGCCAGACGATAGGCCCTGGTCACCGTGGCCACGTAGAGGGCCGTCTTCATCCGGCCTTCTATCTTGAAGCTGTCGATTCCCGCCTCCATCATCTCCGGGATGTGTCCGATCATGCACAGGTCTTTGGAATTGAAAATAAATGTGCCCCTGTCATTTTCCATTACGGGGAAATACTCTCCCGGCCTGGTCTCCTCCACCAGGGAATACTTCCAGCGGCAGGGATGGGTGCAGGCGCCCTGGTTGGCGTCCCGGCCTGTGAGAAAGTTGCTGAGAAGGCAGCGGCCGGAATAGGAGATGCACATGGCCCCGTGAATAAAGCTCTCAATCTCCATCTCCTCCGGAATCCGGTCACGGATCTCCCGGATTTCCTTTAAGGACAGCTCCCTGGCAGACACCACCCGCTTCGCCCCCAGATTCCACCAGAACCGGTAGGTTCCGTAGTTGGTGTTGTTGGCCTGGGTGCTGATGTGAATGTCGATCTCCGGACACACCCGGCGGGCAATGGAAAATACTCCCGGATCCGAGATAATCAGGGCGTCCGGCCCCAGTTCCTTCAGCTCCTCAAAATACGCCTCCACTCCGGCCAGATCTTCATTGTGGGCCAGAATGTTGGCGGTGATATACACCTTTACGCCTCTGGCGTGGGCAAAGGCGATCCCCTCGCGGATCTCCTCCTGAGTAAAATTTTTCGCCTTGGCCCGAAGGCCGAAGGCCTCCCCGCCCAGGTACACCGCATCGGCACCGTAGAGCACGGCTACCTTCAGCACTTCCAGGCTCCCGGCAGGGATCAAAAGCTCTGTTTTTCTCATGTCGTTCCTCTCTGTCATCTGATCTTTACGCTCACCGCCGCCCCGTCTCCCACAGGCACCACAGAGGTCTGGAGACGGCTGTCGTGGGTCAGCGCAAAGAGATATTCCCTCATTCTCTTGTGAATGGTGCGGTCCCGCCGCTCCACGGCAAACCGGGACTGAATCACATCTCCGTCCTGGAGCACATTGTCCGAGAGGAGCACGCCCCCCACCGGCATCAGGCGCAGGATCTCCGGCAGCCAGTGAATGTACTGCCCCTTTGCCGCATCCATAAAAATAAAATCAAAGGGACCGGTCAGATCCTTTAAAATCTCCTCCGCATCCCCCTCTAAAAGGGTGATTCTCTCCTCCCCTGCCTCCAGGAAATTGGCCTTCGCCGCCTGGATTCTGGGGGAAAATTTCTCAATGGTGGTGATCCGGCAGTTTTCCGGCATCACCCGGCTCATGAGAAGGGCCGAATAGCCCACCGCCGTCCCCACTTCCAGGATACGCTCCGGTCTCTTCGCCGCCACCAGCATCTTTAAAAATGCCGACGTCTCCTTTCGGATAATCGGCACCTCCTGTCTTCTCGCCTCTCTCTCCACCTGGTCCAGAAACGCTCCGTTTCCCGGATCCAGGGAGCAGATATAGTCGGCGATTCGTTCATTTACAATCATTCTTTACGTCTCTTCCTCTTCCGTCTCCTGCACCTCCCCGCTGAGAATATCCAGAATCTGTCTGGAGTCCATGGCGGTGCTCAGGGTGTAGGTACCCGGCTGAAATTCCACTTCAAAGAGCCTGGCCTGGACGAAAAAGATCAGCCTGCTGTCGATCAGGCCCTTTTCCTCCAGAACCGCGGCGATATCGGAAACGGTGTCTTCCTCCGTCACAGTGATCTGTACTTCCGTTCCCGGTTCGCCGGACATGGCAGCGGGGCAGAATATTTCCCTGCCAAACTGGTAGCCCATCCTCGCGCCCCAGACCAGGGCCCCAAGGACCGCCGCGTAAATCAGTATTCTTAACGCTGCTCCCAGGGCCGTTCCCCGTGTTCCGTCCCCGCTGCTTCTTCCGCTCATAAAAAACCTCTCTTATTCCACTTCCATGATGATAGGCAGGATCATGGGATTTCTCTTCATCTTCTTCCACAGGAAATCGCTTAAGCTGTCCCGGATAATGTTCTTGATCTTGCCCCAGTCGTTCACGTGATGGTAGAGGCAGTCCTCCACTGCGTCCAGAACCACCTTTTTCGCCTCGTCCATCAGATCTTCCGATTCTCTCACGTAAACAAAGCCTCTGGATACAATATCCGGTCCGGCGAGAAGCTGACCGCTGTACTTCTCCAGGGTCAGAACAATGATGATAATGCCGTTCTGGGCCAGATTCTGACGGTCGCGGAGCACGATATTTCCCACGTCGCCCACGCCCAGGCCGTCCACCAGGATGCTGCCGGCCTGAACCCGTCCCGCATTGTGCCAGGAGTCCTCGCTCAGCTCAATCACATCTCCGGAATTCATCATAATAATGTTTTCCTTCGGAATGCCCATCTCCAGGGCGATGTTTTTGTTTGCCATGCGGTGATGGTACTCGCCGTGGATGGGGATGGCGTATTTGGGCTTCACCAGGGAGTACATTAACTTGATTTCTTCCTGGCAGGCGTGTCCGGATACGTGAGTATCTTCATGGATCACCTCGGCTCCCTTCATGGACAGCTCGTTGATCACGTGAGCCACCGCCTTCTCATTTCCCGGAATGGGATGAGAGCTTAAAATCACCACGTCCTTCGGACGGATGGAAACTTTCTTGTGCAGGCCGGACGCCATGCGGGAAAGGGCCGCCATGGCCTCGCCCTGGCTTCCGGTAGTGATTAACACCGTCTGCTCCGGCTTGTAGTTCTTTAACTGGTCGATGTCGATCAGGGTTCCGTCGGGGATCTTAATATAGCCCAACTCCGTGGCCGTTCCGATCACATTTACCATGGACCGTCCCTCAATCACCACTT
>DXBC01000036.1 GCA_019116745.1 Candidatus Lachnoclostridium stercorigallinarum
TCTACTATATGTGGGACTTTTTCATGGATGTTCCGGACTTTGCCATCGCCCCGGAAGAAATGGACCGCAGCCGTCAGATTTTCACCGCGGGGCTGAAGCTGATCGGCGACGGCAGCGTTTCCGGAAGGACAGCGTGGATGAGCCGGCCTTATCTGGGAAGCGGGGAAGAGTATGGCATTTCCGTGTGCAGCGACCGCCAGCTAAAGACCGCTATTGATTTCTGCAAAAAATCGGGATGCCAGCTCGCCATTCACGCCATGGGCGGACGGGCCATCTCCCGCATGGTGGACCGGGTCAGCAAGGAGACGCCGTGGACGCCGGAAGGCATTCCCTATGTGCGACTGGAACACGTGACCGATCCTTCCATGGAGAGCATGGAGAAGGCTGCGGCCTGCGGCATTGCCTTTGTGACTCAGCCCATCTTCCAGTACGCGGAAAGCTCCAGCTATCTGTTCAATCTGGGACCGGAATGGATGAAGGAGTGCTATCCCGTCCGCACCATGCTGGAAAAAGGGATCCGGCTGGCTTTTTCCACCGACGCCCCCGCCACCTTCTGGGCCAACCCCTCGGACCCGTTTCCGGGCTTAAAACAGGCGGTGACCCGCTACTCCGCCTCCGGCGTGGACTGCGGACAGAGCCAGGCGGTGGACATGGAGACGGCTATCCGCCTTTACACCCGGGGATCCGCCGCGGCCGCCGGCTTTTCCGGTATAGGAATGCTTGCGCCGGGATACCGGGCGGATTTTGCCGTGCTGGACCGGGACATTCTCCGGATCCCTCCGGAGGAGGCGGACCAGGTGCAGGTGGAGGAGACTTATATTGGAGGAGAACCGGTATACCGGCGTTCCTTAAAAAACTGAAGTGAGATACAAAAGGAGAGAACAGCATATGTTTCAGTTACCAGAATACAGAGAACCTGATTTTACGGAAAAACGTTTCACGGAGGCGCCGGATGCAGCCTGGGAGGCTGTGACTGCAAAAGGAGTGGCGCCGGAGCATTATCACAGCACGTCCATGTATCCGGAATATTTTAAAATCGGCGGGAAATGGGTCCTGGCCCGGGAGAGCCGCATGGATTCCAGCGTGGTGATCTGCCGGGACGGACAGGTAAAAGTGGTGGAAAACCGCAACCTGGAGGTGGGAGATAAGGTGATTGTCGGTCGGACAGAAAACGGGGAGGAAGGCATCTACCTCCACAGCAACGGCTTTGAAGGTCCCGGCGAGTCTGAGGGGGATCAGTTTTCTTTCCGCCAGGGAAGGAGCAGGGAGACTTCCTACGCCAGAGACTACGACCGGCTGTTTGAGCTGCTGAAATATGAGAAGGACCACGGCCATATTGTCTGGGTCATGGGGCCGGCTTTTTCCTTTGACGCGGACGCCAGGAGAGCCATGCAGGCCATGATCGAACACGGATATGTAGACGGCCTTATGGCCGGCAACGCCCTGGCTACCCACGACCTGGAAGGAGCCATGTTTCACACTGCCCTGGGCCAGGATATTTATACCCAGAAATCCCAGCCAAACGGCCATTACAACCATCTGGATGTGATCAACCGGGTGAGAAGAAGAGGTTCTATTCCCCAGTTTATCAGGGACTATCAGATAGACAACGGCATTATGTACGGCTGCGTGAAGGAAGGCGTGCCTTTTGTGCTCACCGGATCCATCCGGGACGACGGCCCCCTGCCCGAGGTAATCGGAAATGCCTACGACGGACAGACGGCCATGCGGAACATGGTGAAAAAAGCCACTACAGTCATCTGCCTTGCCACCATGCTTCACACCATCGCCACCGGCAATATGACGCCGTCCTACTTTGTAAAGGAGGACGGAACGGTTCGCCCCGTATTCCTGTATACTGTGGATGCGGATGAATTCGTGGTGAATAAGCTCCTGGACCGGGGAAGCCTGTCGGCAACCACCATCGTCACCAACGTTCAGGATTTTATTATGATCGTGGCGAGAGGACTGGGGGTTTTATAAAACCGGGAGAGTCTCTTTTCACTGACCGGGGCAGGTTCCGGAGTCAGCAGATCAGAAAACATGCTTTTGGTCCGGCTGCAAAATGCAGCCGGATCTTTTTTTGCCCGGAAATGGCCTGATAGCACAGCCACGGCACCTGTCCGGCGGCTGTCCGACGCCTGCCTGGCGGCGGAGAAAGCCTTTGGGTTATAACTCTCCAACTTATTGAGAATTCTGTTTTTGCCGTCAAAAATCTATAATAAAGCCAGAAAAAAGAACCTGAAAGGGAGGAGTTATTATGGATTACGGGACGACGGCAAAAGAAATCCTGCGGGAGATCGGCGGAGAGTCCAACGTGGTCAGTGTCACCCACTGTATGACCAGGCTGCGGTTTGTGCTGAAAGACGAGAGTATTGTAGATGACAGCCGGGTAAAGGCCATCAAGGGAGTGGCCGGAGTGATGAAAAAAGCCGGCCAGTATCAGGTGATCATCGGAAACGACGTGGCAAAGTGCTACGGGGAGCTGGTAAAGCTGGGAGACTTTAAAGGCGGCCGGGAGGCTGCATCGGAAAAGCCAAGGGAAAAGCAGAACCCGGTGATGGCGGTGCTGGATGTGATTTCCGGCTGTATGGCCCCTGTGATTCCTGCCATTATCGGAGCCGGTATGGTAAAGGTACTGATCATTCTGCTGGGAGCGGTTCTGCCGGCGGAAAGCCAGACCATGCAGCTTCTCACGGTGATCGGAGACTGCGCCTTTTATTTCCTTCCCATGCTGGTGGCGTTCTCAGCGGCGAAGAAATTCAACGCAAATCCCTATCTGGTGGCGGCCGTAATCGGCGTCCTGCTTCATCCCAGTTTTATTTCCCTGCTGGAGCAGGCGACGGACGGGGTGCGTTTTATAGGAATCCCCGTCACCTCAGCCACCTATTCGTCCACCATCATTCCATCCATTCTCACGGCCTGGGCCATGTCCTGGATTGAGCGGGGAGTGGACCGGATCACACCTTCCGTGACGAAAAACTTTTTAAAGCCGGCTCTGATCCTTCTGATCTCTGCTCCGGTGGCATTTATCATCCTTGGCCCCCTGGGCTCCATTATCGGAAATGTCCTGGCATCTGCGGTGCTGGCCATCCAGAGCCATGTGAGCATCCTGGCATCCATTATTATGGCTGCAGCTATGCCCTTTATCGTCATGACGGGAATGCACTGGGCCTTCATCCCGGTGACCATGGCGGCCCTGGCCACCCCGGCGGGAGAATCCCTGATGCTGCCCGCCATGCTCATCAGCAACATTGCCCAGGGTACTTCCTGCCTGGCGGTAGCGGTAAAATCCAAAAACAGCAGCTTAAAGCAGGTGGCGTCCGCGTCCAGCTTTTCCGCCCTTTTAGCGGGAGTTACGGAACCGGGACTTTACGGAGTGACCATGCCCTTAAAGAGACCCATCATGGCGGTCTGCATCGCCAGCGGAATCACAGGAGCTGTCGCCGGGGCAGTGAGACTGTCCGCATTCGCCTTTGCCACCCCGTCCCTGGTATCCCTGCCCCAGTTTGTCAGCCCGGAAGGGGCCAGTAATCTGATGATGGCAGTGGCAGTCACCGCCATTTCCGCAGTGCTGTCCTTTGTCCTCACCTGGGTTCTGGGATTTGAGGACCCGGCGGAAGCTTCCGTACAGGATGCCGGAGAGGCAGAGACGGCCGGAGCGCCGGAGGAGACTCTGTCAGCAGGTGAAAAGAAGGACGCATCAGCAGATGGAGCGACAGAAATTCCCGCCGGCGGCAGCGCCGTTGCGTACGCTCCCATTGCCGGAGAGGCAGTTCCCTTAAGTCAGGTAAATGACCCCACCTTCGCGGAGGAGATTCTGGGAAAAGGTCTGGCGATCCGCCCGGCGGAGGGAAAGGTTTTTGCTCCCTTTGACGGAACGGTGGAGACCGTGTTTGAGACGAAGCATGCCATGGGCCTTAGATCAGACGACGGGCTGGAGCTGCTGATCCATGTGGGACTGGAGACTGTGAATTTAAACGGCAAGTACTTTACCGCCCATGTGACAGACGGCCAGAGAATTCACCGGGGCGATCTGCTTCTGGAATTTGACCGGGACGCCATTGCGGCTGCCGGCTGTGAGACCATCACCCCTGTGATCGTCAGCAATACTGACGATTATTCTGAGATCCGGACGGTGACCGGGCGGCTGGTGGGGCCGGAGGATCCGGTACTGACGGCAGACCGGACAAAATAGGAAAATACGGAAGGAGAAACGCCATATGACGGAAAAACTCAGCCGCAGCAGAACATTCCGCATGGGAGTGGACGGGGCCATGACTCTGGCCCTTCTGCTGCTCATGGCCTATGAAATGGTGGGAAGAGCCGCCCACGAATGGATCGGCATGGGGATGGCTCTCCTGCTGATCATCCACCATGTGCTGAACCGAAATTGGAGCCGGAATCTGTTCCGGGGGAGCTGGAGCCGGTACCGGACAGTGCAGACCGCTCTGGTGGTTCTCGCCTTCCTGTCCATGATGGGATCCATGGTCAGCGGCATCGTCCTGTCGGAATATGTGTTTGCTTTTCTTCCCATCCGGGGCGGTTATTCCCTGGCGAGGACGGTTCATATGGTCTGCGGATACTGGAATTTCGTGCTCATGTCCCTTCACCTGGGGCTTCACTGGGGAATGATGATCCGGACGTGGCACGTTCGCCCGGCGGTGATGAGAACCGTCGGGGCTGCCGTGGCCCTTTACGGTCTTTACGCCTTTTTTAAGCGGGGAATTCCGGACTACCTGTTTCTGCGCACCCACTTTGCGTTTTTTGATTTTGATGAACCTCTGGTGCTGTTTTTGATCGATTATCTGGCGGCTATGGGATTTTTTGTGTGGCTGGGCCATTACTGCGCCGGATGGCTGTATCTGTTTCCCCACGCGGAGGTGATCGTCCAGGAAAAGGAATTTTCCGCGGCCTTTACCTATGCGTTTCAGCAGCTGGACCAGAATGGGCACACCCTGTATATGCGGCAGGACCTGGATGTCCCGGTGGAGCGGTATACCCTGATCAACGGAGACTATGAGGTCTGTCCCGGGGTGACCTGCATCTCTCTGCCGGGGCATTCCGCAGGGATGATGGGGCTGATGGTGGAGACGGACCACAGCGGGCCCTGGTTCTTCGTCCGCGATGCCGCCTATCTGCCGGCAAACTACGGGCCGCCGTCCGTCCCCTCCAGTTTTGTATACAATCTGGAGGACTATTACAAATCCCACGAGAGGATCCGCGCCATAGAGCGGGAGACAAAGGCAGCCATCGTCATGAGCCATGACCTTCGCCAGTGGAATTCCATGAAGCACGCTCCGGAATACTATGACTGACCGGGTTGCAACCTTTTAATATAAAGGAAAAAACTTTTTCAGGCATTCTTATTTTCACGGAAAATTTTATAATGAAATCAGTGAGAAAAGCATGATCAGTGAAAGGAGAGAACAGAATCCATGAAACAGTTTGTTTATGAATACGCGACAAAGGTATACTTTGGAGAGGGCGCGGCAAAGAAGTATCTGGAACAGGCGCTTGCCCCTTACGGAAAGACGGTGATGCTGGCCTACGGCGGCGGATCCGTGAAGAAAAATGGAATTTATGAGGAAATCACCTCCATCTTAAAGCAGGCGGGAAAGACTGTGGTGGATTTTTCCGGAATCATGTCCAATCCCACCTACGAAAAGGTTCAGGAGGGAGCGGCTCTTGCAAAGCAGGAGCATGTGGACTTTATTCTGGCAGTGGGCGGAGGTTCCGTCATTGACTGCTGCAAGATCGTGGCTGCCCAGGCGAAAACGGAAGAGGATCTGTGGGAAATGGAGATGGAAAAGCATCTGTTTCCCGCTCAGGTCATTCCCATGGGGGCAGTGGTGACCGCTTCCGGCACGGGAGCGGAGATGAACGGCGGAGCCGTGATCACCAATGAGGAGAAGAAAATGAAGTCAGGCATGGCCGCCGCGGCTCCCCGTTTTGCCATTCTGGATCCGGAATATACCAGATCTGTGCCGGCCATGCAGGTGATTTCCGGCGCCTTTGACACCTTAAGCCACGCCATGGAGACCTATCTGGGAAATTCAGACCGGGACAACGTATCCGACGATGTGGCTCTGGCCATTATGAAAAACACTGTGACCAATATGCGCCGCCTGCAGAAAGATGTGAATGATATGCAGGCCAGAGGCAACCTGATGTGGGATTCCGCCATGGCGGAGAACAGCATCCTGAAAGTGGGCCGTGTGACAGACTTCCAGGCCCATCAGATGGAGCATCAGCTGGGAGCTTACACCGACTGCAACCACGGCCAGGGGCTGGCGGTGATCCATCCCGCCTACTACCGCCATATTGTAAAGGACGCCCCGGAGAAATTTGCCCGGATCGGAAAAGAAGTGTTCGGCGTCAATTCCGCCGAAGCCGCTGTGGACGCTCTGGCGGCCTTTATCAGAGAGTGCGGCCTTCCCACCAGAATGGGAGAGCTGAAATCCCGGGTGGAGATCACCCCTGAACTGCTGCGCCAGGTGGCGGATACCTGCAACGTGATCAAGAGCAATCCCAGAGAGCTGACTCACGATGAAATCTACCAGATTCTCATGGAGTGCGTGTAACTTAAAACCCACCCCCATTTGATTTGTCATAAATCCCAGGCCCGGAGGCAAGGAAGCCCGCAGGGACTGGGAACTTTTGATTTTCATGAAGGGAGGCCAGACAATGACAGATTGGAGAATGGGATTATTGACAGCGGCTTTGGCGGCAGCCCTGGGCGCCTGCCAGACGGCGCCGGCGGCCGGCGCCAGGGAGGCCGGGGCGGGAACGGAAACGGCAGAAGTGACTTTAGGGACCGGAACGGAGGCATCGGAAGTGCCCCCGGAAACCGAGACAGAAGCTGCCGGGACCGCTGATTCCGTTACAGCCGGCACAGAGTACTACCGGGGATTTCTCATGGACAATGTACTCCATTCCCCGCAGTACGGGGACATCCACTACCACGTATACATCCCCGACAGCTATGACGGGAGCCGGCCTTACGCCCTGTTTTTCACCCTTCCCGGGTACGAGGGGCTGTATTTTCAGGGAATGGGGGAAAATCTCTATCAGGAGCAGTTTGCCTTTGAGGCCATGAAATACAATTCGGAGATGATCATTGTGGCTCCGCAGCTGGAAGACTGGGGAGAAATGTCTGCCAGTCAGACGATTGTACTGGCAAATTATTTCCTTTCCCATTATAATATTGATCAGACAAAGGTATACGGCGAGGGCTACTCCGGGGGAGGAGAGACCATGTCCCAGGTTCTGGGCATGGCGCCCGGTCTGTTTTCCGCCTATCTGCACTGCAGCTCCCAGTGGGACGGCAGTCTGAAGGCAGTGGCGGACAGCCGGACGCCGGTTTACCTCGCCGTAGGGGAAAACGATGAATATTACGGGTCAGAGCCATCCGGACGGGCATATGAAGAACTGTATGGGTATTACCGGGACGCGGGACTTTCCGAGGAGGAGATCGGACAGCTTCTGGTGCTGGATATAAAGGACGCCGCCTGGTTTGAGAGCCGCGGGGCGTCAAACCAGCACGGAGGCGGCGGACTGTTTGCGGAAGATGAGGAGATCATGGGCTGGCTTTTTGACCGCTAGGAGGTTTGGCTTATGTACAACACCCAACTGGATACTTTTCTTGTGGTTGCGGACCTTGGCAGCTTCA
This sequence comes from Candidatus Lachnoclostridium stercorigallinarum, assembly GCA_019116745.1. Taxonomy (GTDB): domain Bacteria; phylum Bacillota; class Clostridia; order Lachnospirales; family Lachnospiraceae; genus Lachnoclostridium_A; species Lachnoclostridium_A stercorigallinarum. Next base: position 7,673 of record DXBC01000036.1, read on the forward strand.
ACAAGGCTGCAGAGGCCCTTTACATCAGTGCGCCCGCGGTGACAAAGCAGATCAATCTGCTGGAGAGCAGCCTGGGGCTGCAGCTCTTTGTACGGACCCACCGGGGCCTGACTCTGACAGAAGCTGGAAAATCCCTGTATAAGGATGCAAAATACATCATCCAGTACTGCAAGGAGTCGGCGGATCGGGCGAAACGGGCCATGCAGGAGAAGGACCGGGTGATCCGCATCGGGACCTCGCCCATGACTCCCGCCCAGCCCATTGTGGCGGTCTGGAGCCGGGTGCAGGCCCAGTTTCCCGATTTAAAGCTCCAGCTGGTTCCTTTTATGAACAGCGTGGAAAACGCCAGGGAAATTTTAAAAAATCTGGGGAGCAACATTGACGTAGTGGCCGGCATTTTTGATGACACCATGTTAAAGCTCCGCCAGTGCGCCGGTCTGGAGCTTTCCAGGCAGCCCATCTGCTGCGCGGTAGCGGCCGGGCATCGGCTGGCGTCCAAAGACCGTCTGACCATAAAAGATTTGTACGGGGAAAACTTTATGATGATGCACCGGGGCTGGAGCAATTACGTGGACGAGCTGAGGGACGCCATCTGGAAAAACCATCCTCAGATCCATGTGGTGGATTTTGATATTTACAGCGTGGACGTGTTCAACCGCTGTGAAAACGGGAACGACGTGCTCATGGTGGTGGAAAACTGGAAAGATGTGCATCCCCTGTTAAAGGTAATCCCCGTGGACTGGAACTACACCATTCCCTTCGGCATCCTGTATTCTCCGGAACCCTCGGATCTGGTGAAACAGTTCCTGAAAGCGATAAAAAAGGCGGTGTAAAAACCAAAAGGTATGGACCATGAAACAAATCGGGACTTCTGCGGAAGGCCCGTTTTTTCTATAATAAAGTTAACCGTTCAGGACGGAAGGAGGTGCATACCGAAAGGCATGAACAATTTTATTTTGGACAACAGGACCCGCGTCTATTTTGGGCGAGGATGCGTGCGGGAATACCTGGCCTGCCTGATTCGGGATCAGGAGACGGTGATGCTGGCCTACGGCAGCGGTTCCATAAAAAAGAATGGAGTGTACGATGAAATTCTCTATATTTTAAAGAGAGAAGGAAAAAACGTCGTGGAGTTTGGCCAGATTGGACCAGGGCCAACTTATGAAAAAGTGGAGGAAGGCATCCGGCTGGCCAGGGAGCAGAAAGCGGAGCTGATCCTGGGAGTGGGCGGCGGATCCGTCATGGACTGCTGCAAGGCCATTTCCCTGGGAGCAGTCTACCAGGGGGACCTGTGGGAGAATTTCTGGGAGAAAAGCGGGATCGTGGATTTTACCCCCCTTCCCCTGGGAGTGGTGGTGACGGCGGGGGAGAGCGGAAGCGAGTGCAATGGAGTTTCCATCCTCACCAACGAAGAAAAGAAGGTGCGGATCGGGCGGGAGTATGAAAAATGCAGCCCCGCCTTTGCCCTGATGGATCCGTCCTACTGCTTCAGCGAACCGAAGGAGCAGATGGCTTCCGGCGGGTTTGCCGCCCTGTTTCACGTGATGGAGATCTATTTCAGCGAGCCGGACGAGGACAATGTTTCCGACGACATTTCCGAGGCTCTCATGGGAAGCCTGGTCCGCAACCTGAGGAAAGCCTGGGAAAATCCCCAGGACTATCAGACCAGAAGCAACCTGCTCTGGGCTTCGGCCATGGCGAAAAACAGGATGATCAAGCTGGGAAAACGGGGAGATTTTATCTGCCGTCAGCTGGAAGAACAGCTGGAACTTTATACGGGCTGCAGTCACGGAGCAGCCGCGGCGGTGATTGGTCCCGCCTATTACCGCAGGCTCTGTCTGGAACGGCCGGAGAAATTTGTCCGGTTTGCCGCACAGGTCTGGCAGCTTCCGGAAGAAGATAGCAGCCGGGAAGAACTGGCCGCCGCCGGAATCCGGGCTCTGTCAGGGTTTATCAGGGAATTCGGGCTTCCATCTACCCTGCGGCAGCTGGGCATTCAGAAGAAGTCCCAGCTAAAAGCCATGGCGGAGGCCTGCAGCCCCACGCCAGGCAGCTACCGGGCCATGAGCCATGAGGAACTGGAAGAGATTCTGCAGGAATGTTTTTAGAAGGAGGAAATCAGAGATGGAATATGTAACATTGAACAATGGAGTGAAAATGCCGAAGCTGGGCTTCGGAGTCTATCAGATCCGGGACGCCGCTCAGTGCGAGCAGGCGGTGCTGGACGCCATTTCCGTAGGCTACCGCCTGATTGACACGGCGGCTTCCTATGGAAACGAGGAGGCTGTGGGGAAAGCGATAAAGGCCTGCGGCATTCCCAGAGAAGAGCTGTTTATCACCACCAAGCTGTGGATCTCCGACACCAGCTACGAGGGAGCCAAGCGGGGCTTTCAGAAGTCCATGGAGCGTCTGGGCCTGGACTACCTGGATCTCTACCTGATCCATCAGCCCTTAAACGATTACTACGGCGCCTGGAGAGCCATGGAAGAGCTTTACCGGGAAGGAAAGGTGCGGGCCATCGGCGTCTGCAGCTTCTACCCGGATCGCCTGGCGGACCTGATCGCCTTCAATGAGGTGGCTCCCGCCGTGAACCAGGTGGAGGCAAACGTATTTTTCCAGCAGCAGGAATCCCAGAAATTTATGGAATCCAAGGGCGTGACTATGGAAGGCTGGGCTCCTTTTGCGGAAGGAAAAAACGATCTGTTCTCCAATGAAACCTTAAGAGCCATAGGAGAGAAGTACGAAAAGAGCATCGCCCAGGTAGTGCTTCGCTGGCTGCTTCAGAGAGGCGTGGTGTGCATCCCGAAGAGCGTGAAAAAAGAGAGAATGGAAGAAAACTTCCAGGTGTTTGACTTTTACTTAAGTGAAGAAGACATGGCCGCCATCGCCGCACTGGACACGGGAAAGAGCTGTTTCTTCGATCACCGGGATCCGGCGGTAGTGGACAATCTGGCAAGTCTGGTACGGAACGTATAAATCTGAAAAAATAAGCCCTAAAAACGAAATTCTTTGTTTACCCCCCCCCGTTCGGGCGGCCCATCAGATCCGCCGGACGGGGGTTTTTCTGCGTCCGGTTCCTTTCATCTGCACTGGAAATTCAGAAACTGATTGAAATAAATGTCATTTTATGACAATATATAAGGTGAACCTTTCAGAAAAACGGAAGGGAAATCCGGCATGCGGCCGGGGGAAAGGATTGGTAGAAATTATGAAAAAACTGGTAGGTTTGCTGCCTGCGCTGTCCGGCATTCTGTGGGGAAGTGCCGGCGTTTTTGTGCGGGACCTGACGGAGCTGGGAATGGACGATTACACCCTTCTCTCTTCCAGGATGATCGTGGCGGCGGCAGTGATGTTTGTGGGAATCTGTCTGTATGACCGGTCGCTGTTAAAGATCCGGCTGAAGGACTGGTGGATCTTTGTGGGCGGCGGCGTTCTGGGAATGTTTGGCTTAAGCTTCTGCTACAATATTGCCATCGGACAGCTGACCCTGTCTCTGGCGGCTGTGCTCATCAGCCTGTCTCCCGTTTTTGTGCTTCTTCTGGCAGCTGTGCTCTTTCATGAAAAGATCACGGGAAAGAAAGTAGTCTGTATGGCTGTCGCCCTGGCAGGCTGTGCCCTGACCAGCGGTATTCTGGAGAGTGCCTCCGGGATGCAGTGGACGGTGCCCGGCATTATTATCGGCGTCATGGGAGCCTTTTTTTACGGCCTCTACAGTATTTTCACAAAGGTGGCCATGGACCGGGGATATCACTCCTTCACCATTATCCTCTACTGCATTACCGTAGTGGCCATCGTGCTTCTTCCCTTTACAGACTGGGGCTTTCTGGCCCGTACAGTGCCGGCGGGAGGCCTGTCTCTGTGGTTCTTCATGCTCCTTCACTCCCTGTGCACCTCCGTGCTTCCCTATGTGTGCTATACCGTGGGTCTGAAATACATGGATGCGGGAAAGGCCTCCATCCTTGCGGCCTGCGAGCCGGTGGCTGCCATGGTGTTCGGAATCCTGTTTTACCGTGAGATGCCCACGGTCCTTTCTCTGGCAGGACTGTTTCTGACGGTGGCGGCCCTGATTGTTCTGGGAATGCCGGATAAGAAGCGGGCGTAAATAAAGGAGGGGTCATGAACGGCAGTCTGGAGTATTATAAGGTATTTTACTATGTGGAGCGCCTGGGAAGCATTACCGGTGCAGCCCAGGCTCTGTGCATCTCCCAGCCGGCGGTGAGCCAGGCGGTCAGACAGCTGGAACAGAGTCTGGGAGTAAAGCTCTTTCTCCGCTCTGCCAGGGGCGTGAAGCTGACGGAGGAGGGGAAAACTCTGGCTGTCTATGTGGAGCGGGGCATGGAGAGTTTTATCAAGGGAGAAGAAGCCATGGACCGCCTGAAAAACCTGGAGATGGGGGACGTCCGCATCGGAGCCAGTGATATGACCCTGCGCTTTTATCTGCTTCCCTATCTGGAACGGTTCCATGAGGAATTTCCAGGCATTCATGTAAATGTTTCCAACGGCCCCACCCCGGAGACCATTGGTCTTTTAGAGCGTGGAGATATTGATTTTGCCGTGGTGAGCACTCCTTTTGAGCTGTCGCCGGACTTTCACGCGGAACCGGTGAAGACAATCCGGAACGTATTTGTGGCCGGCAGTCATTTTTCCCATCTGAAGGGAAAAAAACTGGACTACGGCTGTCTGCTGGAATATCCCTGTATTTTTCTGGAGAAAAAAACCAGCACCCGGGCGTTTATGGACGCCTTTCTGGCGGAGAGGGGGATCTACCCCAAGCCGGAATTTGACCTGGCCATCAGCGACATGGTAGTGCAGTTTGCCATCCGGAATCTGGGAATCGGCTGCATCGAAGAAGAATTTGCCCAGGCGGCCCTGGAGAGGGGAGAAGTATTCCGCCTGGAATTTGAGGAGGAAATGCCGGAGCGGCAGTTCTGCCTGGTGACAGGGCGGAGGGAGCTGATTTCCATTCCGGGACGCCGGATGCTGGAGATGATGGAGCAGGGGATTGACTGTTGAGACATAATGAGAAATTATGCTTATTATAATAAATATTGATTTTACTTATGAAGTGTTTTATAGTAAAGTATGTACTGTAATGTTGATTCCGGTCGTCCGGAATTCACTCAAAGGAGGAAAATAATCAATGGTAAGAGCAATTGTAGGAGCAAACTGGGGAGATGAGGGAAAAGGCAAGATCACAGACATGCTTGCCAGGGAATCCGACATCATCGTCCGCTTCCAGGGAGGAAGCAATGCCGGCCACACCATTATCAACAACTACGGCCGCTTTGCCCTCCATCTGCTTCCGTCCGGTGTGTTCTATCAGCACACCACCAGCGTCATCGGAAACGGCGTGGCGCTGAACATTCCCTATCTGGTGAAGGAAATACAGTCTCTGGTGGAGCAGGGTGTGCCGGAGCCGAAGGTTCTGGTTTCCGACAGAGCCCAGATTCTGATGCCCTATCACATGCAGTTTGACGCCTATGAGGAGGAGAGACTGGGAGGAAAGTCTTTTGGCTCCACCAAATCGGGAATTGCTCCCTTTTATTCTGATAAATATGCAAAGATCGGCTTCCAGGTCAGCGAGCTGTTCGGGGAAGAGGAGCTGAAGGAAAAGGTATACCGCGTCTGTGAGACCAAAAATATCCTTCTGGAGCATCTGTACCACAAGCCGCTGCTTGATCCGGAGGAGGTATACGAGACTCTGATGAGCTACCGGGATATGGTGGCCCCCTATGTGTGCGATGTGTCCAGATACCTGTCTGATGCCCTCAAGGAAGGCAAAACCATTCTGCTGGAAGGACAGCTGGGTTCCTTAAAGGATCCGGATCACGGAATTTATCCCATGGTCACCTCGTCTTCTACTCTGGCGGCTTACGGCGCCATCGGGGCCGGCATTCCGCCCTATGAGATCAAGGATATTATCACGGTGGTAAAGGCCTACTCCAGCGCAGTGGGAGCGGGAGCCTTTGTCAGCGAGATTTTCGGCGAGGAAGCGGAAGATTTGAGAAAGCGGGGCGGAGACCATGGCGAGTACGGCGCCACCACCGGCCGTCCCAGAAGAGTGGGCTGGTTTGACGCAGTGGCCAGCCGGTACGGCTGCCGCATTCAGGGAGCCACCCAGGCGGCCCTTACGGTGCTGGACGTGCTGGGATACCTGGACGAGATTCCGGTATGTGTGGGCTATGAGATCGACGGCCAGGTAACCAGAGATTTCCCCACCACGGCAAAGCTGGAGAAGGCAAAACCGGTGTTTGAAAAGCTCCCCGGATGGAAGTGCAGCATCCGTGGCATCCGGAAATACGAAGATCTGCCGGAGAACTGCAGAAAGTACGTGGAATTTATTGAGAAGGAGATCGAGACGCCCATCACCATGGTGTCCAATGGTCCCGGAAGAGATGAAATCATCTACAGATAATAAACAAAACCATTCAGGCCGGTCCCGCCAGATACCATCTGAGCGGAGGCCGGCCTCTGACATCTGATCATACCGGTTTTCTTTCCGGAATATCATAAGATAGGAAAGATGATCGGGAGGGATGGGTTATGTGCACGGCAATGACTTTAAAGACAGGGGAGGGGAGCAGCCTTCTGGGAAGAACCATGGATTTTTCCGGAGAGCTGAACCCCTCTGTTTATATTATGCCCAGAAATTATCAGTGGATCAACGCCATGAATACGGCTCTTATCACCAATCCGTACAGCTTTATTGGAGCGGGGCAGGATGCCGGCGGGCTGGCGTTTGCCGATGGGGTCAATGAGATGGGATTTGGGGCGGCGGCCCTGTATTTTCCGGGATACGCGTGTTACCGGGACAGCGGACGGGAGAGCGGGAGGCTGCCGGTGGCGGCCTGGGAGCTGGTGGGATTTCTGCTGGGAAGATGTGAAAACGTAGACCGGGCTGCGGCGATCATGGGAGAGATTGCCCTGGCGGCCGTTGCCGACAAAGTGACCGGGACAGTGGCTCCCCTTCACTGGCTGATCACCGACCAGAGCGGCCGTTCCATGGTGATTGAAGCCATGGCCGACGGAGTTCACGTCATGGAAAATCCCATGGGCGTCCTGACCAACAGCCCGGATTTTTCCTGGCAGATGACCAATCTGAGAAACTTCATGAGCGCCAGCCCCCGTCAGAATCCGGGAGTCCGCTGGGGGGAGACAGAGCTGACGCCTTTCGGACAGGGGGCCGGCAGTTCGTCCCTTCCCGGCGGCTTTGCCCCGCCGGCACGGTTTGTGCGTACTGCCTTTGAAAAGACCTGTCTTCCCTTTCCGGAAGGGCAGCGGGAAGGCGTTATGGCCTGCTTCCACGTGCTGGAAGGTGTCTCCATTCCGAAAGGTTCCGTAAAAACCGATACGGGGGCAGACGATTATACCCAGTACACGGCGGTGCTGGATACGGCTACGGGGGAGTATTTTTTCCGCTCCTATGACAACAGCCAGGTGACGGAGGCCCGTCTGACCAGGGAGAGGGCAGACGGCACGGCGCCGGTCTGCCTCGGGCCGGTAAAACGGCAGCCGTCCTGGGATCAGCTCTGATCCTTATGATGATTCTTATGGAAATTGCCTTTGCGGAATACTTTTGACGCCAGCTGAAAGACGTAGATAAAAATGGGGACGGCGATGCTGGCAAAGAGAGAGGCCATCAGCATTCCCATGGTATTTTCATTTCCCGTAACGGCAAAAAGCAGAGTGAGAATATAAAGGCCCGCCAGAATAATGGCCGCAGCCAGGGCCAGGAGCCGGCGGCAGGTGGGAGTGGGTTTCTGATTCATAATGATTTCCTCCTGATGGTGATCTTACATCCGGGTCTCATTATATCACAGGTATCCGGCAGACAAAAGACCCGGATGAAAAGTTCCGGGCCGGTTGTGCTGCCGGCCCTTTTTTGCTATAATGCTGTAATTGAAAGACAGAAAAACCGCAGACGGACGAAAGAAGGGCGGGAAGATATGAAAGTGATGACAGGGCGGGAAAAGAAATATCTGGCCGTCATCCTGGCTGCAGCAGCTCTGGCGTTTCTGCCGGAGCCGAAGCTGCAGGCTCTGGCGGGGTGGGAGACAGACGGAGAAGGAAACTGGTCATACAGAGAGGAGGACGGCAGTCTGCTTCACGGATGGGTCCGGGACGGCGGCCGATGGTATTACCTGGATGAAAACGGCCTCATGCTCTCCAACGAGCTGCGCCATATTGACGGCATATCCTACCGGTTTTTTCGGGACGGACGGCTGGCGGCCAGCACCTATGTGGGGCTGAGCTATTTCAATCCGGACGGCTTAAGGGACCAGGCCCATGACATCCGGGTGATCGGGAAGCGCAGTCCGGAAAACTGGGAGAAGGACGAGATTACCGACAGCGTCAGTTTTGTGCCTGCCTGTTGGATGGACCGCCTGACAGAAAAAGGCTGGGAGCTGATGTTTTACACGGACCGTGATTTTCTGGCGGCTCCGGACACCGATCTGGGAGTGTATTATGTGGGACACGAGCTGGACACCGCCTACCGGAAGCTGAAATTTACGGATCCGTCTGAGCTTACCAGGGGGATCGGAGAATTTATCGGATATGAACTGGGGCTTTACCGCCCGGGAGACGAGCGAATGGCAGCTCTGAGGGCGGATCAGGTGGCGGTGGAGACTCTGTTTCCCATTCCGGATATCTACGGGGAGGACGATCCGTTCTATTTCGGCGTTCTCTGTCAGCTTTACTGGGACAGCGGAACCACGGAAGAACTGAAGCGGGAAGCTCCGGGAGCCTGGGAGCTTCTGGGAGAGCTCCTTGGGGAAAAAACAGGGAGCGGGGGAATTTCTGATGAAGAGGAGACGAGATGAGATGAAAAAGAAATGCAGTCTGCTGATACAGAACGGAACGGTTATGACCGGGCCGGATACCATTCTGGAAGGAATGGATGTGGCGGTGGAAGAGGGAAAGATCCTGGCGGTGGTTCCCCACGGCTCCGAGGAACGGGCAGCCGGGGAGATTCTGTCCGGAAAAGGCAAGGTATTCCTGCCCGGACTTATAGACAGCCATATGCACACCGGCCAGCAGCTCCTTAAAGGGCTGGTGCTGGATGCCCGCCCTATCATCTGGACCCGGGTGATGCTCCCCTTTGAGAGCACCCTGACTCCGGAGCTTATGGAACTGTCTGCCGGCCTGGCGGCCCTGGAGATGATCCGCTGCGGCACCACCGGTTTTGTGGAGTCCGGCGGTTATTTTATGGAAGAAGCGGCTCCCGTTTATCTGGAGAGCGGGCTGCGGGGAAGGCTGTCCTGCTCCACCATGGACGAGCAGGGGCTTCCGGAGAGCATTGCCATGGACGCTAAGGAAGCGGTCTGCCGCATGGACCGTCTCTACGAAAACTGGAACGGAAAAGGGAATCTGAAGGTTTATTACTCCCTGAGAGCCCTCAATTCCTGCTCTGACCGGCTGGTGAGTCTGACCGCGGAACACGCCGCAGCCAGAGGCGCCGTTCTTCAGACCCACATGAATGAATATCAGGGGGAGGTGGACGGCATCCTGCGCCGCACAGGAATGCGCCCTTACGAGTATCTGGAGCAGATGAACGTGCTGTCAGACCGGTTTCTGGGGGCCCACAGCCTCCTCCTGTCAGACCGGGAGAAGGAGCTGGTGAGAGATTACGGCGTCATGGTCTGTCACTGTCCCTTCAGCAACTGCGGGAAAGCGGTGCCGGAGACGCCTGCTCTTCTGGAAATGGGAATTGTGCCGGGATTCGGCTCGGACGGGGCCGCCCATGCAGGGCTGGATCTGTGGAATGAGATGAGAGTGTTCCGCTCTGTGATGAATATTTTCTGGGGCGTGCCTGCGGGAAATCCCGCCGTCATGCCGGCGGAAACCCTGTTTCAGATGATGTATGAGGGCGGGGCAGGGGCTCTGGATGAAAAAGGCCGCTGCGGAAATATTCAGGCGGGCTGCCATGCCGACCTGATTTCCGTGGATCTTTCCGGTCCCCGGCTGTATCCCACCGGGAATCTGCTCCACACTCTGTTTGAATGCGCCGGGCCGGGAGACGTGCGGGACGTGATCTGTGCCGGCCGGCTGCTTATGAAAAACGGGGAAATCCTCACCCTGGACGAGGAAAAAATCCTGTGGAACGCCAGGGCTTACAGGGAGAAGAGGAGCTGACTCCTGAGGTCCTTTACGCCTCCTCCGCCAGCTCCTCCCAGCGGGCGTACAGCTCCTCCAGCCGGCCGGCGATGAAAGTCTTTTCCTCATTGATTTCCCGGACCTTCTGATGGTCTGTGTAAACCTCTTCCATGGTGAGCTGGTGATCCAGCTCGCCGTCTCTGGTTTCCAGGGAGGCGATTTCCTCCTCCGTCTTTTTCAGCTCATTCTGGAGCTTTCTCTTTCTGGCCTGCTCCTCTTTCTGGGCTTTCCAGTCCAGCTTGACCTCGGATTCCGCCGGGGCCTCCTGAGCCTTCATCTCCGGAGCGGCGTGGAGCTCCTCCATCACCTCTTTTTTCTCCAGATAATAGTCGTAATTTCCGATATAGTTGATCAGGGTCTGATTCTTCAGATCCAGAATCCTGGTGGCGGTCCGGTTGATGAAATACCGGTCGTGGGAAACGTAGAGCACCGTTCCCGTATAGTGGATCAGGGCGTCCTCAAGAATCTCCTTGGAGGTAATGTCCAGATGGTTGGTTGGCTCGTCCAGGATCAGGAAATTGGCCTCCGAGAGCATGAGCTTTGCCAGGGAAACCCGTCCCCGCTCGCCGCCGCTTAAATCCCCGATGCGTTTGAACACATCGTCTCCCGTGAAGAGAAAGGCGGCCAGAACGTTCCGGATCTGGGTATTATCCATGGTGGGATAGGTGTCCTGCAGCTCGTCAAAGAGGGTTTTTTCCATGTGAAGCACCTGATGCTCCTGATCGTAGTAGCCGATGTGAACCTTGGATCCCAGGCGGATGTCGCCGGAATCCGGTTCCAGCATCCGGTTTAAGATCTTTAAAATGGTGGTTTTTCCCGTCCCGTTATTTCCGATGATGGCCACCCGTTCCCCCCGCTTGATGTCAAAATCCACATCTTTGAAAAGAAGCTGGGGACCGAAGGCCTTTGACAGGCCGCGGACGGTGAGCACATCGTTTCCGCTGATCACGTTGGGCTCTAGGCGGATAACCATCTCGTCGTTGATCTCCGCGGGCTTTTCCACCCGCTCCATCTTTTCCAGCATCTTCTCCCGGCTCTCCGCCCGCTTGATGGATTTTTCCCGGTTGAAGGACTTCAGCTTTGCGATCACTTCCTCCTGGTGGCGGATTTCCTGCTGCTGATTCAGCCAGGCCTTCATCTTCGCCTCCCGGAGCATGGCCCGCTTTTCACTGTAAGCCGTGTAGTTTCCATGGAAAACGGATGCCCGTCCTCCGTCCAGCTCGATGATCTTTGTCACCACCCGGTCCAGAAAATACCGGTCGTGGGCCACGATGATCACTGCCCCGGGATAGTTGATCAGGTAAGTCTCCAGCCAGGCAATGGACTCCATGTCCAGGTGGTTGGTGGGCTCGTCCAGCATGATCACATCAGGTTTTGACAAAAGCAGTTTTCCCAGAAAGACCCGCGTCTTCTGACCGCCGGAAAGGGTGGAAATGGGCTTTGAAAATTCTTCCTCCTCAAATCCCAGGCCCTTTAGCACTCCTGTGATCTCGCTCTTCCAGGCATATCCGTTGCCGGCCTCAAATTCGTGGTTCAGACGGCTGTACTGGGACAGCAGATTTTCCAGCTCCTCTCCGGAAGCCTCTTTCATCTCCAGCTCCAGGCTGCGGATCTTCTTTTCCATTTCCAGAAGGGGCTGCTTTACTTTCTGAAGCTCTTCAAAGATGGAACGGCTGCTGGTCAGATCCTGATGCTGGGCCAGATATCCCAGGGTTTTTCCCTTTGCCAGCACCGCCTCGCCGGAGTCGGCAGGCAGCTCGCCGGTGATCATTTTCAGCAGAGTGGATTTTCCGGCTCCGTTGATGCCCACAATCGCCGCCTTCTCATGGTCTTCTATATGAAAAGAAGCATCGGCGATTACCGTCTTGCTTCCAAAGGATTTGCTTAAATGGCTGCATGATAAAATCATTGTTCTTCCTCCTTGTAAAAACGTCTTTTCCGCAGAAAAAA
>DXBC01000037.1 GCA_019116745.1 Candidatus Lachnoclostridium stercorigallinarum
CGCCGCCGGGGAAGCGATGAAAGCCGTCTGAAACAGCTGCTGAAACAGATTTTTAATTTTTTTTCATTTTTTTCAAAAAAACACTTGATTAATTTAAAAACCTGTAGTATTATAATTGTGCTAATTGATAAGGCAATTGGCACAATTTACCAGATGCAGAAGTGGCGGAATTGGCAGACGCGCACGGTTCAGGTCCGTGTGGTAGCAATACCGTGAGAGTTCAAGTCTCTTCTTCTGCACGAAGTGCGGGAGTGCTGGAATTGGCAGACAGGCAAGACTAAGGATCTTGTGGGTGTATGCTCGTGTGGGTTCAAGTCCCATCTCCCGCAGTAAAAAAGGAAAGCAGAATATGCTTTCCTTTTTTGTTTCTCAGAAAATCTATTTCCCATTCTTTCTGGCCCACTCATCGGAAGCCGCCCGCCCCGACTGGGCCTCCGCCATCCGCCCGATCACGTCGATGACCATATCTTCTCCGTACTTCCGGTTTTCCTGAAACGCATAATATCCGCCGTATATACGGTAGGTAAGCACCGTGAGAAACACCGGATCCTCCCGCCGTTCCGGATATTTTTCCAACACCAGCTTCCGGATTCCCGCTGCGATCTTTTCCACAAAAATACCGCTGCGGTTCCCGGAAAAGAGAATGTTGATCATGGGCTCGTAGGCAAGTCTGGCCTGAAACATTTCCCGGACAAATCCCGCCACATCGGTGATGACATAGTCGGGATGGGGAATGTCCAGATACGCCCGAACCGCCTCGTCCTCCAGCTGCTCCGCCAGATCGAAAATATCACGGTAGTGGGCGTAAAAAGTAGACTTGTTGATCTCCGCTCTCCCGCACAGCTCCTTGACCCGGATTTTTTCCAGCGGCTTCTCCGCCCTCAGCTCCAGAAACGCGCTGACAATGCTTCTCTTCGTCTTTTCCACCCTGATATCCATGGCCCTCTCCCTCCTGCGCCGATCTTTCTTTCCCGTCCCCCAATCTTTCCCGACAGTTTTGTGATTCCGTTGTCTATCCAACCTCTGACCGGAAACTGACGGTGGTCAAAAATCACGGCTTGTTTATAATCAATTATAGTTGGAAAATCAACGGATGTCTATTTTTACTGGAGGAATTTTTCATGGATTTTTACGGATTTTACACGGGACAGGAATTTGAGGCTTACCGCTTTCTGGGCGCCCACCCCGCCGGGTCTGGCACTGTATTCCGCACCTTTGCCCCCAGCGCCGCAAAGATCAGCGTCATCGGCGATTTTAACGGCTGGCAGGAACAGCCGATGAAAAAAATATACGACGGAAACTTCTGGGAGCTTGAGATTCCTGAGGCCCAGGAAGGAATGCGGTACAAATTCCGCATTTATTTGGCCGGCGGCTCCTTCCGGGACCACTGCGATCCCTTTGGCTTCTCCTCGGAGCTGCGCCCCCGCACCGCCTCCATCATCTGCCGTCCCGGCCGTTATTCCTTCCGGGACCAGAAATGGATGAACGAGAGGACTTCCTCCATAGACCGGCCCCTCAACATCTATGAAATCCATTTCGGTTCCTGGAAAAAGAAAGGCGGCGGGGAGACGGACTGGTACTCCTACCGGGAGCTGGCTCCTCTTCTGATCCCTTATCTGAAGGAAAACGGATACAATTTCGTGGAGCTGATGCCCCTGGCGGAGCACCCTTCCGACGCCTCCTGGGGATATCAGGAAACCGGTTATTTCGCACCCACCTCCCGCTACGGCAAACCGGAGGAGCTGCAGGAATTTGTGGATCTCTGCCACAGGAACGGCATCGGCGTGCTTCTGGACTTCGTCCCTGCTCACTTCGCCCCCGATGACTATGCCCTCTGGAATTACGACGGCACCGCCCTGTTTGAATATCCCGCCGCAGATGTGGGCGTCAGCCAGTGGGGAAGCTGCAATTTCATGCACTCCCGGGGGGAGGTGCGCAGCTTTCTCCAGTCTTCCGCCTGTTACTGGCTCCGGGAATATCACTTCGACGGACTGCGGATGGACGCGGTCAGCAACCTGGTCTACTGGCAGGGGCAGCCGGAGCGGGGCACCTGCCAGCCAGGCATCCAGTTTCTCCAGAATATGAATTCCGGCCTGAAAAAACGGATGCCGGACATTATCCTGGCAGCGGAAGATTCTACCGCCTTCCCCGGCATCACCGCGCCGGTTTCTCAGGGCGGACTGGGATTTGATTACAAATGGGATATGGGATGGATGAACGATACACTGAATTATTTCCGCACAGCCCCGGACCTGCGGGCCGACCGCTTCGGGCAGTTGGCTTTTTCCATGGAATACCACTTTCGGGAACATTACCTGCTCCCTCTCTCCCACGACGAAAATGTTCACGGAAAAGCTACCGTTCTTCAGAAAATGTATGGAGATTATGAAGACAAGTTTCCTCAGGGGCGGGCCTTCTACCTCTATATGATGGGGCACCCGGGGAAAAAGCTGAATTTTATGGGAAGCGAATTCGGCCAGCTGAGGGAATGGGATGAACGGCGGGAACAGGACTGGAACCTGCTCTCCTACCCGAAGCACAGCTCCTTCCTCCGATTCATCCGGGACCTCAACAGCCTTTATCTGACCCGTCCGGCCATGTACCGGGACGATCTTTCCGAAGATGGATTCCGTTGGCTGCGCTGCTGTCCGGAAAACGGCTGCGTATTCGCCTTTGAGCGCCGCTGTCCCCAGGAACGTCTTCTGTTTCTGTTTAACCTCTCTTCCCGTCAGGAACCGGAGTGTATACTGGAGATTTCGGGCGCCGAAAAGCTGGTTCCTCTTTTAAGCACAAATTGGGATATCTACGGCGGAGACCATTCTCCGATCTCCGCAGATATACCCCTTTCCTCCGGCCGGACCGTACTTTCACCTGCGCCGTTTTCCGGCCTATGCTGTCAGATACTCTGAACAAATTGTCGGCAGCCTGCTTTCTTCTCTCCACTCGTCCGCTTCGCTGTCAACAGGAGGAGATTTCCCAGCGGAGGCCGGCTTTCCGGTCTCCGCTGTCAGCCCTCAGGCTCTCCTTATTTTTCCTCTGCTTCCTCTCTCACCTTTTTCAGGATTTTCTGAAAATCTTCTTCCACCTTTTCCGGTCCCCAGCCTTCTTCCAGATTATAGCGCTCCGTAAGCTCCGGATAGCGCTCCATAATCCTCGTGAGAGTGGAAATCGCGCTGATCTCCCCCAGTTCATCCATGCATTTCCGAAACAGTTCATAGGTCATAGGAACCTGCTCATCAATGGCGTTCAGTACTTCTTCGCTGCAATGGGCAGTCACCATGCCGAATTCCACTACGTTTTCTTTCTGCTCTTCTGTTAAATCATCAAAATTTGTATTCTTCATTTTCTTATCCTCCTATTGTCATTATATGGCATTGTGGCATTTCCCACAATATTGAAAGACGAATTTTCTGTCTATACTTGAGTCATCTGAAAGCGGAAAGCAGGTGCTCTCATTATAGATTATACCCCATTATGGCTTACCATGGAACAAAAAGGCGTAACTCAATATCAATTATTGCGCGACGGCGTGCTGGAAAACAAAACTCTGGACAGTTTAAAAAAGAATAAAAACATCACAGTCCTGACCATGGAGAGACTCTGCCGGTATCTGGACTGTACTCCCAACGACATCATCCGGTTTCTGTAAATGCCGGTTCTGCAAACAGCGTTCTATATAAATAACGGTTTACCCGGCAAAAAGTGGCGATTTTTCCTGTTGTCTTATTTTTGATAATTATCTGTTTTTTGAGTTGTGGCAATAGTCACAATATTGAAAACCCCCGGTTCTGTCTATACTGAAATCACCAACGCAAGGAGATCTGAGACAGATGATCACAATCATCATCGATTACGGGCCCCTGTGGGCCACCATGGAAGAAAAGGGGATTTCACAGTATCGGCTGCTGAAAGACGGCATCATAGACAATAAAACTCTCGACAGCCTGAAAAAGGGAAAAAATGTGACCGCTCTCACCCTGGGACGGCTGTGCCTGTACCTGGAATGCACAGCCGATCAAATTGTGCAGTTCCGGCAGGCAAATCCGTAAAGGGGCGGAGAAGCGAACCCGCAGCAAAACCTCTCCCAAAAAACCATTTCCAAACCGCCAAACAGAAAAGATGCCCCGCAGCTCACACAGCCCCGGGGCATCTTCTCTGTATTCCATCCGGTTTTCCGCTCATTATGGGTGAGATTTTCTCTCAGCCATCCTGCCTTTCCCGGTTCTTCACGTTCATAATCAGCATCTGCAGACGATTTTCAATATTGGCAAAACTCACATCCGGATCATAGTCCAGGGCCAGGATCTGAACCTGGGGGTAAAGCTCCTTCAGCTTCTTTGTGACGCCTCTTCCCACAATGTGATTGGGCAGGCAGCCGAAGGGCTGCAGAATCACAAAGGCACGGCAGCCCTGACCGGCATAGTGGATGATCTCCGCCGGTATGAGCACCCCTTCCCCGGTGTCAAAGGTATGCTGGATGATGGGATCGCTTCCCTTCACCAGCTCCGGCAGACGGCAGGGCGGCGTATAGAGGGGATGGGCCGACGCGATGCGGTCCGCGGCATCATGAGCCAGCTCAAAAACCTGGTTGGCTATCCGGTACCAGCTCTTCTCCATAAACGGCCGGCTCAGGTGATATTCCCGGATCTGGGTGTCCTTGGTAAAGTAGGTCTTCCGGATCACGTCGGTCATATGGGCCTCGATGATCTCAAATCCGTTCTTTTCCAGATAAGCCTCAATGCCGTGGTTGGCGCCCGGATGGAAATTCAGCAGGTATTCTCCCACAATCAGCACCGTGGGACGGAGGTGACTTCTGTCATAAGACACCTGCTTCATTTTCTCAATGGCTTTCCGGAACCCTTTTTTCGCTCCGGGAACTCCGCCTCTGCGAATTCCCTCCGTCAGCTCCTCCATTCCCTCCGCAAAGGCCCGGTCCGCGCTTCCCGGTTCCAGCTCATAGGGGCGGATTTTCCGCAGAAGGCCTTCCAGGGCATCGATCATGGGCAGAGCAAAGGCAATCCGCACCGCCGTAAGCATATTCATCTTAAAGCCCGGATGAAGGGCGTGGGCATCCTGGTCGTCGTTGGTAAGGATGGGTACATTGGAATAGCCCGCGTCATCCAGGGCCTTGCGCAGCAGCTTGCTGTAATGGGTCAGGCGGCAGTCTCCCATATATTTTCCCATTCCGATGGCCACGGAATCCAGATCATACTTCCCGCTCTTTAACGCTGCCAGCGCCTCCCCGATGACCATCTGAGCCGGGAAACAGATATCGTTGTGGACGTACTTCTTTCCATAGTATATGGCTTCCTCGCTTCCCAGCTCCAGAGGTACGGTCCGAAGCCCCTGAGTGGAAAAGGCAGCGGCCATAATCTGGCTGAAGGCATGGGAGGTGTTGGGAATCAGCACCACTTTTTCTTTCCGGTCTGAGGCCCGGAACTTCACCGGATAGGGCTCAGGCAGCTCCCGGACCGTATCCTCTCTCCTGCTTCTCCGGATGGCCAGAGTCTCCAGGAACGAGCGGACGCGGATCCGCAGAGGGCCCTGAATATCGCTCTCATCCAGCTTCAGCACCAGAGGCGTCTTTCCGGAGATCTCTCTCATAAGGCGGATAATCTCATCGGAGAGATAGGCGTCGTGGCCGCAGCCGAAGCTGACGATCTGCACGTATTCCAGCTCCCTCTCCCTGGCCGCCATAATGGCGGAAGCCAGCATTCTGGCGTGATAGTTGTTCACAATCTCCACGGAGCTTCTGCTCAGATCCACTTCCTCGATCCCCGGCAGAGAATCCACTGTCAGCACCGGAATTCCCTGGGACACAAACATTTCCGGCAGGCCGTGATTGACCAGACTGTCATTCTGGTATGGCCTGGAGGCCAGCACAATGGCAAAGCGTCCCTCCCGGCGCACCTGCTCCATCACCTCAGCGGCCGCCTTCTTCAGAGCTTTGTGAAATTCTTTCATGGCCCGGTCTCCGTCCCCTATGGCTTTTTCCGTCTCCTTTGGGGAAATGCCGAAATGTTCCTCCATATAGGCGGTCAGCTGCCGGTTCCGGTCCTTCTCCTCCCGCCAGTGAAACAGGGGGGCGTCAAAGGGAATTCCCCATTTCTCCGAAGGAGAATCCGAGTTTTTGATCACAAAGGGATATCCTTTCACCACCGCGCACATGGAATTGCTGGTGGACACCGTATTCTCCGACGGGGTCTCTGTGACAGAAGGCATAAAGATCCGGTCCACTCCCTTTGCGGCCAGATTCCGCAGATGGCCGTGAACCAGCTTTGCGGGAAAGCAGACGGTATCCGAGGTCACTCCGGACAGTCCGCTCTCATACATGTTCCTGGTGCTGGATTCCGACATCACCACCCGGTATCCCAGACTGCGGAAAAAGGTGGACCAGAAAGGCATGGAATCCCAGAAAGAGAGGACTCTCGGCAGGCCGACGGACACATTTTTTTCTTCCGGGCTGCCGCTCACCTCGTATTCCCGGAACAGGAGTTTTTCCCGCAGCTGAAACAGATTCGCTGTCTCCCTGGTTTTTCTCGTCTGCTCCTTCACCTTCTCCTGAACCGCTTTTTCCTTCGGATCTCCCACCACTTCTCCCCGCTCGCAGCGGTTGTTGGTCACCCAGGTGTTTCCGTTGGGGAACTTTAAAATGGTGCGCCTGCAGTGGTTTCCGCAGAACGGGCAGGGGGAATCCGCCGTCTGGCTGCAGGCAAAATCTTCCATGGCGTCCAGGCCGATAAATGTCCTCTCCGGCTCTTTCCCCTGTGCCAGAGCGGCCTCCCGGTTCTCCTTCGCCAGCAGGGCCGCGCCTATGGCTCCCATCATGCCGGGATAGGGCGCCCTGGTCACCTCCCGCCCCAGATACTGCTCCAGAGCCCGCAGAACCGCGTCATTGCGGAACGTGCCTCCCTGAACCACAATTTTTTCCCCCAGGGAATCCAGGTTGGATACCCGGATTACCTTTGTAAACACATTCTCAATGATGGAGCGGCACAGGCCGGCCATAATGTCCGCCGGCTGTTTTCCGCTTCTCTGAGCCGTGACAATACTGCTGTTCATAAACACAGTGCACCGGCTGCCCAGCACCGCCGGCCCGGAGGAAGAAAATGCCATTCTGGCAATCTCGTCCACGGGAATATGCAAGGAAGAGGCAAAGTTTTCCAGGAACGAACCGCAGCCGGAGGAACAGGCCTCATTTACCACAATATTGGTGATCACTCCCCGGTCCAGCCAGATGGCTTTCATGTCCTGGCCGCCGATGTCCAGCAGAAAGGTAATGTCCGGCACATATTTGGCTGCCGCCCTGGCGTGAGCCACCGTTTCCACCACATGGGTCTCCGTGGAAAACGCCTTCTGAAACAGAAGCTCCCCGTACCCGGTGGAGCCGGCAGCCAGAATTTCCAGTTTCTTTCCCGCTTTTTCCCACCGTTTTTTCAGTTCCAGCAGCGCCTTTCTGGCCACCTCCATAGGTTCTCCCCCGTTTGAGGCGTAAAAGGAGTCCATAATGTTCTCCTCCTCGTCCATAAGCACAAACTTTGTGGTGGTGCTTCCGGAGTCAATCCCCAGATAGGCCTTTACTTCCGTCTCTTCCGGAAAGCTGATTCTCTCATCCGGCAGGCGGTGCCGTTTTTCAAAGGCCTCTTTTTCCTCCTCAGACATGAAAAAAGCCGGTACCGACTCCTGCTCCCCGCCCTGGTTCTGGTTTTCCGCCGCCTTCAGCTCTACCATCAGCCGGTCCGCGTCCGGAACCTCTTTCCCGTCTCCGAACAGCTCCTTTAAGGAAAGGGCTGCGCCGTATGCCACCATAATCTCCGGATGTTCCGGAATCAGGATTTCCTCCGGCTTCAGGCTCAGCCGCTCCGCAAATACCTGAATCAGTCTGGGATGGAAAGTCATGGGGCCTCCCTCAAAAATCACGGAGCCGCTCATGGTCAGTCCCTGTGCCAGACCTCCTATGGTCTGCTTCGCCACCGCATGATAGGCGGACAGGGCCAGGTTTTCCTTTGACACTCCCTGATTCAGAAGGGGCTGGATATCCGTCTTTGCATATACGCCGCAGCGGCCCGAAATGTCGTAAACCCTTTCTCCCCGCTCCGCCAGGCTGTTTAACTCTCCCACCGGCACCCGCAGGATGGTGGCCACCTCATCCAGAAAGGCTCCCGTACCGCCGGCGCAGCTTCCGTTCATCCGCATATCCGTCACATTCAGACTGCCGTCCTTTTTGTCCCGGCCAAAAAACAGCACCTTCGCGTCCTGTCCTCCCAGCTCTATGGCTGTGCGCACCTCCTGATACAATTTTCTCACGGCAATGGAATTGGCCACCACCTCCTGTACATAGGGAAGTCCCAGCCGGTCCGCCAGGGCTTTCGCTCCGGAACCGGTAAGGGCCAGCCGGAAATTCGCCCCCGGCATCTGTGAAAGCAGCTGCTTCAGCAGACGGCGAACACTTCTGACCTGCTGGGCTCCATGTCTCTGATAGTCCGAGTACGCAATGGTTCCGTCTTCTTCCACGGCAGCTATTTTGGCCGTGGTGGAGCCGATGTCAATTCCTACCTGAAGTATCTTTTTCTCCAAACTCTCATCCTCCGTATCCCGTTCCATTCTGTTTGACTGTCAAAATGTTCTATTCCTAACAAAATAAAAGCAGAGAGAAAAAGCAAATCTCCTGATCTGCTTCTTCCCCCCTGTGCTTCTGACACTTTAACGACAAAAGGTTTGCCGTCTTCCCAATGTCCGGCAAACCTCTGAGCGGAGATGGTGGGATTTGAACCCACGCGCCGGTATTGCCGACCTGCCGCTTTTCGAGAGCGGTCCCTTCAACCACTTGGGTACATCTCCTGATCTCTATGTCAACCGCTATATTATACACGAAAAATTTCGTTTTGGATAGTAGTTGACACAGATTTTTTGTAATTTTAACGGCCTGATCCTCCAGACCTTCTCCTTTGGCCCCGGGAAATCAGCCCTTTCCTCCCAGGATCGTTCCGCCTCCGGCCACATATCCGTCCTGGTAAAACACCACGGCCTGCCCGGGTGTCACCGCCCGCTGAGGCTCGTCAAAAATACATTCCACCAGCCCGCCTCCCATATCCCGGATCAGGCAGGGAGCTCCCCTGTGACTGTAGCGGATTTTTGCCGTCACCCGCGCTTCTCCTCCGTGGAGGCCGTCCATGGCCATCCAGTTTACCCGGTCACAGATCAGCCGGTCGGTAAAGACTTCCTCCCCGCTGCCGATCACCACTTCGTTGGTTTCCGGACGGATGGCCGTCACAAACACCGGATGGCCCATGGACAGGTTCAGCCCCTTTCTCTGGCCGACAGTGTAATGAATAATCCCCCTGTGCCGTCCCAGAATATGGCCTTCCCTGTCCACAAAGTTTCCTTCCGGGGGCACCGTCCCCGTATTTTCTTTTATAAAACGGGCATAGTCGTGATCGGGAATAAAGCAGATCTCCTGGCTGTCCTTTTTTCCTGCCACCTGAAGTCCCAGCTTTTTTGCCATCTCCCGGATCTCATCCTTCGTGTAATCGCCCACAGGCATAAGGGTGTGGGAAAGCTGATCCTGGGTGAGTCCGTACAGGGCATAGGTCTGATCCTTTGCCGCCGTGACCGAGGTTCGCAGCGCGTAGCGGCCGTTTGGGAGCTGCTCCACCCTGGCATAATGCCCGGTGGCAATATAATCCGCCCCGATGGCCAGGCTTCTTCTCAGAAGAGACTCCCACTTCACATA
>DXBC01000038.1 GCA_019116745.1 Candidatus Lachnoclostridium stercorigallinarum
TGCCCAGTTCTCCCGCCCGGTCCCACTGGTACAGCGTATACAGATACCTGCATTTGAGGGGAAGGGGCTTCCTTCCGTTAATGATCAGCCGGCTGCCGCCGTCTGTGGAAGCCAGTTTACGGCAGATCATCAAAGTAAATTCAAAATCCTTTTTCATCCAGAGCAGCACATAATTCCGATGTAGTTTTATGACTGTGCTGTCCCTTTTCGCCATCACGGCCAGCGAAATCCCGTCTTCACGAAACAGCTCCATTTCCCCGAAAAATTCTCCCGAATGATAAGTATACAGGGCAGCCGAATAATTATTGCTGTTTTCCCCATATACCACCGCCTCGCCTTCCAGAAGAATGCAGAGGCACCGGTTTTCCTCATTCAGGCGGAGAATCGGCTCTCCTTTTCTGACTCGCACCGGGACAGCCGCAGCCCTCACCTCTTCCGGCGCCCTCTCAAACATATCCAAAATTCCCCCATCCATAAAATTTCCTCCTCCATTTTGGACCAATGTCCTGTTTTCAGGATAACACATTCTATATCATAATGACAGAAACAAAACATCATTTTCCCAGAGCAGAAAGGAGAAACTATGAGGAAAATCATAATCGACACCGACACCGGCAGCGATGATGCGGTTGCCATTCTGATGGCCCTTCGGGATCCGTCGGTACAGGTTCTGGCCGTAACGACCGTCTGCGGCAATGTAAACATGGAACAGGCTACCGTAAACGCGTTCCGCAGCATTGACGCGGCGCAGACCTACGTCCCTCCGGTCCACAAGGGCGCTTATCGTCCGCTGATGCGCGACGCCGTCACAGCAGAAAATGTACACGGCCGGGACGGAATGGGCGACATCGGGCTGCCTGTCCCGGATATGCTTCCGGAAAAAGAGCACGCCGTGGAAGCCATTCTGCGCCTTGTAAGAGAAAACCCGGGAGAAGTTGAAATTGTGACTCTCGGCCCCGCCACCAATCTCGCCCTTGCCATAATGAAAGATCCGGAGGCCATGAAGCTCGTAAAACATATCTACAGCATGGGCAGCGGCGGCTACGGCATGGGCAACGTGACCAGCGTGGCGGAATTCAATGTGTTTGTAGACGCAGAAGCCTATAAGGTCATGGTGGAATTTGCCGTGCCAAAGACCCTGGTGGGTATTGACATCTGCTGGCTGCCGGGGGCATTTTTCGAGGAAGAGGAAATCGAAGCGATCCGGAGCGAAGGTCCCGTCTCCAAATTTGCAATGGACTGCAACGAAGCGCTGATCGAGTACAGCCGGCGGGTGCGGGGCAGACGCAAGCTGGATTTGCCCGATCCCTACGCCATGGGCGTCGCCCTCTGGCCGGAGATTGTCACAGAAGCCCATGACTGTTACTGCTACGTTTGTACGGATCAAACTCCCGCCTACGGCCAGGTGATCGTGGACCATCATAAATTTCAGGCAGTGGATAAAAGCAAGCTCCCCCGCCATGCCCCCAACGCCCGGGTCATAAAATCTGTGGACACCAGCCTGTTCAAACAGCGTCTGCGGGCAGCCCTGAAAACAGAAACCGTCACCGGATAAACCGCCCGCTGGTCTCCGGGCAGTTTTTCCGAAGACTCTGAATGTCAGCCACTGCTGATAACTTCGGGGACGTCTGAGACGGAAAGAACGGAAAAGCCCTGAGAGCAGAGAACATACAAAAAAATACCGGCGGCAGGTTACAAGAAACGCGCTTTTACCTGCCGCCGGTATTTTCAATTTGTCTTTCCTTTTCTACTCCTCCATCGCCAGCCGCGCCGCCCGTTCCCCGTGAATCAGGGTGGTGTCAAATACCGGAAGCGCCGTGTCCTCCTGCTTTACCAGAAGGCCGATTTCCGTGCAGCCTAAAATCACCGCCTGAGCTCCTTTTTCCGCCAGTTTTCCAATGATCTTCCGGTATGCTTTTCGGGATTCCTCCCGGATCACTCCCAGGCACAGTTCTCCGTAAATAATATTATTCACCGTCTCTCTGTCCGCCTCGTCCGGCACCAGCACCTGGATCCCGGCTTCCTCCAGCTTTGCCTTGTAGAAGTCCTGGGTCATGGTGTATTTTGTTCCCAGAAGGGCCGTCCGCTCAATTTCCCGGCTCTTCAGCTCATCCGCCGTCACCTCCGCGATGTGCAGAATGGGGATGTGAATGTTCTCCTGAATCTGAGGTGCCACCTTGTGCATGGTATTGGTGCAGATCACAATAAAATCTGCCCCCGCCTTTTCCAGGTTTTCTGCCGCCTTCGCCAGGATTTCTCCGCTTCTCTCCCAGTCGCCCTTTGCCTGGCACTCCTCAATCTCCGCAAAGTCCACGCTGTAAAGGAGGATTTTTGCGGAGTGCAGTCCTCCCAGCTCTCTCTTTACCGTCTCATTGATGATCTGATAGTAGGTCACCGTGCTCTCCCAGCTCATGCCGCCAAGTAAGCCTATGGTCTTCATGTCTGCCTTCCTCCCTGCCTCATCTCCGGCCGCGGCTTCCGCGGCCTCACCAGGCTCCGGACCTGCACCGCTGCCTGCCCGTACTCCGCGCCCGCGTCGCTGCCCGGAATCCATTTCTTTCCCATTCTTTACTGGGGCTTCATACTGTAATAAATCTGCCCGTTCTGCAGCCCGCCCCGCCGGTACTGGGCCATCTCGCTCACTGTCACCAACTGGTATCCCCTGTTGGTCAGCTCCGGAATGATCTGCAGGGCCGCATCCCCGGAAGCCTGATAAAGCTCATGCATCAGGATAATATCGCCGTCCTGTACGTGATCCAGCACGGCGCTCACCGTTTTCTGGGCGTCTCTCGTCTTCCAGTCCAGGGTATCCACGTTCCAGAGCACGATGGGCTCCTGAACGGCAGCCAGCACCGTGGCATTTTTATTTCCTCCCGGCAGGCGTACCGTGACAGGACGCACCCCGCACACCGACTGCACCGTGTCCGCGCACCGGTCTATCTCCTGACGGATCTGAGCCGTGTTCAGCTTATTCAGATACTTGTGGGAGTAAGTGTGATTGCCGATCTCATGGCCTTCCGCCACGATCCGCTGCATCTCCGCCGCATTCCCGGGGACCCGCTCTCCCACCACGTAAAAAGTAGCCCGTCCGTCGTACTGAGCCAGGCAGTCCAGAATTCTGTTTCCCACCGGCGCGTAAGGACCGTCGTCAAAGGTAAGGGCCACCATGGGCTTGGACGGGTCGATAACCCGGCCGGTTTCCTGGGCCTCCCCGCCGGACTGGGTTCCGCCCCCGGCTGCTGCCTGGCTGCCGTCTCCTGCCGTCTGGCCGCCGTCCCCCGCCGCCTGGGTCCCGTCCCCTGCCGCCTGGGTTTCATCTCCCGCTGTCTGCGCGCCTTCGCCAGCCGCTGCTCCTGCGCTTCCGCCAGCCGCCGTACCGGCTTCTCCGCCAGCCGCCCCTGTGCTTCCATCTGCAGCCGTACCGGCTTCTCCGG
>DXBC01000039.1 GCA_019116745.1 Candidatus Lachnoclostridium stercorigallinarum
TGGCAGATGGTAAACTGAAAAGTTTCAATATCAAAGTTCAGAGTTAAAGTATCATCTTCATAAATAGTTCGGAGCACCTTTTCAAACCGGGAAAACCACTCCTGTATCTCCTCTGCCCGCTGCAGATTGCCGCCTGTTCTGGCAAAAGCTTCTGTCGTCTTCAAATTCACCAGATATTTCACCAGCTGCTGCCCGGGATGCTCTTTTATGGAATACATGGTTTTTAAATCAACCTTTTCAATGTCCCTGGATATCTGGACCTGGATCTTCCGGGTGTCCCCATAGTATGCCAGAATATACTCCCCTTTTTTGTATTTCTCCCGCAGATCTGCGTAAGAGGGAAACTCCGCAACCGCTCCGTCCGTCCACCGCGAAAGGTTCTGATTCCAAAAATCCAGCATTCTTTGAGCTTCTTCCGCTTCTTTTTTCTCCTGGTCTGTGTTTTTCGGCCCATTCAATTTTCCCAATAAAACTGAAGCCGGGCCCTACACCGTTCCCTGATCTGATATTCCTCAGAAACCACATACTCCAGAAAAGCTTCCAGCGCTTCCAGCACGCTGGTTTTTCCGCTGCCATTTTTTCCTGTCAGGATCAGCATTTTTCTCTTTTCCGTCGAAAGCGGGATCTCAATATCCTTTAAATGCCGAACATGGCAGATATGAAGTGCCGTCATAAACGTAGCGTCCATCATTCACCTCTCACCCAATCGATTTACATTCAGTATATTCTTTTCCAGGTATAAAAACAAGAGGCTGCCGCGACAAGTCACAGACTTACGCGGCAGCCTCTCCTGCACATGATAATTCTCCTGTACATAATGATTCTCTGTGGCCAGAAATGATTTACACCTCAAACAGCAGATCTCCATAGGACGGCATAGGCCACAGATCCTTGTCCACAATCCGCTCCAGCAGATCCACAGGACGGCGAAGCTCCTCCATAGCCGGCACCAGCCGCTCCCTGCAGGCGTGCGCCCGCTCTTTCGCGCTGCGGATGGACCTGCATTCTGCCTGAAGAGCCACCAACTTGTTATGAGCCGCCTTAATCTCTCCCAGACGGGCGGACGCTTCCATCAGAAGGTCTCTCTGCACGCTGGTGTCCGCCTCCGGACATACGCTCTGCACCTTCGCCATGGAATCCGCCAGTCTTGCCGTGTAGCGGATGATAGCCGGGATAATCTGCTTTCCGGCGATGTTGGTCATGCTCAGAGCCTCGATATGGATGATCTTGGAGTAAGAATCGTACTCCACCTCCGCTCTGGATTCCAGCTCCGCCCTGGTATACACATGGAAAGTCTCAAACAGCTTCACCGCCTTTTCCGTGGTGAGAGCGGGAATCGCCTCCACCATGCAGGAAATGTTTGGAAGACCTCTCTTCTCCGCTTCCTTCACCCAGGAGCTGGAGTATCCGTTTCCGTTGAAAATGATCCTTCTGTGCTCTGTGAACAGTCTCTTGATCAGGTCGTGAACTGTCATCTGGAAGTCTTCCGCCTTTTCCAGCTCGTCGGCCGCCTCCTTAAACGCCTCCGCCACAATGGTGTTGAGCACTACGTTGGCGGGAGCCACGGAATCGGAAGATCCCACCATACGGAACTCAAACTTATTGTTGGTAAAGGCAAAGGGCGAGGTGCGGTTCCGATCCGTCACATCCTGATCCAGATCCGGCAGCATGGCCACTCCTGTCTTCAGAGTACCGCCCTGCTTGGAGTGGGTCGCCTCTCCGGTGTCGCAGAGCTGATTGATCACGTCCTCCAGCTGATCTCCCAGGAATACGGAGATAATGGCCGGCGGAGCCTCATTTCCTCCCAGACGGGAATCATTTCCCACGTCGGATGCCGATTCCCTCAGCAGATCCGCATGTACGTCCACAGCCTTCAGGATGCAGGCCAGCACCAGAAGAAACTGGATATTGTCATGGGGCGTGTCCCCCGGATTCAGCAGGTTGATGCCGTCATCCGTGGTCAGGGACCAGTTGTTGTGCTTTCCGGAGCCGTTGACGCCGGCGAAGGGCTTCTCATGAAGCAGACAGGTAAGCCCATGGCGCTCCGCCACCTTCTTTAAGGTCTCCATGATCATCTGGTTGTGGTCTACCGCCAGATTGACCTGAGCGTAGATGGGAGCCAGCTCATGCTGGGCCGGAGCCGCCTCGTTATGCTGGGTTTTTGCTGTCACTCCCAGCTTCCACAGCTCCTGATTCACCTCATTCATAAAGGAACCGATCCTCTCCTGAATGGCGCCGTAATAGTGATCGTCCAGCTCCTGTCCCTTGGGCGGCATGGTCCCGAACAGGGTGCGGCCGGTATAGATCAGATCCTTGCGCTTTAAATATTTTTCCCGATCAACCAGAAAATACTCCTGCTCCGGCCCCACAGAGGGAACCACTCTGGTAGACGTGTGATTTCCGAACAGCCTCAGGATTCTGAGGGACTGCTCATTGATGGCCTGCATGGAACGAAGCAGCGGCGTCTTCTGATCCAGAGCCTCGCCCTTATAGGAGCAGAAGGCGGTGGGGATGCAGAGAGTCACGCCGATGGCATCTTCCCTGAGGAAGGCGGGGGAAGTACAGTCCCAGGCTGTATATCCCCTGGCCTCAAAGGTGGCGCGGAGGCCGCCGGAGGGGAAGGAGGAAGCGTCCGCCTCTCCCTTGATCAGCTCTTTGCCGGAAAATTCCATGATCACTTTCCCGTCCGGGCCGGGTGCGGAAATAAAAGAGTCGTGTTTTTCCGCTGTCACGCCTGTCAGCGGCTGGAACCAGTGGGTATAATGAGTCGCCCCCCGTTCAATGGCCCAGTCCTTCATGGCATGAGCCACCACATCAGCGATGGACGGATCCAGCTCCGCCCCGTTTTCAATGGTCTGCTTCAGTCTCTTAAACACATTTTTGGGGAGACGTTCCCTCATAACACTCTCGTTAAATACATTCTTTCCAAACACTTCCGATATGTTGATCCGCTCGCTCATTCTCTCTTCCTCTCCTATAATTTCCGGGCCGGCTCCGGACAGAATCACTCCGGCACTTCATCAGACAATACTCTTTTGCAGCAGTTTTTGTCTGATATCTCGCAGGAAAGGCGTCCTTTCCTTTGGGAAAGGACGCCTTCGCCCACTCGATTTCATTCAATTTCAGGCTTTTCCAACAGAGCCAAACAGCTCCATTTTCTCTTTTACGGTCTCCTTGATGGCCTCTGCGCCGGGAGCCAGAAGCTTTCTCGGGTCAAAGCCCTTGCCCTGCAGATCCTTGCCGGCCTCGATATACTTTCTCGTAGCCGCTGCAAAGGACAGCTGGCACTCTGTATTTACGTTGATCTTTGCAACGCCAAGGCTGATGGCCTTCTTGATCATATCCTCCGGGATTCCGGTGCCGCCGTGAAGCACTAAGGGCATATCGCCCACTTCCTTCTTGATGGCCTCAAGCACATCGAAGCGAAGTCCCGGCCAGTTCTCCGGATACTGTCCGTGAATGTTTCCGATGCCGGCTGCCAGCATGGTCACGCCCAGATCAGCCACCTGCTTGCACTCTGCGGGATCGGCGCACTCGCCCAGACCTACAACTCCGTCTTCCTCACCGCCGATGGAGCCTACCTCTGCTTCCAGAGACATTCCCTTCTCCTCGCAGATCTTAATAAGCTCTTTGGTCTTTGCCACATTCTCTTCGATGGGATAGTGAGAGCCGTCAAACATGATGGAGGAAAATCCTGCCTCGATGCACTTATAGCAGCCCTCGTATGTGCCATGATCCAGATGAAGAGCAACGGGAACGGTAATGCCCAGCTCCTCGATCATTGCCTTTACCATGGCGGATACGGTCTTGAAACCGGTCATATATTTTCCTGCACCCTCAGAAACGCCCAGGATTACCGGGGACTTTAACTCTTCAGCGGTGAGCAGGATGGATTTGGTCCATTCCAGGTTGTTGATATTGAACTGACCTACAGCGTATTTGCCGTCTCTTGCTTTTTCAAGCATTTCTTTTGCCGAAACTAACATAACTTAGCACCTCCAATGAATGAAATGTATGATACATTCTGCCCACAATCATAACATATTTTTTCCTTTTTGAGAAGAGGAGAACGGGAATTTATTGACAATCTTCTCCCTGGCTCATCCAGGATTCCTCCGCCGCGTTCACCAGATCTTCTATGAGAATCAGCCCCACCGGTCCCAGAATGAAACCGAAAAACCCAAAGAGCTGCCAGCCTACATATATGGCCGCCAGAGACTCCAGAGGCGTCAGCCCGATCTCATTTCCCATGATCCTGGCCTCCAGAAACTCCCGCAGGAAATAACAGACCAGATACAGAACCACCAGCCCGGCAGCCCGGCCCCAGTTTCCTCCGGCAGCCAGAACCAGGGCCCAGGGCAGAAACACCGTCCCCGTTCCCACTACCGGCAGGGCGTCCAGCAGTCCGATGAGAATTCCCAGTATAATATAGTAAGGACTGCCCAGAATCCACAGACCTGCGGTGCACACTCCTATGGTGAGGGCCAGGGTGCATCCCTGTGTTTTTAAGTACGCTTTTCCTGCCGTGGCAAGACGGCAGCCGATCATGGCATATTCCCGCCGGAAAATGGAATTGTCCCGGCGCCGCTTCAAATCGTCCATTTCCTCCAGAGACAGAATGGTGGCCAGAAAAAACAGCACGCACACCACAAGAGCCTCCACGGTCCACTCCAGAACCGCCATGGAATTTTCCATGAGGAAGGGCATGGTGGCCTGCTTCAGAGTTCCGGCAAGGCCCGTCAGCATCTCCCGCACTGCCGTCACCAGACGGTCAGGGCGAAGGTTGAAAAATTTTTCCGCACTGTGGCATTTTCCCGTGAGCCACACATCCAGGGCGTGAATCCAGCCGGGAAGCCGTTCCGAAATCAGGGCCGCCTCCTGACAGAGCCGCTGCAGACCCCAGTAGGACAGTCCGCCCAGAGCCGCCGTCAGAAGAAACAGCTCCGCCGCCCCCACACCCCCTGCCGGCACCCGGAATTTCCGCCCTCCGACAGAAAACGACAGCCTGGCGCTGATCCAGCTGGCTGAGGGCTTCAGCCCAAGAGCCGCCATATATGCCGCTAAAAAAGGAATTACGAGAGGCAGAAGGTATTGAAACCCCGCATACACCGCTCCCGTAATTCCCGTGATCAGAAAAATTTTCTTCAGTTTCTTGCTCGGTTTGACCATGGCTCCCACCTGTTTCTGATTTGTACTTCCTTTGTACATTGCCTAGTATGAAACGCCGGGCAGGAAAATATTCTTCCATTTTTTAACGTCAAAACCTGGTCTGCTCCTCATATCTGCGGAAAGCGCCTGTCTCCGGCCATTTTTCAAATTTCATGACTTCGCCTGTGACGGGATGGCGAAATTCCAGCCGAAAGGCGTAGAGAGCCGGTGTCTCCCGGCCCGACGGCAGTCTGCGGCGCCCGGCCCGGGCGCCTGAGCCTGCGGGAACCCCCGTCCGGACACCCGTCCGGGCGGGAAGCACAGGTTCACTCCCTCCGTTTTGTCCGGTCTCCTCCTCGGATTCCGATTTCTTTTCTCTGTTTCCGTACTTCTCATCTCCCCACAGCGGCAGTCCCCGGGAGGCAAACTGGACGCGGATCTGATGATGGCGTCCGGTGAGCAGATGCACCTCCGCCAGGGAGACTTCCCTGCCGTCCAGCACACCGCTGTTTATCACCCTGTATTCCAGTTCCGCCCGCTTTGCCCCGTCCGTCGTTTTATCCACCACAAAAGAACTGTTGGTTTTTCCATCTTTCAACAGAAAATCCACAAAGTTACCCACATTATCCACAGGTTTTCCACATACAATAGCAAGGTAATATTTTTCCATGGTCCTGTCCTGAACCTGCCTGCTCAGGGCTGCCGCAGCCTCTTTTGTCTTCGCGTAGACCATAATTCCCCCCACGGGCCTGTCCAGTCTGTGGATAACCCCTACATAAGGTTCCCCCCTTTTTCCAGAAGCAGAGGTGGATAATTTGTGGATATGTTTTCTGATTTCGCTCACCATATCCGGTTCCAGCTTTCTGGTAGCCTGGGACTCCAGTCCCACAGGCTTTTCAGCCACAATAATACTTTGATCTTCAAATAAAATATTCAGCATACTCTCAAATCCCCTTGACTTTCTTTATACGCAGTAGTATAGTATAGAAAAACTTTTAACATAGTTTTCATTACTACATATAATAGTTATCTTTTTCTCTCAAAAAGGAGGCATTTTTATGAAATTCCACATAAAAGATCCAGGGAGCGCCATTACCCACTTTATCGGCATGGTTCTGGCCTTTTTCTCCGCATTCCCCCTGCTGGTGAAGGCTGCCGCGGAGCCGGGAAAGCTCCACGTGACCGCTCTGGCCATCTTCATTGTCAGTATGATTTTACTATATGCCGCCAGCACCGTCTACCACACTCTGGACATTTCTCCGCGGATCAACAAGCTGCTGAAAAAAATTGATCATATGATGATCTTTGTCCTCATCGCCGGAACCTATACTCCGGTATGCCTGATTACTCTGGGCGACTCCACCGGCTGGCACCTGCTGGCTCTGGTGTGGGCCATCGCAGCGGCGGGAATCCTGATCAAGGCGTTCTGGGTCACCTGCCCCAAATGGTTTTCTTCCATGATCTATATTGCCATGGGTTGGATCTGTGTGCTGGCCATGAAAAAAATCATCGCCGCCCTGCCTCCCGCAGCTTTCGGGTGGCTGCTGGCCGGAGGCATTATCTACACCATCGGCGGAGTCATCTACGCCCTCAAGCTGCCGATCTTCAATTCCCGGCACAAGAACTTTGGATCTCACGAGATTTTCCATCTCTTTGTCATGGGCGGAAGCCTGTGCCACTACATTGTCATGTATCAGTTTGTTGCCTGACCGGTTTTGCCGTCATTCGTTTCCGGAAAGTCTTCGGAACGCACAGAGGCCGCACAGACGATTCTTCTTCTCGTCTGTGCGGCCTTTTTTCGTTGTTTATCCGAAAATTCTCCACCCGCAGATGAAATTGCTGCGCCACCAGGAGCTCAGGCTTCTCTCCACCACCCGGCCGTGGCTGGATGAGGCGTCGATTACCGTGCCGCTTCCGGAACAGATTCCCACGTGACCGCTTACCACCACAATATCTCCTGCTCTCAGGTCGTTGAAGCTGGTGATCTTCTGGTATCTGCCCACACTTCTCCATCCGGAGGAGGTAAGGTAGCTCTGGCTCACTCCCGCGTTGTTCAGACACCAGTACACAAATCCGGAGCAGTCGAAGGAATTGGGGCCTTTTGCTCCCCAGACGTAGGGACTGCCGATTTTGGATCTGGCCACTGAGATCAGGCGGCTCACTCCTGAGCTGTCGCTGATCACTGCTCCGCCGCCGCCGGAAGAACCTCCTGAGGAACCGCCGGAACTGCCTCTGCCGGAAGAACTGCCGCCGGAGCTTCCCCTGCCGGAAGAGCTTCCCGAGGAGCTGCCGGAATTGGCAGGCGCCCGACGCACATTGTCTCCCGTCAGCTTCGCCATGGTCTGCACTCCCACCATGCCGTCCACAGTCAGTCCGTTCTGCTGCTGGAAGGATCTGACGGCGTTCTCCGTGATCTCTCCGTAATAGCCGGTGGCATTGGCCGAGGACAGATAGCCGTACTGGGCAAGGAGCTGCTGTACTCTGCGGACCGCATCGTCCTCATCACCCAGAGAAAATCCGTTGGGCACCGCGCTGGAACTGTTGAGCACCTCCCGGGTGGACGGTCCCAGATAGCCGTCCACAACCAGGTCGTTTCTGGACTGGAAACGGCGCACTGCCGCCGCCGTGTCATCCCCGTAGGTTCCATCCGGTTCCGTGGTCAGATATCCCAGAGCCTGCAGACGCTCCTGGCAGGCCTGAACCACCTCGCTCTTCTCACCATACTCCAGCATATTGGGCTTGACGTCCTCGCTGTAGAGCAGGTTGATCGTCTGGCGTCCTACCTTGCCGTCCTCTTTCAGGCCGTTCATCTGCTGCAGCTTCAGCACAGCCTGCTCCGTGGAATCGCCGAAATACCCGGTCACCTGGTCGGCGCTGGCCAGATATCCCAGCTCGTAAAGACGGTCCTGAATCCGCTGGATATCGTCGCCCTTTACCCCTTTGGACACGGCGTAATATTTGGCGTCAGGAGAGAGAATGGCCATCAGAGTGTCCTGCCCTGCAATTCCGTCTTCCGTCAGGCCGTTCTGCCGCTGAAAGTGCATCACCGCGTTGGCCGTCACATCGCCGTAATACTCCGTGGGCTCATCGTTATCCATAAAGCCCAGTTCCATCAGACGTTCCTGAAGCACAGCCACAATGGGATGCTCTACGCCGATTCTCAGATAATCCGGAATGGGCTCCGTCTCCTCCACATTGTCCAGATCGGGAAACAGCGGTCCGTCGGGTGTCATGGGAGCAATTCCAGGGGCAGCCGTTTCATCCTGAGGCTCCAGGTCAGGGGCGGCCGTCACCACCACCGGCTTATTTCCCGTCCCGCAGGAAGACAGGCATGGCAAAAAAGCCAGAGCAGTTACGATCAGGCCTGCTTTTACATATTTATCTATATTCATGGTATATACCCTTTCATTTGTCGAATTAAGGTATATTTTAGCATATCTCCCCCGGAAAAGAAAATAGCAATTTACATAATTTTTTCTTTCAATTCTTCTGTTGCAATGGCTCTTCTGCGATGTTAGAATGATTCTTGCAAAAAAACTCAGGAGGAAAACTGATATGAGATTACGCCACATCAAGGGCGCGGAGCAGCAGATCGAGGAAAGCCCATTTGTCATCCACTCTCCGGAAGCAAACAAAGGACAGTGGCGGGAAGTATTTGGAAATGACAACCCCATCGAAATAGAAGTGGGCATGGGAAAAGGAAAATTCATCATGGACCTGGCCTGCGCCCACCCGGACATCAATTACCTGGGCATTGAGCGGTATTCCAGCGTGCTTCTGCGCGCTCTGCAGAAACGCTCCCAGCTGGAGCTCACCAACATTTTCTTTCTCTGCATTGACGCAAAAGAAATGGCGGACTACTTTGCCCCCGGTGAGATCAGCCGCATTTACCTGAATTTTTCCGACCCCTGGCCCAAGGACCGCCACGCCAAGAGGCGCCTTACCTCTCCCGTCTTTATGGAGGTCTATGACAGGATTTTAAAGCCGGACGGAGTGCTGGAATTCAAAACCGACAACCGGGGACTGTTTGAGTACTCCCTGGAATCCATTCCCGCCTCCGGCTGGAACATTCTCGCCTCCACCTTCGACCTCCATCACAGCGAAATGGCTCAGGGCAACGTGATGACGGAATACGAGACAAAATTTGCCTCTGAGGGAAAACCCATATGCAAATTGATTGCATCCCGGACCAAATCGGTTTAGAATAGAAGCAGGCCTTCTGCATACACTAATAAAAAGCAGTTTGGTGATTGCCATGGCACTGCGGGAACGTATGATCCGGAAACTGTCCTGTTCTTTCTGCGACAAGCCGGATATCCACCGCCGGGCACTGCGGTTGAAAAAGTGCTTTGGGGAGGCAGAACGCATTTTGAGCTGCAGACGATGCGGCAAATGCGGAAAATAAGAAAGATAAGGAGGCATTTTTATGGAATGCGTATTTACGACACAGAATTTTGAGACAGATGTGCTCCGGTCCGAAATGCCGGTACTGGTAGACTTTTACGCCGACTGGTGCGGCCCCTGCAAAATGATGGCCCCCGTTGTTGAGGAGCTGGCCGCCGACTTCTCCGGAAAGGCAAAGGTAGGCAAGCTGAACGTAGACTTAAGCCCGGAAATTGCTGAAAAATATGGAATCATGTCCATCCCCACTCTTCTGATTATCAGAAACGGGGAAGTGTTTTACAAAGCCATTGGCGTTCAGAGCAAGCAGGTAATTGCCGACGCCCTCAGCAAAGCTCTCATGTAAAAGGCTTCCATGCAGGATAAGATTACGCTGGCGCAGGCTTCCGGCCGGAAGAATTTCCGGCTGGAAGTTTTGCTTTTCCGGAGAATTATAAACAGCCGAAAAATTTTTTAAAATTTTTCTAAAAAAGATGTTGACTTTTGTAAAGACATGATATATACTGATGGACGTGTCACGGATGAGACACAAAACAAAATAGAACAAG
>DXBC01000040.1 GCA_019116745.1 Candidatus Lachnoclostridium stercorigallinarum
TCATACCCGCCCGGAGCATCCGGAACGTCCGGTCGGCTGCTCC
Source organism: Candidatus Lachnoclostridium stercorigallinarum (assembly GCA_019116745.1). Classification (GTDB taxonomy): domain Bacteria; phylum Bacillota; class Clostridia; order Lachnospirales; family Lachnospiraceae; genus Lachnoclostridium_A; species Lachnoclostridium_A stercorigallinarum. The sequence continues at coordinate 44 of DXBC01000040.1, forward strand.
CTTATACAGCTCGTCCGCCCGCTCCAGGGCTTCCTCAATGTCCATGGCGCCGTTGATGGTGGGCAGGATACTCTCCACGCCGAAATCATAGATCTTCTCCGCTCCGTCACCCATGCCGCCCACAATGGCCACAGCCGGGATACCTTTCTTTTTGCACCGCATACCGATGCCGCTGGGAACCTTGCCGAAGGCGGACTGCCAGTCGATCCGGCCCTCGCCGGTGACCACCAGATCCACGCCGTCCAGCAGATGATCGAAATCGATCAGATCCAGAACCGTCTCGATTCCCGACTTCATGTTTGCGTGAAGGAATACCTTGAAGGCAGCTCCCAGGCCGCCGGCAGCTCCCGCGCCCGCAAAATGATCTGCGTCCACGCCCAGCTTCTCCTGAATTACCGCCGCGTAGTGAAGCATTCCCGCCTCCAGACGATCCAGGATCTCCGGGGTGCCGCCTTTCTGCTTTCCAAAGGTATAAGTGGCCCCGTCAGGCCCGGTGAGGGGATTGTTCACATCACACATCACCGTAAACTCCGTCTCCTTTACAGCCGGATGAATACCGCTCAGATCAATATCGGCCACCTTTTCCAGGTCAGCGCCCACTCCCGTCAGTTCCTTTCCGTCCTTGTCCAGGAATTTTACGCCCAGAGCTGTCATGGCTCCCATGCCGCCGTCATTGGTGGCGCTGCCGCCGATGGCGATAGAAATCTTCCGATAGCCGCTGTCCAGGGCGTCCCGAATCAGCTCACCAGTGCCGAAGGTGGTGGTATTTAAAGGATTTCTTTTCTCTGCCGGCACCATGGGCAGGCCGGAGGCAGCCGCCATCTCAATAATGGCGGAATCACCGCGAAACTCCCCGTAGGAGCTCTCCCGCTCCTCCATCAAAGGGCCGTGAACTGTAATCTTCTTAATATTTCCCTTTGTGACGGCGATCACGGCGTCCACCGTTCCCTCGCCGCCGTCGGCCACCGGCACTCCCAGAGTCTCACAGCCGGGGAAAATCTTTTCCGCGGACTCCGTCAGCAGGCTGATAATCTTTTCTGAGGACAGGGTCCCCTTAAACGAATCTGAAGCAAATAAAAATTTCATTACTATCCTCCGTTTCCATCTGTAACATTCCATCTGTACAGCAGGCTGGTTTCTGCCCTAAGTATAACACGCGGATTCCCCTTTTGTACAGACAGACCGGCAGCCTGCCATCAATGAGGTAAGCCGCCGGTCCGCAGATGTATCATATTATTTTTTCATTAGGGGCGAAATTAAAGCAGTCCTGCTTTCTGCATTTCTGTCTTGATCTTGTCAAGCACCGGACCTTCCGGAGTCGGCAGGTTGGGGGTGTAGGGCGCACCCACGTTTCTTCCTCTCAGGTTTGCCATATCCTTTGCCGCCACAGGGAAGCTGGCTGCGTCCATGGACAGTCTCACCGGATTCAGCTTAAACTGAGCTTCCAGAGAACCGGCCAGGTCGCCGGCCACAAACTTATTGTACACGTCTGTGATCAGCTCCGGCATAAAGTTTGCCGCCGTACACACGCCGCCCACGGCGCCGTGGCACAGGGACGCGTACAGCAGAGTGTCCTTGCCTCCGAACACCTTAAAGCCCACATCCCTCGTTCTTCTGATGAACTCAGAAGTCTGAGTAATGTCGCCGCTGGTATCCTTCATTCCCACGATATTGGGAACCTCATGGGCCAGGCGCTCCACCAGGCCGGCAGACATGGTATAGCCCACCCGTCCGGGATTGTTGTAAAGCAGCATGGGGGTTTCCGGCACGCTCTCCGCAATGGTCTTAAAATGATTGTAAAGCTCCGCCTCCGTGGGTTTTAAAAACATGGGCTGAAGAACGGAAATTCCCGCTGCTCCTGCCGCCACAGCCATCTTCGCCAGCCTGCAGCATTTCTTTGTGCTGATGGCGCCGATTCCGAAGTAAACCGGAACCCGTCCCGCCGCCTGGTCCAGCATGATTTTAAGGCCCCGCTCCATCTCGTCTTCCTCGACCATATAGAACTCGCCGTTGCTGCCGAATGCCAGAATTCCCAGCACTCCGCCTTCGATCACGTAGTCCACCTGATCTCTTAATCTGGCCTCGTCAATTTTCTCATTCTCATCGATGGGAGTGAGAATGGGAACGACCACGCCCTTGATAAAATCTGTATTCATGATAAAACTCTCCCCTGCTACGACTGTATTTCCGATCTGTTTGCTTCGGATTACTGCTTGTCCGGCTCAACTACTACGTTGCCGATCTTCTCATAGTACTTCACAAGGCTGGAATGATCCTCTTTCTCATATCCGTCAGCCTTTAATGCCTGCATCATTTCCATTAACTGTCCGGTCAGCGGAACAGGAGCGGAAATGGCGTGCGCAGCGTTCAGAGCGTTGTTTAAGTCCTTAATGTGCAGCTCGATACGGAATCCGGGTTTGAAGTTTCTGGAAAGCATCATGGGAGCCTTTGCGTCCATAACGGTAGATCCTGCAAGGCCGCCTCTGATTGCCTGGTATACCAGCTCCGGATCGGTGCCGGCCTTCTTTGCGAAGGAAAGAGCCTCGCCTACTGCCGCGATGTTGCAGGCAACTACGATCTGATTTGCCAGCTTGGCAACATTTCCGGATCCTAAATCGCCAACGTATACAACAGAACCTGCCATTACCATTAACAGATCATAGAACTTGTCAAATGTCTCTTTCTTGCCGCCTACCATTACGGAAAGAGTTCCGTCAATAGCCTTCGGCTCTCCGCCGGATACAGGAGCGTCCAGCATGTCGATGCCTTTCTCTGCCAGATCAGCGCCGATTTTCTTGCTCTCGACGGGATCGATGGAGCTCATGTCGATGATGACAGTGCCCGGCTTTGCGCCCTCGCACACACCGCCCTCGCCTAACAGAGCAGATCTAACCTGGGGAGAATTCTGTACCATGGTGATGATTACATCACATTTCTCTCCTACTTCCTTGTTGCTCTCTGCTGCCTCAGCGCCGCAGGCAACCACATCTGCCACTGCATCTCTATTGAAGTCATTTACTACCAGTTCATAACCAGCTTTGAGCAGGTTCTTGCTCATCGGTCTGCCCATGATACCTAATCCGATAAATCCTACCTTCATTTCAAATACCTCTCTTTATATTTTATTTGCCGGGGAACCTTTTCCTCTCTTTTCCTCAGCTTCGAGTTCATTATAACGGCCGGTTTCAGGAAATTCTATGGACATATTCCATAAAAAGAGGTGTTTTTTTTATGACCCATGCACAGTCGCTTTCAAAATGAAATATTTTGATTTCATTCTATTCCATATTTTTTCATCCATCTCCACAGGGTGGCCTTGCTGATTCCCAGTTCCCGGGCCGCTTTCTCCCTGCTTCCGCCCCACTCTTCCAGAGCCATTTCCACTGCCAGCTTCTGTCTGTCCGGACGTCCGCCCTTCACAGCCTCACCCAGGCGAAGCTCCCCGTCCATATTGGGATAGAGTTCTCCCAGCAGCCGCTTCACCTGTTCCTCATCTATGGAACGCTTTCCCGCCGTCAGCACCAGCCGCTCCATAAAATTCTCCACCTGTACCAGATTCCCCGGCCAGGAGTAATTTTCCAGCGTTTTTCTCGCTCCGGCCGTCAGAACGTGATACCGGGAATATTTTTCGCACATGGCCTGCAGACTCCCGGCAATCTGTTTTTCCAGATCTTCCCGCCGGTCCCGCAGGGGAGGAATCTCCACCGTCAGTCCGCCCACAGAGAAAAACAGCTCCCGCCGGAACCTGCCCTCTCTGGTCAGGTCTGCCAGGGAATTTTCTGTTCCCAGAATCACCCGCACATCGGCCCTTACCTCCTGAAAGCCTTCCTTTTCCCTGCGGATCCGATGCCTCACCAGCTGGCTTAAGCAGTCCTGGGCCGCCAGGCTGAGACAGTCGGCCCCTTCCAGAAACAGACTGCCTCCGTCGGCTCTGGCCGCGGCCCCGTTCTCTCCGAAAATTCCGGAAATCTGCTGTTTCTCTGTAAGAGTCCCGCACTCCACGCGGATAAACGGGCCGGCGCTTCCCACTCCGTTGTTGTGAATGCACTGGGCCAGCAGCCGTTTTTCCGTGCCGCACTCTCCCTGAATCACTACGGGAGAATCCGAAAGGGAGTAGAGCTTTGCCCGGCGCAGGCATTCCTGCATGGCAGGGGAATCCTGAAGAAGATCCCGGAAATCTCCCAGGGCAATGGTCCCCCGCCGGTCTCTTTCTCCTCTCCCGCCCTGCTCCTGTTTTCTGGCCTTAATTCTGGTGCAGGTAAATACCGCTCCTTCCACCCGGCCATCCACCACAATGGGGGCGATATCCGCCAGGCAGGCTCCGTTTCCCATGTGAAGCAGGCAGGAACCATTCTCCTCCCCCGTTTCCAGGGATTTTTTCAGTCCCTGCTGCTCCGCCTCCGGAAATACCTCCCACAGAGTTTTCCCTTTGACCTCCCGCTCTTCCCGGCCCATCATCTGCTCCATCATGGGATTGGCAGAAAAAATTCTGCCCTCTCCGTCCAGCCGGATCACCCCGTTGGTGGAATAGTCCAGAAGAGTTTCCATCTGGGCCGCATTCCGTTTTTCCGCCCCCATGGCAAAGTCCATCCGCTCCGCCACAGAAAAGGCCGTCCGTATAGAATCTTCTGTGGTGGACAAAAACAGGGACGGCACTCCCGCCGCAGAAGCCGCCGACACTGCCGTGTCGCCGCCGATGATCAGATCCGCCCCGTCCGCTACCGCCTCCTTTGCCGCTCCGTACAGACTGTTTTCCCCGGACGCGTAATAGGTACGCAGCTCGATGTCATACAGCGTCTCAAAATAGGTCATGTCGCTGAACATATTTTTGAATCCCACCACGGCGATAAACGGCCGCTGTTTTTTTAAAATCTGCTTTGCCCTGGTGACCAGAAGCCCCATCTCCTGGGCAGTGATCACAATCTCCACCACCGGAACATCGGTATACTGCTTTACCAGAGACGCCTGCAGTCCCCTGGCGATGATGATGGTGGCGCCTCCGGCAATCAGCTGTCTGGCCTCCATCACCGTATTTTCCGTCTTTACCACCCGCATCTCCTGGATTTCGTACCGTTTTTCCTGGAGAATGTTGTGAGCCTGATAAATCATCTCCTCCCTGGAGACCATCAGCACTATTTTCCCCATGGCAGCCTCCATCCGGTTTCCGGATCTGCTTTTTCTCCGTCCAGACCCGCATACACCAGCTTATCCCCCTCATACACCACCTTCATGGAAAAAAACGGCGTGTCCTCCTTCATGAGAAGAGGAAGAAAAAGCCGGTCTCCCTCCCACAGGTTCAGACTTTCCACCTCTTCCTTCGGGATCCATTTCAGCTCTCCCTCATTGCAGTCCCTCATCTCCCCCTCAAAGCCGTCTGCTGTATACACGCACATATATTCAGCCTTTCCCGGCTCGGGAACAAAGGTAACAATCCCCCGAAAGTGATAGGCGGTCAGAGTCAGCCCCGTCTCTTCCTTCACTTCCCGCTCCAGGCATTCTCCCGGACTCTCTGTGCCTTCCACATGGCCTCCTACTCCGATCCACTTGCCCTCATTGATATCATTTTCCTTTTTATTGCGATAAAGCATCAGATACTTTCCATCCTGCTCCAGATAGCAAAGTGTTGTCATTTTCATGCCGATTCCTCCTCCTTCCACCAGCCAGGGAAACGGTCTCCCTATCCCTGCCGCCGCAATACTGCGGTCAGCTTTCAGCACTGCCCATGGCGAAAAAGCAGGCGCGGCAGACCTGCCGTCCGCCGCGCCCCAAGCTGTTTTGCTGTAATTTTTCCTGTATTTCCGTCTTCTTTTATTTGCCGTCGTACACCACCAGGGCGTCCACCGGATATTTGCTCAGCCGTTCTCTTCCCTTCAGTCCTGCCAGCTCCATGACGAAGCAGATCTTCACCACTTCGCCGCCCAGCTGCTCGATCAGCTTAATAATGGCCTCCATGGTACCGCCTGTAGCCATCAGATCATCGATAATTACCACTTTCTGGCCCGGTTTAATGGCATCCTTGTGAATCTCCAGCTCCGCCGTGCCGTATTCCAGCTCATATTCTATGGAAATAGTCTCGCAGGGAAGTTTTCCCTTTTTTCGCACCGGCACAAATCCCTTGTGTTCTGCATAGGCTACCGGCACTCCGAAGATAAAGCCTCTGGACTCCGGCCCCACTACCACGTCATAGTCGATGTCCTTCACCATGCCGATCAGACCGTCCACTGCCAGATGCAGTCCGTCCGGATCCTGAAGAATCGTGGTAATATCCCGAAAAATCACTCCCGGCTCCGGAAAATCAGGAATACTTCTCACATAATCTGCAACATTCTTCATATTTCTTCCTCCTTTTCGCCGCCGGTCCTTTTCCGGCCGCTCCAAATCCTTTATACCCATCTCCTGCACGGCTTTCGCCGCTCCCATTGATTTTTTCACATCATTTCTATTTTATCATAGGGACCGCCTGGACACAACTCTTTTTCAAAGTTTCCCCGACCTGCATTCTCAACCCGGCCTGCCGGCCTTCACAGTAAAAATGGACTCTGTACCGCCTTGTACGCAGTATGCAGAGTCCGCACAATTTTCTTTCCCGGCCCGGACAGCTTCATTCCGGAACCCGGGCAGTTTTTTCTCTTTCAGAATCTAAGCCTGTTCCCTTTTTCTTCCGTTCTCACCGTCTGGGATGAGCCCCGGTATAAGCGTCCCGCATGGTCCCGGCCTGGGAATAGGTCACGTACGCCTGTGTGGTCGCCATATCCGAATGTCCCAGCATGGCCTGCACCGCATGGACGTCCGCTCCATTTCTCAAGAGATGGGCCGCAAAGGAATGGCGCAGAGTATGAGGAGTGATATCCGCCTGAATCCCGGCTTTCTCTCCATAATGCTTGATAATTTTCCAGAATCCCTGACGGCTCATGGGCTTTCCGCTGCAGTTGGTGAACAGCCACTCCGACTCGTTTCCTTTTAAAAGGACTTTTCTGGCTTTCTCCATATAGTCCATCAGAGCCTGTCTGGCTACTTTTCCAAAGGGCACAGTACGCTCTTTTGCTCCATCCCGGCAGGTGATAAAGCCTACATTCAGGTTGACATCGTCCACTTTCAGATGAATCAGCTCTGACACCCGGATTCCGGTGGCGTACAAAAGCTCCAGCATGGCCTTGTCACGGATCTCTTTCGGAGCCTCGCCCCCCGGCTGAGCCAGCAGACAGTTTACCTCTTCCACCGTCAGAATGGTAGGCACTTTCTTCTCCACTCTGGGCGCTTTCAAAAGCTCCGCCGGATCCCTGTGGATTTTCCCGCAGACCACCTCATAGTGAAAAAACGCCTTCATAGACGCCAGCACCCTTGAAATGGTGGTTGTGGCCCGTCCTTCCTTCTCCAGATAAAGAATATAAGAATTCAGGCTGGTCTTCGTCACTTTCCCCACTTCCGTAATTCCCTTCTCCCTGAGGTAAGACGCCATCTGAAGCAGATCCCGCTGATAGGATACCTCTGTGTTCACGGACGTCCTCTTTACCTCCCGCAGATATACAACAAACTCTTTTATGTCATCAACCATTTTTATCCCCCTGACCCACCGTTTCCCCACCATTATCGGTCAAAAAGCAGGCTTGTGCTCACATTATATCCCCATTTTCCTGTAAAATCAAACATATTTTTCCCACTTCACCGTCATTTTCCCACTGATTTACATAAAAAAATACAACATATTGGAGAAAATTTTACATTTCCTCAATATGTTGTAACATTCAGCAGAAAATTTTTTTCCTTTCCGCCCTTTACCAGGAGCTTACAAGCCGGAAAAGCCAGGGACAGACCATGGCTTCACAGAAAATTCCCACGGCCAGAAAGGCCAGGCCTGACAGCACATATTTCACCGGAATTCTCCCCCTTCTGCCGGCGCTTCCCGCCAGAAACAGCCATACCGGAATGTAAAATACCGCCTGGGGCAGCACCGACGCCAGGTAAAAGGGCAGGCCCATAACCCCCTTCTCCCAGGTAAACATGGACAGGATCACCGAAACGGAAAATCCGCCGTAAACGGCCAGGACGCAGCAGGCCAGCCTGGCGGCTGCCGTCAGCCCCACTCCCCAGAGCACCGCAGTCTCCCCCAGGCGCTGAAATGCCGCCGCCCTCAGCAGTTCCAAGCGCCGCTCTCCCCCCGCGGTCAGGCTGCCGGTCAGCAGCATTCCCGCCTGCTCCCGAAAACCGGATCCGGCCAGATTGACGGCGGCCGTTCCCAACACAATTCCCAGTCCAAAGGCCGCCAGAATCCAATCCCCGTAATGTTTCCTGATCATACAGACATCCCGCCCACATTCTTTATTTCAGAATATGCGCGGGATGTTTTTCTCATGCCTCAAGGCGTTTCCCATATCGGACTGCCAGAATTTAACGGCAGTACTTTTCCGCATAGGCCATGATGCCGGCAATGGTCTTTCCGTCCGTCATCTTTCCGGCGTAGATCAGCTTTTTCAGCTCCTCCACATCCCAGGCCTCCACGTTGATCTCCTCATCCTCATCCAGATGCTGTCTGGACGGGATCAGATCCCGGGCCACAAAAATATCTATGGCTTCATTGCAGAAGGCCACCGTGGTGTTGACGCTGATCAGATATTCCATGTTTTCCGTCCGGAACCCCGTCTCCTCCTCCAGCTCACGGTAAGCGCACTGAATCTTCGGTTCATCCGGCTCGTCCAGCTTTCCCGCCGGCAGCTCCAGGGTATACCGGTCCAGAGCGTTCCGGTACTGGCGAACCATCAGAATCTTTCCATCTTCCGTCACCGGCACCACCGCTGCCGCACCGTCGTGATGGATAAAATCCCAGTGAGCAATGTGACCGTTTACCTCCACTACGTCTTCATAGACATTCAGGATATTTCCATGATATTTCAGATTTCTCTCCAGGCGCTTTACCGGCGCCTCCTTCATTTTTTCATCTTCCATTTCTCTCACCTCTGCTGTTTATCGTCTGATTTTCCAGGGTTCACTGTACCCAGGCCCCTGAGCTGTTCACATAATATTCCGTTCCCGGCACATAAGTGCTCTTTAACATGGCGCCGTCTTCTCCCACATAGTAGTAATAGCCGCCGCTCTCCACCCAGGAGTTTGTCATCATATAACCGCTGCCGTCAAAATAGTACCACTTGCCGTTGATCAGCTGCCAGCCGTTCACCGTATAGGTCCCATCCTCATTTTGAAACCACCAGCCTGTTTCGTCCTGAATCCACTGTCCCGCCGTCTGGCTGGCCTCCCGGAACCGTTCCGCCGCCGCGGAATCCACATACACCGGGCTGGATGAGGTCCACTGGCCCTTATTTTCCCAGTTCACCTGGCTTACCGGCCGCACCTTTACCGTATAGCTGGCAGACTTTGTCATCAGATAGCCCAGATCCATACTGGTCGCCTCCACGCTCTGAGTTCCTCCCACCGTAGTGGAATTGCGGATCAGACGAACCTCATAATGACCGGCGCCTTCCACCGGCTCCCAGGCCGCGATCCCGTCTGCACCGAGAGTCACCGTTTCCAGCTCACTCATTCGCCCCGCCATGGAAGGCAGGTCCATGGTAATCTTCAGCACAGTGGAATCCATTCCCGACGGCTTGCTGGCCGACACATAGGTAGCTCCTTTCAGATGTACATCTGAGCTCATCAGAGAAAAATAATATCCTTCCTCCGCATTGAGGTACACTTCGATCTGAGGCACATCTTCCGCCGCCCAGTAAAAACCGGTATTGGTAAAATCAAAAGACTCCACATAGTACTTGTCACTCTCCGTCTCCACCTCGACCTGAGACAAATCCATATCGTCCCCAATCTTCATCTCAGAATCTACCGTCAGACTCACGGACGTAATCTTTTTCCGGCTCGCCGCTGCCGCAGGAACCGCCAGTCCCAGCATCAGAGCTGCCGCAAGAAGAGCTGTCCCGGCTCTCCTCCACCATTTTTTCTTCATAGAACTTCCGCTCCTTTCTCCTTCCTGTCCTCTACTCTAATTCCCCAGTTCCTCAAAGTCAATTCTTCTGCGGAAATTGACGGAAAAAATTAAGTTTTATCATCAAATTTTTATGGCTGATCCGTCTGTCTTTGGATACAGCAAAAGCCTTACCAGGCAAGTGTCTGGTAAGGCTTTCGTTCTTATTTCGCGTAGTCGGTTACTCTTGATTCCCGGATTACATTCACTTTGATCTGTCCCGGATATTCCAGCTCCGCTTCGATCCGCTTGGAAACCTCTCTGGCGAGAAGCACCATATCGTCGTCGTTGATCTGCTCCGGCACAACCATAATCCTGACCTCTCGGCCTGCCTGAACGGCAAAAGATTTCTCCACTCCCTTGAAGGAGTTCGTAATATCCTCTAACTGCTTCAATCTGTTTGTATATGTTTCCAGAGTCTCCCTTCTCGCTCCCGGTCTTGCGGCGGAAATCGTATCCGCTGCCTGAACCAGACACGCAATAAGACTCTGCGGCTCAACGTCGCCATGATGGGCTTCCACTGCGTTGATCACCACAGCGGACTCTCTGTACTTCTTGCACAGCTCCGCTCCCAGTCGCACATGGGTACCTTCCATCTCATGGTCAACGGATTTACCAATGTCATGTAACAAACCAGCACGCTTCGCCAGACGTACATCCACGCCTACTTCCGAAGCCAAAAGCCCTGCCAGCTGCGCTACCTCGATGGAATGCTTCAGGGCATTCTGCCCATAGCTGGTTCTGAATTTCATCTTTCCCAGAAGCTTTACCAGTTCCGGATGGATTCCGTGAATTCCAACTTCCAGAGTAGCGGCTTCGCCGTCCTCTCTCATATTGGCTTCCACTTCCTTCTGAGCCTTCTCTACCATCTCTTCAATTCTAGCCGGATGGATACGTCCATCCACGATCAAACGCTCCAGCGCGATTCGCGCCACTTCTCTTCGGATCGGGTCAAATCCAGACAGCACCACCGCCTCCGGCGTATCGTCAATGATCAGCTCTACGCCTGTCAGCGTCTCCAGAGTCCGGATATTCCTTCCCTCCCGGCCTATGATACGGCCTTTCATTTCGTCATTGGGAAGCTGTACCACAGAAACGGTGGTCTCCGCCACATGGTCCGCCGCACATCTCTGAATGGCAGTAACCACATAGTCTTTTGCCTTTTTATCCGCTTCCTCTTTTGCTTTTGCTTCCAGTTCTTTGATCAATTTCGCGGTGTCATGCTTGACATCTTCTTCCACAGATTTTAAAAGATATTCTTTTGCCTGTTCGGAGGTGAGGCCGGAAATCTTTTCCAGTTCCTGTATCCCTTTTTCATACAACTCCTCAACTTCCGCAGACTTCTTTGAGAGCTTCTCCTCTCTGGCGACCAGACTGGCCTCCTTTTTTTCCATTGCTTCGGACTTCTTGTCCAGGTTTTCTTCTTTGCTCAGTACGCGCCGCTCATATCTCTGAAGCTCCGCCCGTCTCTCCTTGGTTTCCTTTTCCAGCTCATTCTTCGTCTTTAAGGACTCTTCCTTCGCCTCCAGGAGAGCTTCGCGCTTCTTCGTTTCCGCAGTCTTCAACGCCTCATCTATTATCTCCCTGGACCGTTCTTCCGCGCTGCCAATGGCACTCTCATAGGTTTTCTTCCGATGATTGACCGCGGTAATCCAGGTAATAGGAGCTACAATAATAATTGTAAGAATTACAGCTATTACTGACACAGGAGCACCTCCTTATTTAGTTTTCATTGTACGGTAATACAACATTTTAATTTTAATCTTTTTTGTGCATGATGTCAAGTATTGCCTCGTAAGAAAAACCTCTCCTTGAAAGAAATGCCATAGTTCTCTGCTGCTCCTTCCGGTCTGCGGTCTCCCTGTCATACCCCCGTTTTTTCAGCAGCCGTTCAATCTGAGCCCCTTCATCCAGCTCCGCTTCCTCCAGGCATTCCGCTAACAGCTCCCTGTCAATCCCCTTCGCTCCCAGCTCCGCCGCAAGCTGTCTGCGGCTTTTGACGCCGGAATGAAACTGGATGTAATTTTCCGCATAGCGGCGGTCATCAATATAGCGCCGTCTCTTTCCATAGGCGATGGCCTCTTCCACCGCCTCCGGAGGACATCCCCCATCTGACAGCTTTCTCCTCAGCTCCGCCTCCGTCTTGTCCGACGCCTCCAGCAGGCGGATCAGGCGCTCCCGCGCCCTCTGAAAAAACACGTCCTGAAGCAGCTCCCAGTAAGCCTCCTCCGACAGCTCCGCTCCCGTCTCAATCCCATACGTCTGCAGTTCCCTGTTGCAGAGAACAAAAGCAGGGCCCCCGTCCGTGAGGACCCTGCTTTTCTTTTTGTCTATGGGCTCCACTGATACAATCCGCATCTTAAAGCCTCTCCCTTACTTTTCTTCCTTCTCCAGCGCAAGGATTCCCTGCCCCGCTCCGTCGTGGGTCTCCTCCGTATCCGGCTCCAGACCGTAGCGCACCCGTACCTTGTGTTCAATCTCATCGCAGATGGCCGGGTTGTCTGCCAGGTAGATTTTCGCGTTCTCCCGTCCCTGACCGATCTTGGCTCCGTTGTAGGCGTACCAGGCGCCGCTCTTTTCCACGATGTTCTCTTTCACCGCCAGATCCAGCACGTCTCCTTCTTTGGAGATGCCTTTTCCGAACATGATGTCAAACTCCGCCTCCTTGAAGGGCGGCGCAATCTTATTTTTGACAACTTTTACGCGCACGTGGTTTCCGATCATCTCGCCGCCCTGCTTCAGCGTCTCGGTTCGGCGTACATCCAGACGAACGGAAGAATAGAACTTCAGAGCGCGGCCGCCGGTGGTCGTCTCCGGATTGCCGAACATCACGCCCACCTTCTCGCGGAGCTGATTGATAAAGATCACAATACAGTTGGATCTGCTGATGGCTGCAGTCAGCTTTCTCAGAGCCTGGGACATCAGTCTGGCCTGCAGACCCACGTGGGAGTCTCCCATCTCCCCGTCGATCTCCGCCTTCGGCACCAGAGCCGCCACAGAGTCCACGATCACAATGTCCACCGCCCCGGAACGAACCATAGTCTCCGTAATTTCCAGAGCCTGCTCTCCGTTGTCCGGCTGAGAAATATAAAGATTGTCAATATCCACACCGATATTTTTCGCATAAACCGGGTCAAGGGCATGCTCCGCATCGATAAAGCCGGCTATGCCTCCCCGCTTCTGCACTTCTGCCACCATATGCAGAGCCACGGTGGTCTTACCGCTGGACTCCGGTCCGTAGATCTCCACAATTCTGCCCTTGGGCACGCCGCCCAGTCCCAGGGCAATATCCAGACTCAGGGATCCGGTAGGCACGGTCTCAATATTCATATTGGCGCTGGAATCCCCCAGCTTCATCACGGAACCTTTTCCATACGCTTTTTCAATCTGGGTCAGCGCCGCATCCAGCGCTTTCAGTTTTTCTTCTCTATTCATAAAGCCCTCCATGCGAACAAATGTTCTGTTTCTGTAATCATAATAATATAGTTGAGCATAAAAGTCAACTGCTTTCTGGGAAATTTTATGGTTCTTCAATCGGGAAAGGACGGCAGGAACCTGCCGGGAAGAATGCCGCGGAAACGGCGCGCGGCGGAGCCGGAGCACGGCCAGGATGCAGCCGGAATACGGCCGGAGTTTTTTATTATGCATGGGCACCAGGCTCGTGAAACACCTCGTTCAGCGCTCACATTATACCCTACATTCCACATCCGGACAAGGCGATATGCTGACTTTCCTGCGGACGCGGGAGAATATGCCGCCTGACCCGCCGGGCGCGCAGGCCGATGCAGGACGCCGCATGCGGACGTTCCCCCAATTCCTCCATGAAAAAAGCCCGCGAAATCATCGATTTCACGAGCTTTTCTCATTTCTTTAGCTGGGCCAGCCGGATTCGAACCGGCGGGATGCAGGAGTCAAAGTCCTGTGCCTTACCGCTTGGCGATGGCCCAATAATCTGTCGCGGCACAGCCGGCGGGGATCCGTTTTTACTTTCCCCGTATAGAAAAAAATCCCGCAAACCGCGGGCTTCTGATCTTATGATGATAAAGGGTGGGTACAGGGATTCGAACCCTGGGCCTCCAGAGCCACAATCTGGCGCGCTAACCAACTGCGCTATACCCACCATAGCCGGATATCTCATATCCGAAACGAGCCTGAAGGGATTCGAACCCCCGACCCACGGCTTAGAAGGCCGTTGCTCTATCCAGCTGAGCTACAGACTCGTATTGAACCATGAAAACCTCATGGCAAAGCGGGTGATGGGAATCGAACCCACGTATCCAGCTTGGAAGGCTGGTGTTCTACCATTGAACTACACCCGCAGATATATAAGTCGGGGTGACAGGATTTGAACCTGCGACCCCCTGGTCCCAAACCAGGTGCTCTAGCCAAACTGAGCCACACCCCGTGCTAGGAATCACAACTTACAAACGCCGTTCATCAGCAGCGCAGAAGTTATTATATCCTATGATCCAGTGATTGTCAATTACTTTTTTTGATTTTTAGGCTGAATTTTTTTAAAAATTTTTTCAGCCGGTACCTTCATGGCTTCTCCACGTATTTCTGTGTATAGTGAGCCTCTCCGCTTTCATCGATCTCCATAATCATGTAGCTGGGCCTGCGGCCGTCCTGGCGGGGAAATGAGAGGCTGCCGGGATTTAATACTGTCAGCCCGTTTTCCTGAGACAGGTAGGGACGATGAGTGTGGCCGAACATGGCGATGTCGCAGCCCCTGGCCCTGGCCTCTTCCTTCAGGCGCTCCGTGCCCACGGAAACACCGTAATAGTGGCCATGAGTCAGAAGAGCCCGGTATTTTCCGATGCGGATCTCCCGCTCTTTGTCCAGCATGGAAAAAAAGTCATTGTTTCCCAGCACCATCTCGATCCGGCACTCCGGATTCAGCCACTGATAAATCCGGTCCTCGCTTCCTTCCGCATCTCCCAGGTGAATAAACATATCCAGCGGCAGATTCTGCTCTATAACCGCTTTCAGATTCTCATCCCTGCGATGGGTATCGCTGACAATCAGTATTTTCATCTCACTGTTTCCTCCCTGAATATTTCTTTCAGCCTGTCTTTCATGGCCTCCAGCGCCTTTCCTCTGTGGCTGATTTTATTCTTCTCTTCAATGGTGATCTCCGCCGAGGTCTTCCCGTACTCCGGCAGATACAGAATGGGATCATAGCCGAAGCCGCCGTCTCCCGCCGGCTCCATGGCGATCAGCCCTTCCATGGTTTCCTCCGTATGCACCACCTGTCCGTCCGGCAGAACGGCGGCGATATTGCAGACAAACCTGGCGCTTCTGTCCTGGCCCTCCACTCCTGCCAGGCGGTCAATGAGCGCCCGGTTCTTGATCTCATAGGAGGTGTCCTCTCCCATGTAGCGGGCGGAATAAACTCCTGGTTCTCCGCCCAGGTAATCGATAACCAGACCGGAATCGTCAGCCATCACGATGCCTCCTGTCTGCTCCCAGACCGCCCTGGCCTTAATCTCCGCGTTTTCTCCGAAAGTTTTTCCGTCCTCCACGATGTCCGGATCGGCTCCCGCCTCCTTCATGGACAGAATTTCCATCCCCAGATCCGCCATAATCAGACGTACCTCTCTCATCTTTCCCTCATTGCCGGTGGCAAATACAATTCTGTGTTCCATTTTCTGTACTCCTCCCGATTTATCGTTTCGACGTATAGGCTTTCAGACAGATGTTGCAGCCTTCCTCTTCCGCCCGGTCCCACCGGACTCCGTTATGGCTCAGATATCCCTCGCCGTCGCTTAAATCCACTTTCCGTTTTCCGTCTCCCGCATCATATTCAATGGCTACGGGATGAATCTTCCCCGGGCTTTTGATTTTTACCACCACGGCAAACCGCTGGCCGCGGCGCAGCCGGACCGCCCGCTTTAAGGGCACCGTATAATATCCGGCGTCTTCAAAGGCTCCGGATACCGCCGGCTTCCGGTCTTTCATGCTCTCCATCTCCTGAAACTCCGGCAGTACGTATACCTCGTACTCCGAATCCGGACCGGTAGCGTAAAAGCCCACCGCTTCCAGGTTTTCATTTCCTTCCGCAGTATAAACGTTGGCAAACCACGCCGTATCCTGTTCATATCCCATCTGCCCCACCCAGCCGCACAGGTCCGTCTGGTAAATCCTGTCGTAATTGTCCGGTTCCTCGATTCCCGTGTAGGCGATATTGCTGGTTCCGATGTTGGTGTCATAATAGGAAATGTAGAAATAGCCGCCGTCGCCGAACGCCTCTCCCCAGCTGTTTAGACAGAGAAATGCCCCGTCTCCCTCCGGCTGCTTTTTAAAGTTTTCCCTGGGATATCCGTCGTCCCATCCCACGATCACCACATCGTGGTTGGAGCCCGCCTCCCCGTCATAGTAGTAGGAAGCCGTCTCCCTGTTGTAATTTGGTGAATCGCTGTAAGGACCCTGAAGATCCGAGTAAAAGCTGCTCTGCACGCCGCCGTATTCATAGATGGCCTGCTTGATTTTCTCATAATCCTTCGGCTGGTACTGGCGGATCTCCTGTATATGCTTCACCGCCGCGGCATCAGATGCCCGGACTCCGTCCCCGTATGTATCCGCCTCCTCAGGCACCGGCCCCTGCCAGGACAGCAGATAAGCCATGGACATAATATAATCTCCGCCGTCCTTCTGCCCCTGGGGAAACCGATCCCACAGCGACATGTGATCCTCGGAAAAATCCATCCGCTCGTCGGCGGGCATGGACAGCTCCAGAGCCGTAAGAGAGGCAAACGCCCAGCAGGTTCCCAGGCTCCCCTGATTTTTCACTTCCAGGGCGCGCCCGGACTCCCGGTAATCATATCTGGCCGGCAGAGGTTCCGTTTTTCCGTCCGCTGCCCCGCCCATTCCCAGCACCGCCAGCAGAGCCGCCGTCAGTCCCAGAATCCAAATTCCTTTTTTCAAGCCCTATTCTCCCTGCTTTCTTTTTGGGGGCTTCGGCCCCAGAAACTGATAAAAATAGGTTTTCATCATTCCATTATAAATCTTCCGGTTCTTATCTGCCTTCCGACCCATATATTTCTCCGCGTCCTCATAGGCGGTGATCACATAGGCGGACCAGCTGTCCAGATCGGCGAACCGTTCTCCCAGCTGACGGTACAGCTCCGGCAGATTCTTCTTTTCCTCAATTCGCTCGCCGTAGGGCGGATTGGTGATGAGGAAGCCGTACTTTTTCGGATGGCTCAGCTCACTCACCGGGCGCTGCTGAAAATGGATCATGTGATCCACCCCGGCCGCCTGGGCGTTAGATCTGGCTGCCCGGATGACGTCGCCGTCAATGTCATAGCCCTGAATATCGGTCTCCACCCGGTCATTGACCAGATCTCCAGCCTCGTCTCCTGCCTCATACCAGCATTTTCTGGGAATCAGATTGCCCCATTCCTCCGCCAGGAAGCTGCGGTTCATGCCGGGAGCCATATTGGCTGCCATCATGGCCGCCTCAATGGGAAAGGTACCGCTGCCGCAGAAGGGATCCACCAGAATTCTGTCTCCCCGCCAGGGGGTCAGCATAATCAGCGCCGCCGCAAGGGTTTCGGTGATGGGGGCCTTGCTGGTCATGGTCCGGTATCCCCGCTTGTGAAGGGAAACTCCCGTGGTATCCAGCCCCACCGTCACAATATCCTTATATAAAGACACCCGCAGAGGATAGCTGCTGCCGGTCTCCGGGAACCAGGAAACGCCGTATTTTTCCTTCATTCGCTCCACCATGGCCTTTTTCATAATGGACTGGATGTCAGAGGGGCTGAAAAGCCTGCTTTTGATGGAATTGGCCTTCGCCACCCAGAATTTTCCGTCCTCCGGAATAAATTCCTCCCAGGGCAGGGCTTTCGTCCCCTGAAACAGTTCCTCAAAGGTGACCGCCCGGAAGCTGCCCACCTTGATCAGCACCCGTTCCGCCGTCCGCAGGAATACATTGGCGCGGCAAATGGCCGCCTCGTCTCCCCGGAACGTCACTTTTCCGTCCTCCACCTGGGAAATCTCATATCCCAAATCTGTTATCTCTTTTTTCAGCACAGCCTCCAGGCCAAAATGACAGGGGGCGATCAGCTCCAGTTTCTTTTCCACTCTCTCGTCCTCAATTCTTTCTCTCTTCTGTTTCGGCTGCTTTACAGGGTCACCATCTTCACCACTTCATCCTCAAAGGTCAGAATCGTAAATTCTCTTCCGTCCAGAATGGCGTAAGTGGGCGGGTTGCCGCCTTTGGGAATGGAGGTGGAGCCGGGATTCAGCACAGTAATTTCCACGGTTCTCTCTCCGTCTGACGCCTGGCATTTTTCTGCCTTCAGCAGATGGGTGTGGCCGTGCACCAGCACGTCTCCCGCCTGCATGGGAGGAATACGGTCCTGATTGTACACATGGCCGTGGGTGGCATAGAAGGTGATTCCGTTTAAGGCCAGCAGGGCGTAGTCCGCCAGAACGGGGAACTGAAGCACCATCTGGTCCACCTCCGTGTCACAGTTGCCGCGAACTGCGTAAATCCTGTCCCGGCGGCCGTTGAGCATGGCGATCACTTCCTTGGGCGCGTAGTCCTTCGGCAGATCATTTCTCGGACCGTGATACAGGATATCTCCGAGAAGAATCAGGCGCTCCGCCCCTGACCGTTCAAAGGCCTCCAGCATTTTTCTGCAGTAATATGCGGACCCGTGAATGTCCGATGCAAACATGTATTTCATATGGTTTCTCCTCTTTTTCAATTCGTCTACCATTGTAAGTCCTGCCGCCCGTTTCTGTCAACATTTCCGTGGCTTTCCCCGCCTGCTTCCAGAAATTTTCCCCGATAATAGTGGAGTCCTCCCGCCAGATTGACCGCCCGGCAGCCCATCCGGCTGAGATGGCCGCAGGCCCTCATGCTCTGAGCTCCCCGGCTGCAGTAAAATACCAGCAGTTTTTCCGCCGGAAGCTCCCGGTACCGCGCGCCCAGCTCCCCGTAAGGCAGACTGACCGCGCCTCTCAGATGAGCGGCCTCATACTCCGGACCGGTCCTCAGATCCACCAGCACCATGTCCGTTCCGTTCTCAATCCAGCGGTCCAGCACGTCCCAGGTGATGGTGGGATAGGGCATTCTCACATTTCTCTCCTCCTGCCGGTATGTCCTCATTTTATCATATGCAAAAAGCCGCTCCGTGTTTACGAAGCGGCTTTTCTCTCTGCGGCTTTAGCGGCCGCTGTAATTCTGGCTGTCGTTCTGACTTCTGTTTTTCTCAGATCCGTTCTGGGCTTTGTTGTTTCTGTCCATGTTGGAATTCTTGTTTCTGTCGCAGTTCTGAGAATTTCTGGAGCTGTTGTCGTCCATATCCTTATAATTTCTGTTTGCCATAATCATTACCTCCTAACTGAATTTGATTACGAGGTTAGTATGGCGCTTTCTTTTTAAATTATACCATCAGTCTCCCATGACATTGACAATTTTTACGGGAGCGCGGTAATTCCAGGGAGAGGTCTTGATCCCCGTCTCGTAAGTGGATGCATGGACAATCTGTCCGTCTCCTATGTAAAGGCCCACATGGTTGATGCTCTTTCCGCTTCCGTAAAAGATCAGGTCGCCGGGACGCATTTCCGCAGCGCTGATTTCCCGTCCCTGTCTGGACTGGGCGGTGGAGCTTCTGGCGATGGAGACTCCTGCTCCGTGCTGAAGCACGTACCGGGTAAAACCGGAACAGTCCACCCCGGTATGGGGATCGCTGCCGCCGTATTTGTAGGGTCCGCCCACAAACTGAAGAGCGTAATTCACCAGATTCTGTCTCCGGTCTTCCTTCGCCTGCTCCTCAGCAGCCTGGGCCAGGACTTCCTCCTTGACCTCCATAGCCTCCTCTTCATTTTCGCTGATTACAATATCCTCTGTCACCGGAAGATAGCCGATTTCATTTCCAACTGCCACTTCAATCCATCCGTTGTCCGTGGTATCCACTACGTGAAAGGACGCGCCCTGAATAGCTTCCGTGAGTACCTCTTCCCCTTCCAGCGCCGTCTTTACAAATACGCTGTCGCTGATCACTGTCATCATGCTGGTCTGTTCCATACCGGGGCCGTTTAATACCTGAGGCGCCGCCATGGCATTCATCGTCTCCATGGGGTTGGCAGCCGCGATCGCGCCGCAGAAACCAACCAGTCCGAATATATGAAGTGGTTTAAAATTCATTGCTTTCTCCCATCCCAGATTACATTTATTACATAATTGTTAAATTTTGTTACGGTTGTATTATACTTCTCACACCTCTTTCCGTCAACCCTTTTATAAATTCTTAATAATTTGGGATCCCTTTTCCAAGGCCCTGATTTATGGGCAAAAATTACATGAAAAATTTAAAATTTTCGTCATTTTGCGACAAATTACCCTAATTTTCACCACCTCTGTGCTATACTCATACTCACAAAGAAGACTTTCAGACTCCATGTTATTTTCTGCTTACCGCAATGATTTCGCAGCCTGTATCTCCTTTGCACTTCTATTCATTCATGTCTGCCGGACGGGGGCGATGTCGTCTTTACTCCCTCCCGTCCCATTCCGCAGAAACTATTCCGCTGTCTCTTTTTGTATTTTCTGTCTTTCGCCCTTTTTTATTTGACAGTTTTTACTATTCAGTGATAAAATCAAACTATAAAAATAACAGTCATTTTATTGACTGACAGAAAGGTGGATGATGGATGGATTACTATAACCTTGCAATCAAACGGGAATCAACCAGGAGCTTTAAAAAACGCCCCATTTCAAACCGCCAGCTGACAGAGCTGCAGAATTATCTTCCCCGCTGCCGCCGGCTGATTCCGGAAATACGGACAGATATCACCATTCTCGGCGCAGACACCGCTTCCGTATTAAAGGATGCGGTGGGATATTTCGGCCTGATGATCGAAGCTCCCAACTATCTGCTGGTCTCCTCTTCTCCTCATGAGTACGCCATGGAAAACGCCGGATTCATGGGAGAGGATCTGGTGCTGAAACTGACGGAGCTGGAAGTGGAGTCCTGCTGGATCACCATCCAGAATCCTCTGGAAGTGAAAAACCGCCTCCATCTGCCGGAGGATATGGTTCCCATGGCCCTGGTTGCCTTCGGAAACGCCACGGTCATGCTGCCGTCCTCCCGTCTGGACATCAAGAGCGTCTCCGATATCTCCATCAAACAGCGGACCGGCTTTGTGGCGCCAAAGCTGGCAGTGCGCCATGCAGTTCTGGCCAAAGACTGGAAGGAAAACCCGGAGCTGGCCTCCCTGCCCTTAAACAGCGGGATTTACCAGGCGTTCATCTCCGCCTGCTGCTCTCCTTCCTATCTGAATCTGCAGCCCTACCGCTTCATTCTGGACGGAGACACCACCCTTCTGGTCTGTCTTCCCGATGACCAGACCGCTCCGGATGACGCCCGCTTAAACGCCGGCATCGCCATGCTCCACTACGCCGGAGTGATCGAAAAATACTACGCCTCCGACCGGGGATGGGTGATGGGAGCTCCCGAAGACCGGGAATACCAGCTGCCGGAAGGCGCCTGGATTGCAGGCTATTATCAGATTAAAATACATTGACCTCAGGAAAACAAATTCTGCCAGCCGGGAAATCGCCGGCTGGCAGTTCTATTCTTCTCATATTCTGTTTTCTCATATTCTGTTGGCCCCACCGGACCTTTCCGGCCGGACCGCCGGACCGCCGGACCGCCGGCATGCGCCGGCCTATGAGAGCCGGCCGTACACCCAGGCCAGATCCCGGCATTTCTCCGCCAGCTTTTCGTCGAATTCTCCCGGCAGAAGTCTCCACTTCCAGTTGTCCCCCAGAGTAGAGGGCTCGTTGATCCTGGCTTCATTTCCCAGTCCCAGATAATCCTGCATGGGAATGACTGCCAGCTTCGCCCGGCTGCCCAGAGCTGCCCGGATGAAATCCCAGTGGATTTCCGACTCCGGAGTGTGCTGATTTCCCAGATACCGGACGGAAAAGTCCCGGTCCCACTCCGGCATGGTTTTGTACCAGCCCTGAATGGTGTCATTGTCATGGGTTCCCGTGTAGACCACGCAATTTTCATCGTAATGGTAGGGCAGATAAATGCTCTGCCCGTCAGCGGAAAAAGCAAATTCCAGCACTTTCATGCCGGGAAATCCCGACTTTTTCACCATCTCAAACACGCTGGGCGTGAGAAAGCCCAGATCCTCCGCAATGATATCCAGCTTCCCTAACTTCCGCTGCGCCGCCCGGAACAGATCCAGCCCCGGCCCCTTTTCCCAGTGGCCGCCGGCGGCGGTGTCATCCTCAGCCGGAATGGAATAATACTCGTCAAAACCGCGGAAATGATCCACCCGCACCACATCATACATCCGAAAGCAGTAGGCCATTCGGCGGATCCACCAGGCATATCCCGTCTTTTTGTGATAATCCCATCGATATAAAGGATTGCCCCAGAGCTGGCCTGTGGGGCTGAATCCGTCCGGAGGACAGCCAGCCACAAAATCCGGCTCCCGATCCTCGTTAAACTGGAACAGCTCCGGATGAAACCAGCTGTCGGCGCTGTCAAACGCCACATAAATAGGAATATCTCCGATGATCCGGATCCCATGGCTGCCCGCATAATCTTTCAGCTTTTTCCACTGCTCCTGAAACTTCAGCTGCTGAAACTCATAAAAGGCGATTTCTTCTTCCAGCTCCTTTTCCAGGCTGCCCACCGCCTCCGGTTCTCTCACCCGGATGTCTTCCTCCCATTCCGCCCAGCTTTTTCCCTGAAAATGATTTTTCACCGCCATGTAAACGCAGTATTCCTTCGTCTCAGGGCAAAGCTCCTCCGCGGACTTCTCCCCCAGGGCCTTCCACCGGACAAACGCTTTCCTGAGAACGGCAAAACGGGTCTTATATATTCTTTCATAATCCACATATCGGGGATACTGGCCGCAGTCCGCCTCCAGGCATTCCGCCTCTGTCAGCAGCCCTTCCTCCGCCAAGGTATCCAGATCAATAAAATAGGGATTGCCTGCAAACGCGCTGAAAGACTGATAAGGGGAGTCCCCGTAGCCGGTGGGCCCAAAGGGCAGTACCTGCCAGTATTTCTGTCCGGCCTCCTCCAGCCGGTCCACAAACTCGTAGGCTTCCTTTGAAAATCCGCCGATCCCGTAGGGAGACGGAATGCTGGTCACCGGAAGCAGAATTCCACATTCCCTCATCCTTTTTTCTCTCCTTTTTCCATATAATTCACATGGACATCCATCTGGTTGAACGGTATCTCAATTCCCGCTTCATCCAGGCGCAGCTTGATCTGCTCGATGATGTCCCATCTGGTCTGCCAGTAATCGTCTGTGGAAGTCCAGCCCCGTCCTCCGATCATCACGGAACTGGCCGCCAGCTGATCCACAAAGACCTGGATAGGGTGGTCTTTCAGAATATTGGGATGACTGCTGAAAATGTCCAGCAGGATCTCCTTCGCCTTTTTCAGATCCGCCTGATAGCTGATCCCCACCACCAGATCCAGACGGCGAAATTCCTCCGCAGTGGCATTGGTAATGGGACTGTTGGAAAGGCTTCCGTTGGGTATGACCACAGTCTTGTTGTCCACCGTATTCAGGGTGGTGTATACCAGGCCGATCACAGCCACCGTTCCCTCCCCGTACTCGCTTACAATATAATCCCCCACCTTGAAGGGACGCATCAGCAGGATCAGAACGCCTCCTGCAAAATTGGAAAGGCTTCCCTGCAGAGCCAGCCCCAAAGTCACTCCCGCAGAGCCCAACAGGGCAATAATGGAGGACGACTGGATTCCGATCCGCTCCGCCGCCATAAAAATCAGCACCGCATACAGCAGGGCCTGAAGCAGGGCGAGAAGAAACTTTCTCAGGGAAAGCTCCATCTCCATCCTCGCAAAGGAGCGCTCCGCCATCCGGCGGACCGCTCCCACTGCTTTAAATCCGATAACCAGTATGAAAACTGCTGCCAGCAGGTCCAGGGCAAAGCCGGACAGGGCCGGCAGCCAGTTTTTTATCGTATCAGGCATGAACTACTCTCCTGTCACTGTTCTTTCTTTTCACGGGCCGTCTTTCTGCCCGCGGAAGTCTTTCCGGCAACGGCCTTCTTTACGGCCGCCGCCGTCTCCGCAAGAGCCGTCCCCGCTTTCTTTTTCGGGTCCGCTTTCTCCGCAAGAGCCGTTCCTATCTTCTTCGGATCCGCTTTCTCCATCAGGGCCGTTCCTGTCTTCTCTGCCGGATCCTTTTTCTCCGCAAGGGCTGTCTCCGCTTTCTTTTCCGCCTTTCCGGCTCCCGTCTCTTTCTTTCCCGCCGCCTTCTTTGCCGCCTTTTTCGGTGTCTCCGGCGTGCAGGTAAAGACGCTGACGCTCATGGGCGCCACGTTGATGACGATGGAGTTGGGCCTCTCGTTCCATTCCTCTTTCTTTGAGGTCTTCACTCTGGGATTGGTGACGCCGCTTCCGCCGAATTCCACGCTGTCGCTGTTTAAAATTTCCTTATATTTTCCGGCGAAAGGAACTCCCACCTGGAACTTCTCGTGAACCACCGGAGCGAAATTGCATACAAACAGCAGAGTCTCGTCCTTCTTCTTTGTCTTTCTCACGAAAATGGCAATATTTTCGGCAGCGTTGTTGCACTCAATCCACTCAAATCCCTCGGGATGGTAATCCATCTGGCTCAGGGCCGGATACTGACTGTACATCTTGTTGAGGACTTTCACATACTCCTGCATCTGGCTGTGAATGGGATATTCCAGAAGGTTCCACTCCAGCTCCTTATTTTCATTCCACTCATCCATCTGGCCGAAGTCCTGTCCCATAAACAGCAGCTTCTTGCCGGGATGGCCCAGCATAAAGCCATAGGCTGTCCGCAGGTTGGCGAATTTCTCCTCAAAGGTAGCTCCCGGCATCTTGTTCACCATGGAACCTTTTCCGTGCACCACCTCATCGTGGGAGAATACCAGGATGAAATCCTCGCTGTAGGCGTAAATCATGCTGAAGGTCAGCTCTCCGTAGTGGTAGTTGCGGAAGTAGGGGTCGCACTGCATATAGCCCAGGAAGTCGTTCATCCAGCCCATATTCCACTTATAGTCAAAGCCCAGGCCGTCCTCCTTCACGTCTCCGGTGATCTTCGGCCAGGCCGTAGACTCCTCGGCAATGAGAACCGCGCCGTTTTTCTTCTTCTTGAAAATGGAGTTTAAATGCTTCAGGAACTCCACCGCATCCAGGTTTTCATGGCCGCCGTAAATGTTGGGAACCCACTCTCCGTCATTCTTTCCGTAATCCAGATAGAGCATGGATGCCACCGCGTCCATACGGATGCCGTCGGCATGATACTTCTCTGCCCAGAACAGAGCGTTGGCGATGAGGAAGTTGGATACCTGCGGTCTGGCGTAATTGTAAATCAGGGTTCCCCAGTGAGGATGAGCACCCTTTCTCGGGTCTCTGTGCTCGTAGAGGCAGGTTCCGTCAAACTCCGCCATGCCCCAGGCGTCTCTCGGGAAATGGGCGGGAACCCAGTCCAGGATCACGCCGATGCCCTGACCGTGCATATAGTCCATGAAATACATAAAGTCGTCCGGCGTGCCGTAACGGCTGGTGGGAGCGTAGTATCCGCTCACCTGGTATCCCCAGGAAGCGTCCAGAGGATGCTCCATCACCGGAAGCAGCTCCACATGGGTATAGCCCATCTCTTTCACATATTCCGCCAGCTTCGGCGCGATCTCACGGTAATTGTAGAACTCGGATCCCACAATGGGATTCCCCTCTTCGTCCGTCTGGATCTCCTTTCTCATAAAGGATCCCAGATGGAGCTCGTAAATGGACATGGGCTTCGTCTTGGTGTCCGTCTTTGCACGCCTGTCCATCCATGCCCTGTCATTCCATTTATATTTCTCAATATCCCATACGATGGATGCTGTGTTGGGACGAAGCTCTGCGTAATTGGCATAGGGGTCCGCCTTTAAAATGGGATCTCCGTTCATTTTCTTGATCTCATATTTGTAGAGAGTGCCCTCTTCCAGCCCGGGAATAAACAGCTCGTACACTCCGTAGCCCTCGTGGAGCTTCATCTGGTGTCTTCTGCCGTCCCACAGGTTAAAGTCTCCCACTACGCTCACTCTCATGGCACAGGGGGCCCACACGGCAAACAGCACGCCCTTTACCCCGTCTACGGTCATGGGATGGGCTCCCAGCTTTTTATAAATCTCATAGTTCACGCCTGCGTCAAATTTTTTCAGCTCCTGCTCCGTGATCTGATTGGCAAAGCTGTAGGGATCCCGGATCTCCGCCTGCGTTCCGTTGTCGTAGGTCACCCGGAGCGTATAGGCCGTCACCGTCTTTCTCGGCACCAGGGCGGCGAAAAACCCTTCCTCATCCGCCATCTCCATGGGATAGGTGCCTGCGCCCATTTTCACTTCTATACTCTCAGCCGTGGGAATAAACGCCTGGACCAGCACGCCTCCGTCCACCGCGTGGGCGCCCAGCAGATTTTCCGGATGACGGGCCTCCGAATAAACCATTTCCTCTATCCCGGCCCAGTCCATTAAGTCATACAGCATCTTGTTCATATGAGAACCCCCTTTATGGAAATCTACTACTTATTTTAACATTTTGAACCGTATAACACAACGATTATTATTTTCTTTTTTTCCCTGTTATGTTAAAATTGTATCAGCAATTTCACGGAAGCAGGTTGTGATTTCAAACGAAATTGCGGGAAGGAGTGGAGCAAAAATGACAAGAACGGAAGAAATCAAACAGATGGTTGCGGAACGTCAGGAAAAACTGAACGCTCTCAACGATGAAATCTGGAATTACGCGGAGCTTTATTTCCGGGAGGAGAAATCCTCGGCAGCCCTGATCCGCGCGCTGAAAGAGGAAGGCTTTGAGGTGGAAGAAAAGGTGGACGGCATGGACACCGCCTTTATCGGCACCTGGGGGAGCGGCCGTCCGGTCATCGGTATTCTGGGAGAGTTTGACGCCCTGCCGTCTTTAAGCCAGAAAGCGGCCTGTACCGTCCACGACGAGGTAACCCCGGGCGGGAACGGTCACGGCTGCGGTCACTGTGCCCTGGGAACCGCAGCTCTGGGAGCCGCCGTCGTGGCGAAAGAATACATGGAAAAGCATCAGATCAAAGGCACCATCAAATATTTCGGCTGCCCAGCCGAGGAAGCGGGCTGGGGAAAAATGTTCCTGGCCAGAGACGGGTATTTTGACAATCTGGACTCCATATACACCTGGCACCCCGGCACGGCCAACATGATCTGGAGCGCCGGCTGCCTGGCAAATGTCTGCGCTTATTTCACCTTCAAGGGGAAAACGGCCCATGCCGCCGCCTCTCCCCATCTGGGCCGCAGCGCCCTGGACGCCTGCGAGCTGATGAATGTGGGCGTCAATTACTTAAGAGAGCACATCGTTCCGGAGGCCAGAGTACACTATGCCTATCAGGATGTGGGCGGTCCCGCTCCCAACGTAGTGCAGAACCACGCCCAGACCAAATATTTTATTCGTGCTCCCAAGATCCGCCAGGTACTGGAAATCGTGGACCGGATCAAGGACATCGCAAAGGGAGCCGCTCTCATGACAGGTACCGAAGTGGAGATTGATATTCCCGCCGGCATGTGCGACTTTGTGTCCAACGAAGCCCTCTCCCGTGTCCTGGCAGACGCCTTCCAGTCCGTAGGCGCCCCTGCTTTTGACGACGCCGACCGGGCTCTGGCAGGGGAATTTTTCAAAAATTACTCCGACGCGGAAATCGAAGCCTGCCTGGACCGGATGTCCCCGGCTTACGCCGATCCGGATCAGTACCGGAACTCTCCTCTCATCGAGGATGTGGCTCCCTACGTAAAGAATCCATCCTACCTCTTCGGCTCCACGGATGTAGGCGACGCCAGCTACTGCTGTCCCACCGCCCAGTTTAATGCCGCCTGCTACGCCAACGGCACCGCCGATCATTCCTGGCAGGCAACGGCCATGGCAGGATCCTCCATCACCCACAAAGCTGTGGCCTGCGCCGCTGCCGTGCTGGCCCTGGCCGCAGTCAACACCATAGAAGATGAAGAGCTGTTAAAGAAAGCCCATGAAGAATATGTGAAAGCCACAGGCGGAAAGTACATCTGCCCTGTGGGAAAAGACGCGAAACCCCGCATTTAAAACAGATTGAGGGAGTTCCTCAGGCCTCATTGGCCTGGGGGACCCCCTCTTTTTACTTTGAGACGCTAACCTGTATGAGCAAGAAAGCCGGCAGGCCGGATTGCGAATGCAGGTCGGATCGCATGAGTGCGCAGCACGGAGCGGTCCGAGGGCTTTCATGGTTCGTGGTGTCCGCGTTAGCGGGCACGGAGGTTTGTGCCGTAAACCGGGCAGCAGTCACCTTTTCTTTCCGCCGATCAGTTCCTCCAGCGTCTGCCGGAGAATCTGGAAATCAATGGGTTTGGACACGTGGGCATTCATCCCCGCAGCCGTAGTGGCGGCAATGTCCTCAGCAAAGGCATTGGCAGTCACGGCAATGATCGGCACTGTTCCGGCATCCGGCCGGATCAATGACCGGATAGTTCTTGCTGCTTCGCAGCCGTCCATCTGAGGCATCTGCATATCCATAAGGATAGCGTCGATGGAAAATGGACTGGATTCCCTGAACCGCTCCACCGCCTCCGCTCCGTTCCACGCCTGGATAACTTTTATACCTTCCATGGTGAGAATCTCTGTGGCGATCTCCATATTTACCATGTTATCTTCCGCCAAAAGCACCGTCCTGCCTTCCAGGGAAATTCCGGACTGTTTTGCCGTCTGTTCCCTTTTCCCTTTCTTTTCCTCCTTGACCGCCGCAAATGGGATGACAATAGTGAAAATCGTTCCTTTCCCAGGCTGGCTCTCCACGTGAATCTGGCCGCTCATCTGAGTCACCAGATTTTTTACAATGGGCATTCCCAACCCGGTTCCCGCCACTTTCTTTACCCCAAAACGGGTTTCTCTGGTGTAGGGTTCAAAA
>DXBC01000041.1 GCA_019116745.1 Candidatus Lachnoclostridium stercorigallinarum
CTACCCCTCTTCCTCATACAGATAACGCCAGGGGGTATTGATGGGAAGACGGTTAAAGGCTTCCCTGGAAAACTCCTCCTGCCTGCCGCCTTTCCGGATGCGGATCAGCCGGTTGGCCAGAGCCAGGGAATCCGCCAGATTGACGGCCAGAATCACCACTGCCATCCCCCGGTCCAGAAACATCTCCAGATGCTCCCAGATCCGCACCCGCAGCTCCACCTCCGCTCCCTTAAAGGGCTGGATGCAGAATACCGTCCTGGGATTCTGCAGAAGGATTCTGGCATAGACAAGGTCATATTTCTCCATCTCCGTAAGCTCATCCACCCGTTTCCAGAAGACATCCCGGCCCAGAAGGGACCCATACTCTTCTGCAACGCTTTTTTTAATGCTGCCCCTGCGCCACATGTCCGGAAACCGGTGGTCCAGGCTGAAGCAGAGATTATCCATATAACTCATATTGGAAAATACCATGGTGCCCGCCGGAAGTTCCCGGATTACCCCGATTCTCCGATCTCCGGGAAATCTCACCGGAAAGCCGTCCACCAGCGCCGTGCCCTCATCCGGCTTCCAGACACCGGTCACCAGATCCGTCAGTTCCTGAAACACTGCGTTGTCCAGAGCCTGCAGCACCAGGCATTCCCCGGAACGGACGGAGAATGCCAGATTTTTCAGATTCTCCCCGCAGATGCCTTTTGCCTCAAACACCGGCCGTTCCTCCGGCCTGGGCCGTTTCCGTTCCATATTTTTCCGCACTTTCCGGTCAAACTCCTCTGTGCACTGGAAGTAAAACAGCTTCGGCACCGGCTCTTTTCCGCTGTAATATTTGATAATCTGCCCGTTCATCAGCATGGCAATCCGGTCGCAGATCTGTCTGGCGTCCTCAAAATGGGCCGCAATGTACAGAAAGGCCACTCCCTCTGACGCATAATGCCTCATGATCTCATGAAGCTTTTTCAGTTCCCGGTCGCTGACAAATGTACCTATGTCGTCCATCACAATCAGCCGGTTTCCCGCCACAACCGCTTTTAAAAGCTCTACCACCAGCTTTTCAAAGGCAGAGAGCTCGTCCACATAGGCATCGGCGGAAATATCCACGCCAATTTCCTCCAGAAAGGGCTGAAGCTGCTGGCGCAGCACCTTCGGCTGCACCATGCATTTCCGGAACCCCTGGCGGAGCACAAAGACATTGTCCGCCACGGTCAGCCCGCCGGCCAGACTGCTCCGGTTCTGAATGACACTGATCCGGTTGTATTTCATGGTGGGAAAACGCCAGTGATTGACCATTTTTTCCTGATAGTACACGTAACCGTAGTGGAGGGGAAGATTCTGCTGAAGCAGACGGATGAAAGCCGCCAGCCCCACGTGGTTTACCGGAACCATCCCGATGATTTCTCCCGCTTTTATGGCAATGTTGAAGTTTTCCAGCTGGGTCATTCCCTGCTCCCGGTAGGTGACCCGCTCCATCCGCAAAATTTCTTTCCTCATGACAGTGCCCCCCGCCTCGGCTCACGGTCGCTGGTAATGGCTGGCAGAAGAATTTCCACATCCGTCCCGGTCCCCGCCATGGAGAACACATGCAGGCCGTATTCTTCCCCAAAGAGCAGATGAATCCTGTTGTTCACATTCACCAGGGCAATTCCTCCCTCTGACTCGGGAGCCCGGTCCGCCAGAGCCAGTCCGCTCTTTTCCAGACGTTCATTCATCTTTCTCAGAGTTTCCGGAGACATTCCCACACCGTCGTCGGAAATGCGGATCAGCAGGCATTTTCCCGTGAGCTCCAGATGGATCAGCAGATGGCCGGCCCCGATTTTCAGCTCCGTCCCGTGGATAATGCTGTTTTCCAGAATGGGCTGCATGGTCAGCTTCGGGATCCGGCAGCG
The DNA here is from genome assembly GCA_019116745.1 of Candidatus Lachnoclostridium stercorigallinarum. Lineage (GTDB taxonomy): Bacteria > Bacillota > Clostridia > Lachnospirales > Lachnospiraceae > Lachnoclostridium_A > Lachnoclostridium_A stercorigallinarum. The sequence goes on from DXBC01000041.1 coordinate 1,881, forward strand.
GTAAATTTCCTCCTCGTCCTCCGGGTCGCACTCTATGGACAGCTCCAGCCTGTTTCCGAAGCGGTAGCGCTGGATGCGGAAATAAGTTTCGCAGTTGTGCAGCTCCTCCTCCACGGACACCAGATTTTCCACCTTGCTGATGGTGTACCGGAAAAAGGAGGCCAGAGCCTCCGTCATGTCCGCCACCCGGTCCAGTCCGGCGATCAGCGCCTCGCTGCGGATGCTCTCCAGGGTATTGTAAAGGAAATGAGGATTGATCTGGTTCTGAAGTGCAAGATACTGGGCCTGCCGCTTGTTTAACTTCAAAAGCTCAGAGGAATCCAGAGCCCGGTCCATCCTCTCCAGCAGAAGCTCCTCCGCCGGACTGGCGGTCACATCCATAAAATCCGACAGCTTTCCCGTGGTATAGCCCTCCAGAAACAGACGCACCGTCTGCTCCATTCTGAAATAAGGGCGCACCAGCCAGACTCCTGTACACCAGAGCAGGAACAGAAAAGCCGCAGCTCCCGCGCCCCAGAGCCAGGGAAGGCCATGGCCGGTCAGGCTGGCCCAGAGTCCGGCTCCCAGCAGCAGAACAGTCAATACTGCCGCTGCCGCCGCCAGCACCGCCGCGCGGAAAAACAAATATCCCGTCCTGGTTTTTCTCACCGACTTTTCCACGGTTTCCCTCCTTTTCTCAAAAACAGGCAGTCACACACCGCCCGCTTCTCTTGTTTCGCCCGTTTCACGTGTTTCACCTGTTTCGCCTTCCATCCCGCCGTCTGTCATGCGGTTTTGTCATCCGTAAAGCTTCCGATATTCCGCCGGATTCAGTCCGGTGAACTTGTGAAACACAGCGGTAAAATGCTTCCGGTCGCTGTATCCCACCCGCTCACAGATTTCCGCCACGGGAAGGCCGGTCTCTCTCAGGAGATTTTTGGCCTCCTCCATCCGAACCCTGGTCAGATATTTGGAGAAGCCTTCCCCCGTCTCTTTTTTAAACAGAGCACTGAAATAGCTGACGCTGAACCCTGTCGCCTCGCAGACGTCCTCCAGGGTGATGGATTCCCGGAAATGCTTCTGCACGTACTGCTTTGCCATCCTCACCGGCCGCAGAGCCTCATTTCTCCGCACTGTCAGAATGTCTCCCATCAAACTTTCCTGCATGATTTCCAGAACGGCGAATACCTGGGCAGCACTGCCGCACTGGCCGACCCGCTCCACAAAATCCTGCAGGCATTCCTCCATGCGCACCGTTTCCAGACGGGACACAAACAGATGGCCGGCGGCGCTCACCGCCTCCAGCACATCCCGGCCGCAGACCCCCGGCATAGCCATCAGGCCGCTTTGCAGCTCCCTGACTGCCCGCCGGCCTTCCTCCATATCCATCCGTTCCACAGCGTCCCGGATATTCCGTCCATAATTTTCCAGAAGCTCTCTCTTGTCTCCGCAGCCCCTGGGAACGCTCTCCAGCACCTTTCCTGTGCCGGAAACCCACCGCTCCGGAAGCACATGCTTCGCCCGCTCCGCGGAAGCCGGGATTCCTGCGGCTTCCTCTTCTTCTGTCCCCAGAATCAGGGAAAACTCCACCGGTCCGAACAGATTCTTTCTGGCGTCCAGCTCATTGACTCCGTCCCGGAACGCCCGGCGCAGCTCCTCCCTCTGGCCCCGGTCATAGTTCACAATCCCACAGCCCGTAAATTCTTCAAATTCAAACACCGTCCGCCCGCCGGCCCTCTCCACAAACGGAACCAGAATCTCCTTTGCTTTCTCCTTCACCAGGCCAACAGCCGCCTGACCCATCTCATCCCTGTCACAGTCAATTTTCAGCAGGAATACCTGAAAATACTCTCCGGGACAGTCAAAATAATATTCTTCCCTCAGCGTTTCCCGCGTCAGCTCTCCCGTCTCCCTGTTTAACACATCCCGCACCAGTCCGGCCCGGATCCGCTCCATATCCCTCTGCCGGCTTTCCCTGCTGCGGGAATCCTTCAGGGCTCCTTCCTGCCTCGCCAGACACCGGTCTCCCAGCATGCGGAGCGTACTCATCAGTTCTTCTTTTTTGATGGGTTTCAGCAGGTAATTTCCCACCCCAAACTTAATGGCACTCTGGGCATACTCAAAATGGGCATATCCGCTGATGATCATGACCTCCAGATCCGGTTTGCAGCGCTTTGCTTCCTCGATGAGTTCCAGACCGCTTAACCCCGGCATACGGATATCCGTGATCAGAATATCCGGCTGGAGGTTTTCTATTTTTTCCAGGGCCTCCAGGCCGTTTTCCGCCGTTCCGACCACTTCCATTCCCAGCGTCTCCCAGTCCGCCAGGATCTGTACCAGCCTGCATATCAGCTGTTCATCATCCGCAATCAACACTTTCAGCATGCCCTGTCTCATTCCTGACTCCAGGCCCCCAACTTCTTTCTGCTATCATATCATGGGGTACCTGGGATTTCAACGAAAACACCCATCTCCGGCCGCCAGGAGAAGATCTTTTCCCGGCTGCCGGGATTCCCATGATACAGGAAAAGGCCGGACTCTCGTCCGGCTTTTCCCGAAATTTCTGCTGTCTTTCCATTATTATTCTTTTTTCAGAACAGATACTCCCGTGTCGGTTACAGCTCCGCCTAAATCTTCGCCGTTGACAGCGGCCACAGCGGCTTTTACGCCTTCGTAGCCCATCACATCCGGATTCTGAGCCATGGTGCAAAGCAGATAGCCGTCCTCAATCAGTCCAAGGATCGCGTCGGACTTGTCAAAGCCAACGCCTACAATATCCTGTCCAGAGGCCTTGATGGCATTTCCGGTTCCGGTGGTGGATCCCTCGTTGCATCCGAAGATTCCTACAACGCCCTGGGTGATATAGTTCTCAGCAATGCTCTGAGCCTTTGCGGCGTCGCCGTCGCAGAACTGGGTCTCAGTCAGAGTATAGTTGGTTCCCTCAAATGCGGAGCGGAAGCCCTCGTCACGGGATACGGTGGAGTCTGTAGCTGCATTCACGCTGATGATACCGATGGAGCCTTCCGTCACACCCTTTGCCTCCAGGGCGGCGATCATTTCCTCACCGGCCTTCTTTCCGGCTGCAGTGTTGTCAGTGGAGAAGGTAGCTTCTGCTTCCACGTTGGCAGGGGAGTCTACATAAACGATCTTCACACCTGCATCCTGCGCTTCTTTCAGAGCGGAAGAAATGGCATCCGGCCCGTTGGCAGCCACGATAATGGCCTGTGCTCCTGCGGAAACGGCGTTGTTTACACACTCGATCTGCTGAGCGTCGTCTTTGGTGTTGGGAGCCATAAACTGTACCTCAACTCCCAGTTCCTCCGCAGCCTTCTGTGCGCCCTCGTTCAGGGTTACCCAGTGCTGGTCGATGGAATCCATGGTGATCAGGGCGATCATCATATCGCCGTTGTCGGCTGCCGCTTCCGTCTCTTCCTCAGCCTCCGCCTCGGTCTCTGCCGGTGCCTCAGTCTCTGCAGGCGCTTCCGTCTCCGCCGGTGCCTCAGTCTCCGCGGTCTGTCCGCCGGAGCAGCCTGTCATCATACCTGCTGCCATGCACAGGGCCATTGCCATCGCCAGTAATCTTCTTTTTTTCATGTTGGTTCCTCCTTTATATTTCCCTTTTTTATCTTAGGGCCGCTGCCGCGGCCTCTAATTTCATGTCTGTATTCCTCTCATGCCGGTTCTCCGGCAGTCGGCAGGAAGCCTTCTTCGCCGTACTCTCCCGTCTCCGTCAGGACTGACGCTTCCGGAAAATACCTTTGCGGAATACCACGTCCAGCAGCACTGCAAACACTACGATTACGCCGATTACCAGACGCTGAATTCCCACCTGAGCGCCGATCATGTTCAGGCCGTTCTCCAGAGTCTGCCATACAGAAGCTCCTGCCAGAGTTCCCAGAAGGATTCCCGTGCCGCCCAGAGGAGAGATTCCTCCGATTACGCCGGCTGCCACAGCATACATCTCATACATATTTCCGGCTTCCATATTTCCCATTCCCGCCTGTCCGCAGAGGATCAGTCCCACTACGAAAGAGCAGAATGCGCTGACCAGATAGGCCTTCGTGGTCGTTGCCACCACATTGACTCCGGAGAGCTTTGCTGCCTCCACGTTGGAGCCGATAGCGTAAATGTGACGCCCTGTCCTGGTCTTTGAGAGCAGGAAGAAGAAAATCACAAACAGGATAATGGCAATCCAAAACGTGTTGTAGATTCCCAGGGTTTTTCCGTAATAGAACAGATTCTGAAACGCATCTGCTCCCTCTTTTCCGATTCCGGAAGAAATGGCGTCCGTATTCCGGTTGCCGTTTACCATGTAGGCTACGCCTCTGGCCACGAACATGGTTCCCAGCGTGGCGATAAAGGGCGGCAGCTTGCATTTTCCCACCAGAAATCCGTTGACCACGCCCACTGCCATGCAGCACACCAGAGTGATGAGGATGGCCAGAGCCGGATTCATTCCCAAGCACATGAGAGTGGCGGAAGTCATGGCGCTCATGCCCACCACAGAACCGATGGAAAGGTCAATGTTTCCGGTAATCAGCACGTAGCTCTGACCGATTCCGATGATCAGATACTTGGACATGGAACGGAGAAGATTCATCACGTTCTGCCCCGCAAACACTTTCGGATTGATAATTCCAAACGCTATGTAAATAATGATCAGTCCGGCGAACGCGGTGAGCGCGCCGCCCATTCCTCGGATATTCAGGATCCGCCTGACTGCTCCCTGTTTCTTTTGATTCATGACTTAAGCCCCCTCCTTTGCTTCACTGCCGGAAATCTTTTTCTCAAACCTGGTAGCCATGGTCAGAATGCCGTTCTGGGTCGCCTCCGAGGCCATCACCTCTCCCGTGATCCGTCCGTCGCACATGACGATAATGCGGTCGGCGATTCCCATGACCTCCGGCATTTCCGAGGAGACAAACATTACTCCGATCCCGTCCTGCTTCAGCTTGTTCATCAGATTGTATATCTCTACCTTGGCCGCCACATCGATGCCTCTGGTAGGCTCGTCAAAAATCACTACTTTGGAATCCCTGGCCAGCCATTTTCCCACTACTACCTTCTGCTGATTGCCTCCGGACAGGTTGTCGGCGTTGATCTCCACGCTGGGAGTCTTGATCTTCAGGTTCTCCACCGCCTCATCACACATCTCCGTCTCCTTCTTCCTGTCCACCGCCCCCAGCTTATTGCAGAGCAGATCCAGATTCGGCAGGGCGATATTGTGACGGATACTCAGCTTCGTACACAGCCCGTCCTTTTTCCGGTCTTCCGGCGCCAGCACGATTCCCGCCCGGATTGCGTCCGCCGGTTTTCGGATCTGAACCTCTTTTCCATTTAACAGGATCTGGCCGCTCTCCTTCGGATCCACGCCGAAAATGGCTCTGGTCGTCTCCGTCCGCCCGGCTCCCATCAGTCCGGCAAAACCTACAATCTCCCCCTCATACAGGTCGAAACTCACGTCCCGGACCATCCGCCCCGCGTTTAAGTGGCGTACCTCCATGATCTTCTTCCCCTTTTTGCATTCCACTCTGGGGAATTTTTCCTTGATCTCACGTCCCACCATGGAGGCGATGATTTCGTCCAGATTGGTGTCCGCAAAATTCATTGTGGTGATGTACTGGCCGTCCCGCATGATGGTTACCCGGTCCACAATGTGCTGCAGCTCCTCCAGCCTGTGGGAGATATAGACAATTCCGCAGCCCTTCGCCTTCAGATCCCGGATAATCCGGAACAGGTCTTCAATTTCCCTGGCCGTCAGGGCGGAAGTGGGTTCGTCCATAATCAGAATCCTGGCATTGGTGGAAAGGGCCTTGGCAATTTCTACCATCTGCTGCTTGGAAACCGGCAGCTCTCCTACCACCTGTCCCGGATCCAGATCGATCTTCAGCTCATCCAGAATCCGCTTTGCCTCTTTCTCCATCTCCCCGTTGGAGAGCACAAAGCCATTACTCTTTTCCCGTCCCAGGAATATATTTTCCGTCACCGACAGATGACGGCACATATTCAGCTCCTGATGAATGATGGCCACACCTGCCGCCTGAGCCTGTTTGGGAGTGAGATCTCCATACTCTTTTCCGAAGATCTTCATGGTTCCGCTGTCCCTGGTGTAGACACCGCTCAGAATCTTCATCAGCGTGCTCTTTCCGGCTCCGTTCTCACCCAGAAGAGCCATCACCTCACCGGAACGCAGCTCAAACTGTACGTTGTCCAGTGCCTTCACGCCGGGGAAACTTTTTGTGATGTTCTCCATGGAGACAATGATTTCATTCATACTTTCATACCCCCCGTTCCTCTCTTTCAAAACGCCGGATTTATGATCTGTAATCAGTATAGCAGAGAGGGATTGTGAAAATAAGGTGGTGTTTTTTCTATTTATGGGGGCTTTTTTATGCAGTTTTCATTTTTTCTCATTTTAAAAAAGAATTGTTATGGATGTTTTTCACAATATACCTAACAGCATATCCCGGGAAAATGTTTTTATCCACAAAAAAACAGGACAGAAACTTTCTCCTGCCCTGTTTTTCACAGACGCCGTCCTGTCTTCAGATCAGCGGACAAACAGCTGCGTCCAGCAGCTGACGCCTTTGATGTTCTGATAGCGCCCCACGCCGATGGAGGTAAAATCAGCATTTAAAATATTGGCCCTGTGCCCCTGGCTGTTCATCCATCCTCCCATCACCTGCTCCGGTGTTTTCTGACCGTAGGCAATATTTTCTCCCGGGCGCGCACCTGGGCCGCCTCCGCGGCCTGCACATTCACCGTGAGAGGAGAAAGCGCAGAGACCAGAGCCTCCCGCCGTTTCCGGCGGAAGACCTGGTCTCCGCTCTGATGGGTTTCACATTTTTACTGCTTCTCTTCGCTGTCCGCCGGACTCTCCTCTGCCGGAGAAGCCTCAGCCTTCGGCGCTTCTTTGCTCTGTGCCGGTCCGCCCTGCGGCGCCGCTCCGTTCTGAGCCTGTGCAGCTCCCGCCGGAGCGTTTCTGCGGATAGGCAGGGGCAGATTGATGCTCATGATATTTAAGAGCACGCCCTTTGCCTCCGAGGAAAGCACCTGGGGAATTTTTGCCGCGTCCACTACGACGCCCTTCAGCTGATCCTCCTTGTTGAACTTCTGGAACTCCAGAATATCCGTAAAGATGGGCTGATACGTATCGCCGTTTCCCAGTCTCGCCAGCGGCACTCCTTTTCCGTCTTTGCGGATCGGGAAGATGTATTTTCCCTTGGTAAAGTGGGCAAGCAGCTCCTCCTGCATTCCCTTTGTCTCCTCGCTCATTTCCTGAGCCGGACGCCTCCTGGCTTCCTGAAGAAAATACAGGGCCGTGAGATGCAGAGCCGGATTCTCCACCCAAACCTTTCCCTCGGGAATTTCCTCATTCTTTTTCCGTCTCACAAAATCTGCCAGCTGTACCACTGTTTTCTCTTCGCCCTCGCAGACAAGCAGGGCATTGATTCCCATGGTGTAAAGGCTGGTGTAAAAAGTCAGCATCTGCTGGTTTTCCATTTTCATCACGCTTACGGGAATTTTTTCCGCCGCCAGGCGCTCCGCCTCTTTTTTCGCATCATCCATATGGAAAAACAGCGCCGTCTCATCGTCAAACGACTCCGGATCGCAGACCACATACGGCTCCTTTGTACATACAGACAGCAGGGCATACAGCTCCGGAGCCGTTCTCAGGCGCTCCAGCAGGCCCTGCATCCCTGTGTCATTGGTCAGTTTCGCTTCTAAACTCATATCTGTTCGTTCTCCTTTCGGCCGGTGCCAGACGGCGCCGGCCCGGTTCCGTTCCAAATCCCGGTCTTTCCAATTGTATCACATTCCTGCAGACTGCGCAATTGATAATAGGTTCCTTTTTTCTTGTCACCGTCCTCTTTCCCTGTTATACTAAACCACGAGGAGGATTTGCGACTATGGAAGTACAGGACTATTTCTCATATCTGACAAATGAAATTCACTCGGTGGTGGCGGCCACCGCAGACGACAGTGGGCAGCCGGTCACCTGCGTCATTGACATCATGGACTGGGATGACGGCGGAGTATATTTCCTCACAGCAAAAGGAAAGGGCTTCTACAAACGGCTTACCAGAAAGAAATTTATTTCCATTACCGGCATGAAGGGGCCCGATACTCTCTCCTGCCGTTCTCTGACCCTGAGAGGATCGGTGCGGGAGCTGGGACAGGAACCCCTTTCCAGGCTTCTGGAAAAAAATCCGTATATGACATCGATTTATCCCGATGCCCGTTCCGGAGAAAACCTCACCGTATTCCAGCTTTTCCGCGGAACCGGCGAGTGGTTTGATCTCTCTTCCCGGCCCATCCGGAGGGACAGCTTTTCTTTCGGCGGGGCGGAAGAGTCCGGAGAATATTTCTTTATCACAGACCGGTGCGTGCTCTGCAGGCTCTGTTATTCCAAATGTCCTCAGAAATGTATCGATATCAGTCAGCGGCCGGCTGTGATCCGCCAGGAGAACTGCCTTCGCTGCGGAAACTGCTACGACACCTGCCTGGCCAGGGCCATCATAAAGAAAAAAGCGGACGGCTGACACCTGAGGCAGCCGTACCGTCTCCCCGTTCAGGGTTTTGTACTAAAGTCATAGAATTTCCCGTATTTTCCGGAATAATTCATATTTTTTTACAATTCCCCTTGCTTTTTTTCCCGAGAGTGCTATACTAGACAGGTAAAGGGGACATAGCTCAGCTGGGAGAGCGTTGCGTTCGCAACGCAAAGGTCGCGGGTTCGAATCCCGTTGTCTCCAGTCAGCTCCTGAATACCTGAAAATGCAGAAAATTCAGAATTCAGTCTTGCATTTTCATTCAGAGAGTGCTATAATACATACCGTTCGGAAGCATAGCTCAGCTGGGATGAGCGTTCGCCTCACACGCGAGAGGTCATGGGTTCGAGCCCCATTGCTTCCACTGATGAAAACCTCGTATTTCCGCAGAGAATACGAGGTTTTTTGATTTCCTTTTTCTTTCTGCGCCGTCCGGGGAGCCGCCCCGGCGGGCGTCCTCCTATTCCACTCCGTTCTTTTCGCAGATATCCTGCAGGCAGCACTGACTGCAGCGGGGTTTTGTCCTGGCCGTGCATATGTCTCTGCCGTGATACACCAGCCGATGGCAGAAATCGCTTCCCTCTTCCGGCGGAATCAGCTTCCAGAGGGCCATCTCCACCTTTTTCGGCTCCTTGATTCCATCTACCAGGCCGATCCGGTTCACCAGCCGGATACAGTGGGTATCCGTCACAATGGCCGGTTTTCCAAATACATCCCCCATGATCAGGTTTGCGCTCTTTCTCCCCACCCCGGGAAGCTTCAGCAGGGCGTTGAAATCGTCGGGAACCTTTCCCCCGTACTCATCCCTCAGAACCTTCATGCAGGCGCTGATGTCCCTGGCCTTGCTGCGGCCCAGTCCACAGGGCCTGACAATCGCCTCAATGTCATCCACATCCGCGTCCGCCAGGGCGTTGACGTCCGGATATTTTTCATACAGCTTTTCCACCACCACATTCACTCTGGCGTCCGTACACTGGGCCGCCAGACGCACGCTCACCAGCAGTTTCCATGCCTCATTATAATCCAGGGTGCAGCCCGCATCCGGATATTCTTTTTTCAGGCGGTCAATCACCGCCAGTGCCAGTTCCTCTTTCGTCATAACTCTCTCTTCCCTTATCCTCATATTTCAGATCATCAGTTTTCTCCCGTCAGCAGGAGGCGGAGCAGCCGGATTCCCATTTCTTTTCCCAGAATCTCCGTATTGACGCACAGATCATAGGTTTCCTTTGCTCCCCAGGGCTTCCGGCTCAGCCCGTCATGGTACAGCCGTCTCTTTTTGTCCTCGGCGGCAATAACCTGGTCCAGCTCCCCATCTGTCTCCAGATCAGCGTAGTCGGGAGTTACCCTGGCACGGATTCTCTTGTTTTCCTGAACCGTACCGTAGGTGATGGCGCTGAGGCAGGAGTAACCCATGGCCTCCACGTCTTCCCGGATTCCCCGCTCATGGATCAGACAGGGGCCCTTTTCCAGCGCCGCCTTTACCGCTTTCCGGTAGATTCCGGAGATTCTCTGAAACTCCGGATCTTCTGCCAGCTCCTGTGCAGTCCCCTTCCAGCCGGCCAGAACCGCGTCGTATTCCAGAATCTTTTTCTTCTGTTCCCTCTCCTCCGGAAGCAGATCCAGAAGAAGGGAGGCGTCATAATAGGTATAGGCAGTTCCCTCGCAGGCCTTCACGGCAACCATCCGTCCCATGCTGCAGTACTCGCTGTCCAGAATCACACAGTCCGGCCGCTTCATGTTCTTCTCAAATACTTCCTGTCCCTTGATCTGATCCAAAACTTTCCTCACATCACCGTGTTCCATTTTCCTTCCTTTCCGCTGACCGGGCCAGCTCTTTGCAATCTCGTATTCCAGATATTATACCGGCTTTTTCCCTCCATTTCAACCGTTCCGCTTTATACTTTTTTCCGGTTTGCTTCACAAAGCTTTCAGAAAATGGTCACATTTTGGTCACAGGTAAACGGTATTCTATAATTACAAACAAGGAGATAATCCTTTTTAAATAAATTCTTTTTCATACTATCCCCCTTTAGCCGGCAGACAACTGCCGGTTTTCTTCTTGCTCATCTTTCCTTCGGGGGCGCCGTCTCCCTCACCTTCTTTTTTTCATCTTCCTCCATACGAAAATCAAACAGGACCTTTGGCGGAATCTGAAGAACCTTCGCAATCCGAAAAACTCATGATTACCGATTCCCATGTGGACGGATGGTATGCAGATGCAAACGGAGTCTGGGACGGACAGCCGCAGACGATTTCATAACAAATTTTTCAGTTGTCTCCCTGCGCTGAGAGCCAGGTCCTGCAAACGGACCTGGCTCTCAGTTCATAAGAAGCATAATATGACGGTGCTTTTTCTGTCACCGGACTCAAACAGTTTTTTTCGTATTATCAGACATTCTCCACCGTGGCAATATCGATAAGGGTCAGCTCTTTCGCACGGTTCTCCAGGCTGGTAGCCAGAGCTGCCGCCGTATCCAAAGCGGTAAGCACAGTCACGCCTGTCTCAATGGCGTTTCTCCGGATGATAAATCCGTCTTTGCTCCTCTCTGCTCCCTGGGACGGGATGTCGATCACCAGATCGATCTCGTGGCCCAGCACCAGGTCCAGAATGTTGGGAGATTCCTGCTCCAGCTTCGGCACGGAAAGCACCCGCACGCCGTGGCTGTACAGATATTTAGCCGTTCCTCTGGTGGCAAAGATCCGGTAGCCCAGATCCTGGAACCGCTTCGCGATGCCCACAGCCTCTTCCTTGTCCTCGTCCCGGACGGTAATGATCATGTTCTTGTACTTCGGCAGCTTGATGCCCGCGCCCTGGAATGCCTTGTAAAGAGCTTCATTGAAGGTCTTTGCAATTCCCAGACACTCGCCGGTGGACTTCATCTCCGGTCCCAGGCTTACATCAGCGCCCCGGATCTTCTCAAAGGAGAATACGGGCATTTTGATGGCAATATAGTCCGCCTCTTTCTGCAGACCCGGAGCATATCCCAGCTCCCGGATGGTATGACCGCAGATGATCCTGGTTGCCAGAGGCACAATGGGGATGCCCGTCACCTTGCTGATGTAGGGAACGGTACGGGAGGAACGGGGATTTACCTCAATGATGTACACGTCCTCACCGTCCACAATAAACTGAATGTTGATCATTCCCTTTACATGAAGGGCTCTGGCCAGCTTCTCCGTGTAATCCACAATGGTCTTTTTATTGCTCTCCGTCAGGCTCTGGGCCGGGTAAACGGAGATACTGTCTCCGGAGTGGATACCCGTTCTCTCAATGTGCTCCATAATGCCGGGGATCAGAATGTCCGTGCCGTCGCAGATGGCATCCACCTCGATCTCTTTGCCCATAATGTACTTGTCCACCAGGATAGGATGCTCCTGGGCAATCTGGTTGATAATTCCGATAAACTCGTCAATATCCTGATCGTTGATGGCAATCTGCATGCCCTGACCGCCCAGCACGTAGGAGGGGCGCACCAGCACAGGATAGCCCAGCTCATGAGCCGCCTTTTTAGCTTCCTCCGCCGTAAACACCGTATGTCCCGCCGGCCTGGGAATACCGCAGGTCTCCAGGATCTTGTCAAACAGTTCCCTGTCCTCAGCGGCGTCCACGTCCTCAGCAGCCGTTCCCAGAATCGGCACGCCCATCTTCATCAGGGCTTCCGTCAGCTTGATGGCTGTCTGGCCGCCGAACTGCACCACTGCTCCGTCCGGCTTCTCAATGTCCACAATGCTCTCCACGTCCTCGGGAGTGAGGGGCTCAAAATACAGCTTGTCCGCAATGTCAAAGTCCGTACTCACCGTCTCCGGGTTGTTGTTGATGATGATGGTCTCATAGCCTTCCTTCTCAAAGGCCCAGGTGCTGTGTACGGAACAGAAGTCGAACTCGATTCCCTGTCCGATACGGATGGGGCCGGATCCCAGTACCAGCACTTTCTTTCTTGCGCCGGTCTGAGCCACCTCATTTTCGCTGCCGTAGCAGGAGTAGTAATAAGGCGTCTCCGCCGCAAACTCCGCCGCACAGGTATCCACCATCTTGTAGGCGGCGCGGATGCCGTTTTCATGGCGCATCTTCTTGATCTCTTCCTGGGAAATTCCCGTGAGAGAAGAAATCACATTGTCCGGGAACTCGATCCGCTTTGCCTCTCTCAGAAGCTCTGCATCCAGGCTGGTTCCCGCTGCCTTTAAGGCCGCCTCCATCTCCACCAGAATGGCCAGCTTATCAATAAACCACATATCGATCTTTGTGATATCGTGAATGGTCTCATAGGAAACGCCTCTTCTTAAAGCCTCGGCGATCACCCAGATTCTCCGGTCATCCACACGGTGAAGCATTTCTGTCAGCTCCTCGTCTGTGAGATCAGAGAAATCATAGGACATAAGGCTGTCCACATGCTGCTCCAGAGAGCGGATCGCTTTCATGAGGGCTCCCTCGAAATTGGTGCAGATGCTCATCACCTCGCCGGTGGCTTTCATCTGGGTTCCCAGAGTTCTCTTGGCGCTGATAAACTTGTCAAAGGGCAGTCTGGGCATCTTCACCACGCAGTAGTCCAGCATGGGCTCAAAGCTGGCGTAGGTCTTCTTCGTCACCGCGTTCTTGATCTCATCCAGGGTATATCCCAGAGCGATCTTTGCCGCCACCTTTGCGATGGGATATCCGGTGGCTTTGGAAGCCAGTGCGGAAGAACGGCTCACTCTCGGGTTTACCTCGATAACGCAATACTCGAAGCTTTCGGGATGAAGGGCATACTGCACGTTGCAGCCGCCGGTAATTCCCAGCTCGGTGATAATATTCAGGGCAGAAGTACGAAGCATCTGGTATTCCTTGTCTCCCAGGGTCTGAGAGGGAGCCACCACGATGCTGTCTCCCGTGTGCACGCCCACAGGGTCGATATTTTCCATGTTGCAGACGGTGATCACGTTGCCTGCGCCGTCCCGCATTACCTCATACTCGATTTCCTTCCAGCCGGCGATGCACCGCTCCACCAGCACCTGTCCCACACGGGAAAGGCGAAGACCGTTTTCAAGAATCTCCGCGCACTGCTCCCGGTTCTCCGCAATACCGCCGCCGGAACCGCCCAGGGTGTATGCCGGACGAAGCACTACCGGATAGCCGATCCGCTCTGCCACTTCCAGACCGGTCTGCACATCTTCCACGATCTCAGAGGGAGCCACCGGCTCGCCAATCTTTTCCATGGTCTCCTTAAACATCTCCCGGTCCTCTGCCTTTTTGATGGTAAGGGCCGTGGTTCCGATAAGGCGGACATTGTGCTCCTTTAAGAAACCGGCTTCCTCCAGCTCCATGGCCAGATTCAGCCCCGCCTGGCCGCCCAGAGTGGGCAGCACACTGTCCGGCTTCTCCTTTAAGATCAGCTGTTCCACCACTTCCACCGTAAGGGGCTCAATGTAAACTTTATCTGCAATATCCTTGTCCGTCATAATGGTGGCCGGGTTGGAGTTTAACAATACAACCTCCACGCCTTCCTCCTTTAAGGAACGGCAGGCCTGAGTTCCCGCATAGTCAAATTCCGCCGCCTGGCCGATGATAATGGGGCCGGAGCCGATAACCAGTACTTTTTTAATATCAGGATTCTTTGGCATTATTCATTTCCCTCCATCATTTTCAGAAAACGGTCAAACAGGTAGCTGGAATCCTGAGGACCAGGACAGGCCTCCGGATGATACTGAACGGTAAAAATGTTCTTTCCCGTATATTTTAAGCCTTCATTGGTGCCGTCGTTGACGTTGACGAAAGCCGGCACTGCCACCGCTGGATCCAGACTGTCCGGATCCACCGCATAGCCATGGTTCTGAGAGGAAATGTAAACTCTTCCTGTCTCCAGGTCCTTCACCGGATGGTTTCCGCCGCGATGGCCGTATTTTAATTTGTAGGTATCTGCTCCCGTGGCCAAAGCCATGAGCTGATGTCCCAGGCAGATGGCAAAAATCGGCACATCGGACTCGTAGAGCTTCCGGATCTCCCGGATAATCTCCACATTTTCTTTCGGATCTCCAGGGCCGTTGCTCAGCATAATTCCGTCGGGATTTGCCGCCAGAATCTCCTCCGCAGCAGTGTCTGCCGGGTAAACGGTCACCTCGCAGCCTCTCTGATTTAAAGAGCGGGCAATATTTCTCTTTGCTCCCAGGTCCAGAAGGGCCACTTTCTTTCCCTCTCCCGGAAGGACATACTTCTCTTTCGTGGTGGTCGCCATCACTACGCCCTGAACAGTGTAAGCTTTCATTCTCTCCACCGCTTCTGCCAGATCATAGTGCTCGTTGGTGGTGATCATACCGTTCATGGTGCCCTTTTCTCTCAGGATCTTTGTGAGGGCTCTCGTATCAATGCCGCTGATTCCGGGGATATCATTAGACTCTAAGAAATGCTGAATCGTATCCTCACTTCTGAAATTACTGGGGATACGGGATAATTCTCTGACAATATAAGCGTCGGGCCATGGCTTTGAAGACTCCATGTCCTCGTGACAGATACCATAATTACCAATGAGGGGATACGTCATAACCACAGCCTGTCCGGCGTAGGAAGGATCCGTCAAGACCTCCAGATAGCCGGTCATGGAAGTATTAAATACGATCTCACTGATGACTTCCCGGGTTGAGCCGATGCTGGTCCCCTGAAACACAGTTCCGTCTTCCAGTATTAAAAATGCT
>DXBC01000042.1 GCA_019116745.1 Candidatus Lachnoclostridium stercorigallinarum
TTAAGTCAATGTCTACCGTATCATAACACAGATTTTTCCAGTGCGCAAGGCTTACCGGGGCCATAAAGGCAGCAGATCAGGGGCGGAAGCGGCAAGCGGGGAATGAGCCGGACAGCGAATCAGGAGTGTGCCCGGCAGCGAATCGGGCCTGCGCCGGCCGGGCCGCCCGCCGGCACGTCAAAGGAGCCGGAAATGATTTCTGCCAATCACTTCCGGCTCCGACTGTTCATTATCTATTCTGTTTTGCAGTTCCCGTTTTTACAGGCCCTGCTCCGTCAGCTCTCTGGCCACATCATCCTTGATGGTGACGCCCTCCTTCTCCAGACGGGCAATGGTATCGGCAAACTGGGGCAGGTATTTCTTGTGGGCGATCAGCAGCTCGTCCAGCACCCGTTTTGCCGTAGCTCCCGACGGGATCTGGGGATTTAAGAAGAACGCCTGCATGGCCAGACCGTAATTTCCGGTCACAGCAGCCTCTTCCACGCACCACTCCATGTTCTTCATGCACTGAAGCCAGCCGCACTCAGCGGGATGAAGCTTTCCGAAGGCGATGGGACGGGCGCCCGTCGCTCCGATGAAGGAGGAAACCTCAGCTGCGGACTCCGGCGGAAGATCCGGGAGAGCGCCGTTGTTTCTGGTAGTAACCACAATGTGGGTGTTCTTGTTGCCGTAGATGGCCGCGATGGTCTCGCAGGCAGCATCGCTGTAGTGAGCGCCGCCTCTCTTTGCCAGCTGCTCCGGCTTGTGATCCAGGTTGGGATCCTTGTAGAGCTCAAACAGCTCCGCCTCTGTCTGTTTTACCTGCTGGGCTCTGGTTCCGATGGTGTTGTACTCCTCCAGGCCGTGAGCCAGCATCTCTTCCTGTCTGTAGTAATAGCGGTGGTATCCGCAGTGAATCATTCCGATCTCATCCAGCTGCTCTTTGAACAGGGGAACATCGAAAATGTTGGCAGGCACGCCGCCGTCCTTGCCCTCGTACATGGCGTCGATGATCTGCTGGGTCACTTCGTTTCCGTCCAGATCAAACACCCTGTGCCAGTGGAAATGGTTCAGGCCTGCAAATTTATATACCAGCTGATCCAGGGTCTTGCCGATAGTGGCCGGCTCCTTCATCATAGCGCCTACAGGCACATTGCACAGACCGATAACCCGCTCCCAGTTGCCGTAGCGCATCACAGCCTCGGTCACCATACCGCTGGGATTGGTAAAGTTGATCAGCCAGGCGTTGGGACACAGCTCTTTCATATCTTTCACGATGTCCAGAATCACCGGGATGGTACGGAACGCTTTGAAGATTCCGCCGGCTCCGTTGGTCTCCTGTCCCAGAATTCCGTAGGAGAAGGGGATCCGCTCATCCTTGATGCGGGCGTTTAACAGGCCTACCCGGAACTGGGTGGTGACGAAATCCGCGTCCTTCAACGCTTCTCTTCTGTCCAGGGTCAGATGTACCTTCACGTCATAGGGAGATGCGTCCCACATTCTCTGGGCCATCTTTCCCACGATCTCCAGCTTCTCTCTTCCCTCTTCAATGTCCACCAGCCAGATTTCCCGGATGGGAAGCTCCTCATATCTCTTGATAAAGCCTTCCATCAGCTCCGGGGTATAGCTGCTGCCTCCTCCGATCGTTACAATTTTTACTGCGCCTTCCATGTCTCAAACCGCCTTTCTTTCTGAGTGTTTCTCGTCGTGGTATCGCATCAGGGGCTTTCCCGCCCCGACCGTGAAAAATTATACAAAAAAGCGGCCAAAATGTAAATACAGGCTGTGCAAAGTGAAACTTTGTTATCCGATTTCCGGCGGATTTTGGGGGTGTGGACGAAACGGTGTTTCATTCGGCGGTCTCCGGGTCCTGATTTTTCCCGGCGCAGAAAAAAACGCAGCTCCCGCCGCGTTTTTTTCGTGAAAGATAAGATTTTATCGGAAAATTCGTCCGAATCATCCCTGCCATGGATGATTTCGGATTCCTGTTGTTCTTTTGACTTTCTTTTTCCTGATAAGAATAGTATAATGGATTTCAGTTGAAAGTAAAGCGGTCCGGGCCAGATGGGAACAGAGCCGTCAAAATTCCACGGCTGTACCCGTTCCCAATGAAACATTGTTTCACCCGGCTGAAAACCGCTGTAAGGAGGATGTTATGCTGATTCAGGATCAACTGAGAAATAACGATGTTTTTTCTGAAGCGGAAAAAAGTATTGCCGCTTATTTCCTGAACCGTCAGTTCGCTCTGGAGGGAGAAAGCATTCGGCACGTGGCTCAGACCACCTTCACTTCTCCGGCCACAGTGATGAGGTTCTGCCAGAGACTGGGCTTTGAAGGCTACGCCGATTTTCGGGATGCTTACATAAAAGAGAGCGTTTATCTCTCCTCCCATTTTCAGGATATTGACGCCAACCGGCCCTTTCTGGAAAAGGATCCGCCCATGACTGTGGCCGGAAAACTGTCCGGCCTTTACAGCGAGACGGTGGGGGACACCCTGTCTCTCTTAAATCAGAAAGAGCTGGAGACAGCGGTGAGCATTCTGGACAAGGCCCAGAACATCTATATCTCTTCCTCAGGCGTCTACAGTGACCTGGCGTCCGCCTTCCGGGAGAATATGTCCAAAATCGGGAAGACCGTAATCATCTCCCCCAGCACCGGGGTCTATTACGAGGCCTGCTACCGGAACGCCGACAGCTGTTTTATCCTGATCTCCTATTCCGGGGAAACCCCCAGAAACACGGAGGCGGCAAAAAGGCTGAAAAAGCGGAACGTGCCCACGATCTCCATTACCTCCTACGGATCCAACACCCTGGCGAACCTGTGCAGCTGCCGGCTCTATATCTCCACCCGGCAGAAACTGATTTCCAACCTGGGGAATTTTTCCATCAACCTCTCCGTCCTCTATCTTCTGGACGTGCTTTATGCCGGCTGTTTCCGGCTCCATTACAACGAAAATGAGGCTCTGAAGATCCGCTTCTCAAAAGAAACGGAACACAGAACCTCTGATAATCCTATTTTGAGGGAAGAGCCTTAATGCGTTTTTCTTCCGCCGTCTGTCTGCGGCCGCGGGAATCCAGCGGCAGGCTCTTCCCTTCGCAGACTTCCTACCCTTCCAGCAGCCGCATCACATCCCGCCCGGTCAGAGACGACAGTTCCACCGTACCCTCGGCGATCACCCCTTCTGCCAGATTCTGCTTCATCTGCTGCAGCCGGAGCATATTTTCCTCCACCGTGTCTTTCATAATCAGCTTGAACACCGTCACTTTTCTGTCCTGACCGATGCGGTGCGCCCGGTCCGTAGCCTGATTCTGGGCTGCCACGTTCCACCAGGGATCATAGTGGATCACCATGTCCGCCGCCGTCAGATTCAGTCCTGTTCCCCCGGCTTTCAGGGAGATGAGAAATACCATCACCTCATCCTGGCCGAAAGTACCGGCCAGACGGATCCGTTCCTCCTTCGGCGTATCCCCTGTCAGACGGTAGCAGGAAATCTTTTCTTTTTCCAGCCGCTCCCCGATGATCTCCAGCATGGAGGTAAACTGGGAAAACAGCAGGATCCGGTGTCCGCCCGCGATGCCGTTTCTGATCAGATCCACACAGGTTTCCAGCTTCGCGCTTCCTTCTTTGTAGTTGGTATAGCACAGGGATGGATGGCAGCAGATCTGGCGCAGGCGGGTGAGGGCTGCCAGCACCTGAAACCGGTCCTGTTCAAATCCGCCGGACTCCAGCTTTTCCTTTAAAAGGGCGGCGCTGGCGGAGTACAGCTCCTTCTGCATTCCTTCCGCCCGGGAGTAAACCACCGTTTCCAGCTTTTCCGGCAGTTCCTTCAACACCTGGCTCTTCAGCCGCCGCAGAATAAACGGCCCGATCAGCTGGTGAAGCCGTTCCAGAACCTTCCTGTCCCCATCCTTAGACACCGGGATCTCATATTCCTTCCGGAATTTCTGATAGCTGAACAGAAATCCGGGCATCAGGTAGTCAAAAATGCTCCACAGCTCCCCCAGATGATTTTCTATGGGTGTTCCGGTGAGGGCAAACCGCGACACGGCGGAGACTGCCTTTGCCGCCTTTGCGTTCAGCGTCCCCGCATTTTTAATATACTGGGCCTCATCGATGATCTGATAGCGGAATTCCAGATCCCCGTACAGCTCCAGATCTCTTCTGAGAAGGTCGTAGGAGGTGATCACCACGTCGTATTCACCGGCGTGAGAAGCCGCCTCCCTTCTCTGAGCTGCATTTCCCGTCACCAGAAGCACCTTCAGGGACGGTCCGAATTTCTCCAGCTCATTTTCCCAGTTATATACCAGGGAGGCCGGACACACGATCAGAGAAGGCTTCTGTTCTGTCCTTCTCTCCCTTTCGTCCAGCAGCAGAGCGATCACCTGCACCGTCTTTCCCAGACCCATATCGTCTGCCAGAATGCCTCCGAACCCCAGCTCATCCAGGGTTTTCATCCACTTGTACCCCAGTTTCTGGTACTCCCTCAGCTCTCCGCAGAAGCTCTCCGGCACTTCAAAATCGCTGTCCTCCACCGCTTTCATTCCCCGGATCACAGTCTTGAACATCCGGTCCCGGTACACGCTCATGCCCCGGCGGGCTTCCAGAATGGAGTCCAGATAAAAGGCCCGGTATCCCGGCAGCCGGATCACTTCCTCCGACATCTGCGCCTTTGTCAGCCCAAGGCCATCCAGCATTTCCGCCACAGTCAGCAGACCGCCGTCTCCCAGCTCCAGAAACTCTCCTGTCTTCAGCCGGTAATACTTCTTTTTCTGCCGGTAGCTGTCCAGAATCTTTAAAAGCTCCTGGCGGCTCATCCCCTCCGCATCCACTTTCAGCTCCAGCCAGTTTCCGCGGCCGGACACTCCCACAGAGACCGTCGGCGGGGGAAGGACCCGCAGCTTCTTCATTCTCTCCGATACCAGCACCTCACCCAGAGTCCGAAACTCCGGAATTCCCTCCGTGAGAAGGCGGTACACCGCCTCCTCGTCGTCCCGGATCACCGGATCACTCCCGCTCTCCTCCCGGTATTTAAAATAGCGGGTGATCGCCTGGCTGACGCGAAACTCTCCCGGCACGTCCCGGCACACAGTTCTGGGCACCTTCTCATCCTCAATGGGGTGAAAGGAAAAATCGCCGTAGGACAGAGTGGGATGAAGCACCACCTCTCCCGGCGCAGGGCAGTCAAAGGCAAACTGAGCTTTCAGCTCCTGAGGGCGGTAATCCTCCAGCCTCACATCCTCCGACTGAAACTGGAGATAAGGCTCCAGCGTTCTCACCACCCTCTCATAAAACAGGGGAAGATCTCTGTCGTTCACCTCCAGGGAACCGCTTCCCGGGCTTTTCCGGATCCTGTCAAAAAACACTGCCAGAATCCGTCCCTTTTCTCCGGCGCACCGGCAGAGACAATCCTCCAGTGTCAGATAAATGGCCGATTCTCCCTTAAAATACGTCAGATTTTCCGGCATGGTCAGGGAGATTCCGTCCCGCCCGCTTCGCTCTGCCCTGATTTCCAGCCTGGGCATATCTTCCGTCACCAGGAGCTTTCTCCTCTGTCCTCTGGAATCCTCCGTCTCCAGAATCTGACCCATAACCAGGTCAAAAAAACGGTCCGCATCCCCCTTATTCAGCTGAATGCTGCGGAAAGACGGAACCGCCAGCCCGGAACGATGAAAATGAGCGTAATAATCCCGGTACGTGTGAAGCAGATCCATGAGAAATTCCGCCATGGGACGGCTGCCGGCGGTAAAAGCAGAAAGGCTGTGGTGAAAGCTGAACTGCTTTCCATACCGGATCAGGGTGCCGTTGTCCACCGCTTCCCCGAAGGCAGGAAGATCCCGAAGGATGTAAAACCGCTCTCTCCCCACCTCAAACTCCAGTTCCAGGCCGGAGCTTTTAAACAGCAGCCGGGGACGCAGCACCACATCCGCCCCCTCCTCTTCCCGCAGAATATCCGCCACCTCCCTGTTGGTGTACTCCCGGATCATTCCGCGGATTTCCTGGGACGTAAAGACGGACCGGCTGTTCTCCTCTTTCCTGCGGGTCTGATAATACGCCAGCAGAGCCGCGCAGTGGGGGCACATTCCCTTGTAGGAACGGCCGTCGGCACAGCTGCAGGAATAGTCAAATACCTGTCCGTTCTTCAGGTAGAGGGAAGACCGGTAGGAACGGCCGCTGTCCGATACCGTCGCCTTGATTCCCGTTTCCCCCTTCCAGAATGTACTGGATGAAAATTCCGTGATAGTCATGTAAATTTCCACTCCTTCTGTTTTTGAAAAACAACCCCCGACGGAAGGTATTTCCGCCGGAGGTTGTTCCTCTCTGCCGGGGCTGACGAACCTACATCCGGTCCGGAGCCTCGATTCCCAAAAGCTGAATACAGGTCTCCAGTACATCCTTCGCCAGACATACCAGCGCCAGCCAGCTCTCCTTCTGCTTCACATTTTCTTCTGTAATAATTCTGGTATCGTGATAGAAACGGTTGCAGGCGTTGGACAGATCGTACACGTACTGGCAGATTTTGTGAGGCGCCAGCTCGTCAAATGCGGCGTTTATCACTTCATTGTACTTGGTGATCTCCAGCTGGAGAGCCCGCTCCGCCTCTGTGGCTGCCGGAAGAATCTTCGCCTCCTCAGACAGGCCTCCGTTCCTATTTAAGATGGATTTGATCCGCACAATGGTATACAGGATATAAGGTCCTGTATTTCCCTCAAAGGAGGTGAAACGGTCGATGTCAAACACATAATCCTTTGCAGCCTGGTTGGACAGGTCTCCGTACTTCAAGGCAGACAGGCCCACGATCTTTGCCGTCTCCTTCGCCTCCTCCTCAGATACGGTACGGTTCTCCATGATCTTCTGATAAGCGGCATCATTGACCTCCGCAATAAGCCTCTCCAGACGCATAACGCCGCCCTCTCTGGTCTTGTAGGGCTTTCCGTCCCGTCCGTTCATGGTGCCGAAGCCCAGGAAATCCATCTTTCTCTCCGGATCCACGATTCCCGCTTTCTTTGCCACGCGGAACACCTGAGTAAAATGAAGCTCCTGGCGCTTATCCACCACGTAAATATAGTGATCCGGGTGGAAATCCTGCTCCCTCTCCACAATGGTAGCCAGATCGGAGGTGGCGTAAAGAGCAGCTCCGTCCGATTTGCGGATGATGCAGGGAGGCAGCTCCTTCGCGTCCGTCTCCTCGGCAATATCCACCACCAGAGCTCCCTGGCTCTCATAGGCCAGCCCTTTTGCGATAAGGTCGTCGATCAGGCCCGGGATATAGGGCTGAGCGTCGCTCTCTCCCTTCCACAGGTCAAAATGCACGTTCAGGCTGTCATAATTTTTCTTCAGGTCCGCCAGAGACACATTCATGATGTGCTTCCAGATGGCCCGGTAGGGAGCATAGCCGTTCTGCAGCCGGAACGTCGCCGTCTGGGCTCTCTCCTTAAACGCACGTCCCTCCTCCGTGTCCTCCTTGGATCTGGCGCTGGCTGCCGGATAGATCTCCTCCAGCTCCCCGATGGTAAAAGGAGCCTCCTTGGGATATTCTCCCTCAAAGGAGGGATCAAAATAGGGAAGATCCGGCTTTCTGTCCCGAAGCTCCTCGATGATCAGTCCCATCTGCAGGCCCCAGTCTCCCAGATGCACATCGCCGATCACATGATGGCCCAGAAAACTTCCCATGCGCTTTACGCTCTCTCCGATGATGGCCGCCCTCAGATGTCCCACATGGAGGGGCTTTGCCACATTGGCTCCGCCGTAGTCCACAATAATGGTCTCCGGCTTCTCCGGCTCCTCCAGGCCCAGCTTTTCCTGAGAAGACATACCGTTTAAATATCCGGCCAGCCACTCTCCGTTTAAGCGGATATTGATAAATCCCGGCATCACGGCAGCGATCTCGGCAAATACCGGACTGGCAGACGCCTTTTCCACAATCTCGTTTGCAATGTCGATGGGTTTCTTTCTGTATTTCTTTGCCGCCGCCATGGCCCCGTTGCACTGATACTCACACAGATCAGGCCGGTTGGACAAATTTACCTTCGCATAGGACTCGTCATATCCGCACTCCGCGAACACAGGCTTCAGCTCGCCGGCGATCAAATCGAGGATCTTCTTCATTCTTCCGATTTCCTTTCTCTCAACTTTCCTTCGTTTTCCTTACAAGCAACTAAATATTATAAGGCAAACAGCAGGAAAAAGCAACGGATTCCGGGAGTTTTTTGCCGTGGAACGCGCCCAGAACGCCAACCCCTGAAATCCGCAGAAAAACAGAGGAGGACACCCTCCCTTCAGCGATCTCAGGCGTCCTCCTCATTCTTATCTGCCGTCCATTATACTCTGGACAGGTACTCTCCCGTACGGGTATCGATCTTTAATTTGTCGCCGATGTTTACAAACAGCGGAACATTGATGGTGGCGCCGGTCTCCAGCGTAGCGGGCTTGGTCGCGCCGGTAGCTGTATCACCCTTAAATCCGGGCTCTGTATCCGTCACTTCCAGCTCTACAAATAAAGGCGGCTCCACAGAAAATACACTGCCGTTGTAGGAGCAGATCTTGCACATCTCGTTCTCTTTTACAAACTTCAGCGCATCGCCGATGGTATCGCTGTTTAACGCAATCTGATCGAAGGTCTCCACGTTCATGAAGTAGAACAGATCGCCGTCGGAATACAGGTACTGCATATCCACACGGTCAATTCTGGCGGCCGGGAACTTCTCGGTGGGACGGAACGTTCTCTCAACTACGCCGCCGCTGATTACGTTCTTGATTTTCGTTCTGACGAAAGCGGCTCCCTTTCCCGGTTTTACGTGCTGAAACTCGATAATCTGGCATACGTTGCCGTCGATTTCCAGTGTCATGCCGTTTCTAAAATCACCAGCTGATATCATAAATGATATTCCTCCTTAACTACTTTTCTCTCATACTTGCTAAAATCAATCGGTTCTATTCTATACTAAAACACAGGTATTTTCAACACCTTTTTACAAATTTCCCGTAAGGTAGTCCATGGCCAGAGCGTAGCCCTTAAGCCCCAGTCCCACCACCTGACCGGTGCACACCGGAGCCGTCACGGACACATGGCGGAATTCCTCTCTCTTGTGGACGTTGGAAATGTGCACCTCGATCTTCGGCAGCTCCACAGATGCCAGGGCATCTCTCACGGCGTAGCTGTAATGGGTAAAAGCCCCCGGATTGATGATGATGGCCTCCGTCCCGTCGCTGTAGGCAGCCTGAATCCTGTCGATGATGCCGCCCTCGTAATTGCTCTGGAACACCTCCACATGGTGCCCCTCTCTCTTTCCCTTTTCCTCCAGACTCTTCACCAGAGTCTCATAACTCTCCGAACCATAGATTCCCTTTTCCCGGATTCCAAGAAAATTGATGTTCGGCCCGTTGATTACCAGAATATTCACAGCTCCTCCTCCCTTCTTCTGACCTCCTCCACAATCTCCTCCACCGTCTTTTCGTCGGTGTCCACGGCAAAATGGGAAGCCGCCAGATAATGTTCTTCCCGCAGGACCAGGAGCTCTCTGGCCCGCGCCTGCGGATCTTCGCTTCTCATCATGGGTCTGGTGTCATCCCCCTGAAGCCGGCGGCACACCGTCTCCGGGCGGATTTTCAGATACACCACCGTGCCGGCCTCTCTTAACAGGCGGCGGTTCTCCTCCCGCAGGGGCAGTCCGCCTCCCACGGAGATCACCGTATTCTCCGCCTTCTCTCTCAGCTTTCCCACCGTCTCCGTCTCCATCCTGCGAAACGCTTCCTCGCCCTCCTCGGCAAAGATATCTGAAATGGTTTTTCCCGCCTCTCTCTCAATCATCTCGTCCGTATCCACAAAGGGCATGGAGAAATGACTGGCAAAGGCCTGTCCCACAGTGGTCTTGCCGGCGCCCATAAAGCCGATAAAGATCACGTTGCTGCCCTTTCCCGTAAGCCTGGCCTTCATCCTTCTGCGGATCTCCCGCACCGTCTCCCGGTCCACCTTTGCCTCCGGATTCCACAGTTCATAGGCGATGACCCCCTGGTAGATCAGCATGGAAAGTCCGTTGTACGCCCTGCCGCCGGCCTTTTTCACCGCCTTCATAAAAGAAGTCTCAAAGGGCGTGTAAATGATGTCGAATCCGGTGTGAATCTTCCGGTAAAAGTCCTCGTCGTCAATGAGAACTTCCTCTGTCTTCGGCGCCATCCCCACGCTGGTGGTCTGCACGCACAGATAAGAGCCCTCCGGGATTTCTCTCCAGGCTCCCAGGCTCATGGGATGGAAGATATTTCTGCCAAACCGGCCATTCATCTCCTCCGCCAGCTCTCTCGCCCGCTCTTCTCCGCGGTTTAACAGATATACGTTCTCCGCGCCATGGCTTCCCAGGGTCCAGGCGGCCGCTTTCGCTCCGCCGCCGGCGCCTAAGAGAATGCAGTCCTCTCCTTCTATGGAAATCCCCTCTTCTTCCATGGCCCGGTAAAGCCCTGCCGCATCTGTGTTGTAGCCCTTATAGCCTCCCTCTGTCCGCACCAGGGTGTTGACGGCGCCGATGGCCGCCGCCCCCTCATCCATCTCTTTTAAATACGGCATCACCTGCTGTTTATAGGGCACGGTCACATTCACCCCGGCCAGATTCATGGCATAGGCGCCCTTTACCGCTTCCTCCACCATATCCGGCTCCACCTTTAAGGGAACATAGGCAAAGTTGACGCCGGTCCGCTCTCCGAAAAAATTCTGCATCATGGGAGAATAAGAGTGCTCCACCGGATTTGCCATGATTCCGCACACTTTTGTCTTTCCGTCTATCACTGTCTCTTCCTCCTGTCTCTCTCGTAAAACCAGAGAACCACCCGCTCCGGATACCGTTTCAGCACGATCTGTATCTCTTCCTTCGGGTTGATGGGGGCTACCAGAATGCTGAAAATCCCCGCCCGGTTTGCTCCAAACACATCCGTAAACAGCTGATCTCCCACAAAGAGAGTGGACTCCCGGTCGGTGCCCATCAGCTTCATGGCTTTCTCATATCCCTTCACCGAGGGCTTGCCCCCCTTGAAAATATAGGGAGAGGATACCTGACGGCCAAAGGCGGACACCCGTTCCTCTTTATTGTTGGACAGCAGGCAGGTGGCGTACCCCAGTCCCCGCAGCCGCTCAAACAGCTTCACTGTTTTCTCCTGTGCCGGCGCGTCGTGGGGCACCAGCGTGTTGTCAATGTCAAAAATCACGCCCCGGATTCCCTTCTTTCTCAGGGCTTCATAGGGAATGTCATAGGCCGAGGCCGCCCGCTCTTTGGGATAAAAAATTCGGAACATTCTCATTTCTTCAGCAGCTTGCTGATCTCCTCCATAAAAGTGTTCACGTCCTTGAACTCCCGGTATACGGAGGCAAAGCGGACGTAGGCCACCTCATCCAGCAGCTGGAGCTTCTTCATCACCAGCTCTCCGATGGCGGAGGTTTCAATCTCCTTTTCCTCCCGGTTGAAGATCTCCGTCTCAATCTCATCGATCATGGAATTGATCTGCTGGGTGGAAACCGGCCGTTTGTGGCAGGAATGGATGATTCCGGCCTCAATCTTTGCCCTGTCATAGGCTTCCCTGGAATCGTCCTTTTTAATAACCATGAGAGGCATGGTCTCCAGCTTTTCATAGGTGGTAAACCGCTTCCCGCAGGTCTCGCACTGTCTGCGGCGGCGGATGGAGCTGTTGTCATCTGCCGGCCTGGAATCGATTACCTTGGTATCTGCAGCATTGCAAAATGGGCATTTCACGATGTTTTTCCTCCTGAGTCGGGACTCTTTCCGGTCCCGTATTTTCATTTATTTTACATTAGCTATCCCAAATCCGCAAGTATTTTCCAAAAGGGCGGCCAGTCAGTCCCGGCAGGGGGATTCCACCTCCCTGCACTTTACGTCCACCAGAATGATGTCTTCTCCGATCTGACAGATCCTGCAGAACGGGATGACGTACTCTTTTTCATGTCCCAGAAAACCGCAGATGCAGCCGGGGCCTGGAACGATGATTGCCAGAATGCAGCCGGTGTGAATATCAAAATCCACGTCTCCCACGTAGCCCAGACGCTTGCAGTCATTGATGTTGATGACTTCCTTCCGCTTCAGCTCGCAGATTCTCATGTTCCCGCCCCCGGTACCTCTTCTTCCCATTTTATGCGGCGGGACAGGCCATGGTTCCTCTGTGCTGCCGGCGGGCCTGTGCCCCGGATTCCCCGCTCCTCCCGCCGGCAGCTGGACAAAAAAATGCCCCGGAAGCAGAGGTTCTTTTCTCCGCCCGGCCGGGGCATGGCATCGCCGGCTTTATTCGCCGAATTCCGCCAGGTAATGTTTCTTGATATCCAGATAAAAATAAACGGATGCACAGTAAGAATAGGGAAGCACCCACAAAAGTCCGATTCCAAAGCTGAGGAGCCCCAGAAGGGTCACGCCGATAAAGGAAAGGGAGAAGTAGAGATACCGGCCCTTGTTGCCTCTCATCAGGCGCACGCTCTCCGCCAGAGACTGAAACACCTTCTTCTCCCGGTCCTCCACCAGAATATAGATGGCCTGTCCAAAAAACAGAGAGATCACAATGGAAATCACCATAGTGATGGCGGACAGAATCAGCTTCACTCCGTCCAGCCACGTAGCCCAGGGCTGCAGGCTCTGCGCCACATCCACAATAATCTCCGGAATCCCCGCAATAAAACCGATGAGGGAAAACAGAAGACCCAGCCCCACAAAGCGCCACCACTTATTTTTAAATCCGTACAGCAGGTCTCCCATGCCGAATTCCTGTCCCGTGCACATATGATAGAAAAACCGGATGATTCCCGCAGACACAATAAAGCCGACCACGCACATGATCAGGAGCATCAGCAAAAACGCAATCAGGCCGCCCAGCATCATTCCTTCCGATCTCACGCCCAACCCGGCGCCAAAAACCATCATAAACAAAGGCATGCAGGCCGCGATTCCGCCGAGAAGGGCAAGCAGCGCCAGAATCACCTGCATTCCCACAGAAATCCCGTATTTTCCCGCCAGCGTCCGCCTTGCCATCAGCTTCAGCTCAGAGCTTTTTCTTTTTCTTTCCATGTCAATATCCTCCCATGTACAGATTTACCGCGCTCATGGACAGAAAAAGCACCAGAACCGCCACGGAGATCACAGCCGCCGCCGCTCCCATGATAATACCTGCCACCGCTCTGCTCTCAAACTTCTGCTCTGTCCGGGACAGAAGTCCGAAGATAACCGCCAGGCTTCCCATGATAATTCCTCCGATTCCGCAGCAGCAGATGCCGAAAAACGACACAATTCCGCACACCATGGACGCCATGGCCATGGAATTCTGCCCCGGCGGATAGCCTCCGGAAACGCCCGTGGAATCTGTCTGCCCTTCTCCGCCGTCCGCTGCCTCCCATGCCGGCACCGGATAATCGGAAATCCCGGGAGCAGGGCCATCCGGCTGCTCATCCGGCTGCCGCTGAAATCCGTCCTCTCCCGACGGCCGCCCGTCCGGCTCTCTCTCCCATTCGTATCCTTCTTTATCGAAACTCATCCGTATCACCCCTTGTGAAAAATTTCCCTCAATATACCACGATTCGCCTTCCCTTGCAAGCAAACACACGTAAAATTCACAGAAATTAAGAAAACTTTTCAGAAAGAACAGAAAGCGGAGTTTCCTGTTAAATCAAAAACGGCACAGCCTTCAGGCCGTGCCGCGCACATGTTTTTCGTTTCTCAGTCCAGAGGAACTACCGCTCCGCCGTAAGTCGTATCGATGTACTCTCTGATCTCTTCGCTCTTTAACACTTCCACCAGTGCCTGGATGGCCGGATCGTTCTCATGGCCTTCCTGTACTGCCACCACATTGGCGTATCTCTCCGCAGCCTCGGAATCGGAAGCCTCCACTGCCAGGGCGTCTGCCACGCTTAAGCCGGCGTCAATGGCGTAGTTTCCATTGATTACCGCCATGTCCAGGCTGTTCAGGGATCTGGGAATCTGAGCCGCCTCGATCTCCACGATGTCCAGATTCTTCGGATTCTCCACAATGTCATTCTTGGTAGCGGTCAGGCCGGCTCCCTCCTGGAGCTTGATCAGGCCCTGAGCTTCCAGCAGAAGAAGGGCTCTGGCCTCATTGGTCGCATCGTTGGGAACTGCCACCTGAGCTCCGTCTGCCAGCTCTTCCAGAGAAGCGGTCTTTCCGGCGTAAAGTCCGAAGGGCTCATAGTGGATATTTCCCGCGTTGGCCAGGTGAGTTCCTCTCTCCGCGTTGAAATCCTCCAGATAGGTGATGTGCTGGAAGTAGTTGGCATCCAGATCGCCGCTGTCCAGAGCCAGGTTGGGCTGTACGTAATCCACATACTCCACGATCTCCAGATCATAGCCCTTTGCCGCCATGGCATCCTTTGCCGCCTCCAGGATCTCCGCATGAGGCGCGGGGCTGGCGCCCACGGTCACCTTCTCCAGCTCTCCGGTGACTGCCGCCTCAGAGCTCGTCTCTTCCTCAGCCGTCTCCTCTCCCGCTGCCGTGGTCTCTGCCGCGGAAGTTTCTGCCGCTGTTGTCTCCTCCGTCTGTCCGCCGCAGGCGGTCAGGGCTGCTGCCGCCAGTACAGCGGCTGTCAGAATCGCAAGGTTCTTTCTCATAATTATTTCCTCCTCGTATTGATTTTGCCGTAGTTCGGCTTTTTATTGTAATTGCTTGCGCAGAATTACCGGATTCTTCTGTCCGTAGCTCTGGACAGCTTCATCATCACTTCCTGGATGATCTGGACGATAATAACCAGAATGGCTGCCGTCACCAGCATCAGGCCCAGCTCATAGCGGTAATAGCCGTAGTTGATGGCGATGGCTCCCAGTCCGCCTCCGCCCACAAAGCCGGCCATGGCGGAATATCCCAGGATGGTGGTGATGGAGATGGCCGCTCCCACCAGCAGGGAAGGTCTGGCCTCCGGCAGCAGCACCTTCCACACAATCTGAAACGTGCTGGCTCCCATGGATTTTGCCGCCTCGATCACTCCCGCATCCACCTCCTTAAAGGAGGATTCCACCATTCTGGCGATGTAGGGGGCCGCTGCGATCACCAGGGGCGGTACGATGGCCTTTGAGCCGACTACCGTTCCCACCAGCGCCTCCGTCAGGGGCAGCACCATAATCAGCAGGATAATGAAGGGAACCGCCCGGAGCAGGTTGATCGCCACCCCCAGAATGCTCTGAAGGAGGGGAATGGGCCGGATGCCGTCCTTTGCCGTCACCACCAGAATGATTCCCAGGGGAATTCCGATGAGATAGGAGATGGCGGAAGATAAGCCCACCATGTAAAGCGTCTCCCAGATTCCTTTCTGTATCATCTCTATTGTCGCCGCATCAAAAATCATCTCTCGTTACCTCCTCGTGTGGAATTCCCGCCGTAGCCAGATAATTCATCACCCGCATGGACTCTCCCTCGTCCCCCGGAAGCTGAATGATCATCTGTCCCAGAGCTGTGCCGTTTACATCCCTGGTAGCCGCGTACATAATGTTCACCGGAACCTTGCAGGCCAGAATCAGGTTTGCCAGAACCGGCTCATTGGACTCCCGGCCGTCAAAGGTGATTCGCACCAGCTTGGAATCGCCGAAATCGGCGTGAACCGTATCTCCCATGATCAGCTGACGTCCGATAGCCGATTTCGGCCCGGAGAAGATCTCGGAAACGGCTCCCACTTCCGCAATGCGGCTCTTGTCAATGATAGCCACCCGGTCGCAGATGGCCTCGATCACTCCCATCTCATGGGTGATCACAATGACCGTCACTCCCAGCTTCCGGTTAATCTCTTTCAGCAGCTGCAGGATGGACTTGGTGGTGTTGGGATCCAGGGCGCTGGTGGCCTCGTCGCAGAGCAGCACCTTCGGGTTGGTAGCCAGAGCCCGGGCGATGGCCACCCTCTGCTTCTGACCGCCGGAGAGCTGGGCCGGATAAGCCTTTTCCCTGTCTCCCAGTCCCACCATGTCCAGAAGCTCCCTGGCCCGCTTTACCGCCTGATCCTTCGGCGTCTTCTGCAGCTCCATGGGGAAGCACACGTTCTTCAGAATGTTTCTCTGGGCCAGCAGGTTGAACTGCTGGAAAATCATTCCCATGGACCGGCGCGCCTGATTCACTCCTTTTCTGTCCAGGCCGCCCATGGAAACTCCCTCAAAAATCACATCGCCGGACGTGGGCTCTTCCAGATAGTTGATGCATCGGACCAGGGTGCTCTTACCCGCTCCGGAAAGGCCGATAATGCCGAAGATCTCTCCCGCGTAAATGTCCAGGCTGATGTCGTCCAGAGCTTTTACCGTTCCCGCAGAGGTCTTAAATTCCTTGCCCAGATGCTCTAATCGTATGATAGGCTCTTTCTGTTCCATTTCTTTCTCCTTTTTCTGATTCGGCAGACGCGCTGTTTTACTGCCCGTCAGCGGGCTGCCCGCAGGAGCACGGAGGCCGCCTGCCAGGCTCGTCGCGCATAAAAAAACAGGTCCATGGTTCCTCCATGGGCCTGCTTTTTCATCACCTTTTTTGAAATCTCTCAGAATTTCACTTATGCCTGCTCACAAAAACCATTTTCACAACTGCATTCAATTTTGGCGCACTCAAACATACGGCACATGACCATCATCATGCCGCACATCGCCATCATCATGCTGTTGTTCATAGCTTTCGCTGCAAACATCCTGTGTCCTCCTGAACATGGCTCCGGTTTTCCGAAACCGTTGTTATGGTGTATTCTATTGCAAAAATATCTGGCTGTCAAGCATAATTTTGCATTCGGGCCTGTCAAAGCCCTCTCCCACTCCGTTTTCAGCGGCAGAGCTCTGCGATTGCCTGAGCGAAAATCTTCGCGCTGGTGAGCAGCTCGTCGATCACCGCAAACTCATCCGCCCCGTGCATTCTGTTTTCCGTGCCCGGCATGGAAGCGCCGAACGCCACGCCGTTTTTCAGATCGTGGACATAGGTTCCGCCTCCTGTGGATTCGCACTGGCCCTTCAGCCCCGTGTACTCCTCATAGACCTTCAGAAGGGTCTGGACAAAATGAGAATCTCCCGGAACATGGTGAGGCGGGATCATGGAATCGGTGAGGAAGGAGAAGCCTTTGCCCTCCATCAGCTTCTTCACCGGCTGCAGGGCATTTTCCTCGTTGGCGCAGACCGGACACCTGCTGTCAAACCAGCCTTCCAGGCCGGTCTCCGTCACTTCCAGCATACTGAAGGTCAGGGTCAGCTTTCCGGAAAGCTCATCCTCCATCTGAATTCCCAGGGCCTCGCCGCTTACGTCTCCGTGGGGGAAGCACTCCTCCAGCTTCTTTAACATCTCCGTCTGGGCACAGGGGGCCAGGGGCAGACGGTTTGCCAGATAAATCAGACCGGTCAGGGCATTGTTTCCACCTTCCGGATGGGCTGCGTGGGCGCCTTCTCCCACCGCCGTCACCTTCGCCGTCTGATCTCCCTTTTCCAGGGTGTAATCGCTGTATTCCGCCTCAAAATGAATGCCGATGGCTTCCTCCGCCTCTTTCATGGCCTTCTCCAGCACATCCGTATCCACTCCCTGGAAGACCGCCTCAGCCTTTCCGGGGAGCACGTTGATCTTGACGCCGGCGTGAATGGCGCAGAGTCTGGGAAGGACGCTGCCTTTTTCCCACTCCGCCGTGAAATGGCCGCGGAGCATTCCCTTTTCCGTGTTGATCACCGGAAAGCTGGCGTCGGGAGAAAAGGTCATGGGAGCCTCATCCACCGCCGCGTAATAGTGGGGAATATCGGAGCTTCCGCACTCCTCATCCGTTCCCAGAATCAGCCTCACATTTTTGCTCACGGGAATTTCCAGCTCCTTCACCGCCCGCATGGCGTAAAGAGCCGCCACCGCCGGTCCCTTGTCATCGGCGGTTCCCCGGCCGTAGAGCTTTCCGTCTTTCTCCAGAGGCTCAAAGGGCTTTGTGATCTCCCAGCCCTCTCCGGCGGGAACCACATCCAGATGGGCCAGAATATCCAGCCCCGGCTCCCTGTCGTTTAAATCGGCGGTGCCCACAT
The DNA here is from genome assembly GCA_019116745.1 of Candidatus Lachnoclostridium stercorigallinarum. GTDB lineage: Bacteria > Bacillota > Clostridia > Lachnospirales > Lachnospiraceae > Lachnoclostridium_A > Lachnoclostridium_A stercorigallinarum. The sequence goes on from DXBC01000042.1 coordinate 17,976, forward strand.
AATTGTCGTAATTGCAGACGGAGAATCCATACCTCTCCGCCATGCCGAGAGCCATGCCAAGGGCAGCGCAGACGCCTTCCCCGAAGGGCATTCCCTCTTTGTAGGGCATTTTCTCACTGTTGATCCGGCACAGGGTAATAATGTCGTTTAACATTTCCTGCCTGTGGCTGTCAATATATTCTTCAATCTTATCGCGGTATTCCATCGCTTTTCCTCCGTTTCTCTCCCCGTCCGGTGACGGACAGCCCATTCTTTACCGGAACATGGATCCCAATACCCGGTTTACCTCTTTTCCGTCGGCTCTTCCCTTTACCCGGGGCATCAGCTCTTTCATGATCCGTCCCTTGTCCTTCGCCGTGGGGGCCTCAATTCCCAGCTCCGAGAGCACCTGGCTGATCACTTCCCGGATCTGATCCTCATTCATGTCCTCCGGGGCGAACTCCTGGTACACTTCCATGCGGAATTTTGCCTCGTTCTTTATATCCTCCCGATCCGCAGGGGCAGACTCCCAGGTCTCCTTCAGCTGCTTGATCTCCTTTTTCACCACTGCGTTTTCCTCGTCCTCTGTCAGCGGCTCTCTTTTGTCGATCTCCGCATTTTTCAAAGCGGAAAGCAGCATGGAAAGGGCGTCCTTTCTCTCCTTCTCCTTTGCCTTCATTGCCGCCACCATGGCGGACCTTACCACGTCGATCTTGCTCATATTCTCCATCCTTTCCGCCCGTTCTTCCCGCTGCCGGTCAGCACGGGCTGAGCTGTGAAGCTGCCGGTTTTCCCGTCAGTTTCTTCCGAACTCGCTGAGCACCAGTCCCGGGTTTCTCTCCAGCACCATGCCCACGCTCCAGCTGTTGACAAACAGCAGAAGGGGATTTCCCTTCAGATCCAGAATTCTCTTCATATCCGAAGTTCCCTGAATCTTCGCCGCATCCACCTGGCTCGTCTTGTCCACCCAGCGGATATACTCATAGGGCAGTTTGTCCAGCTTTACTTCTACATTGTACTCATTCTGCAGGCGGTAAGTCAACACCTCAAACTGCAGTTCTCCCACTACGCCCACAATAATTTCCTCCATACCCGTATTGTACTCCTGGAAGATCTGGATGGCTCCTTCCTGGGCAATCTGGTTGACTCCCTTTAAAAACTGCTTTCTCTTCATGGTGTCCACCTGGCGCACTCTGGCAAAATGCTCCGGCGCAAAGGTGGGAATTCCCTCGAACTCAAATTTTTCCCCGGAGCTGCACAGCGTGTCTCCGATGGAAAAGATGCCGGGGTCGAACACGCCGATAATGTCTCCCGCGTAGGCCTCCTCCACAATCTTTCTGTCCTGGGCCATCATCTGCTGAGGCTGGGACAGACGGATCTTCTTTCCGCCCTGCACGTGGTTTACCTCCATGCCCGCCTCAAACTTTCCGGAGACAATGCGCATAAACGCAATCCTGTCCCTGTGGGCCTTGTTCATGTTGGCCTGAATCTTAAATACAAAGGCAGAAAACTGCTCCTCAAAGGGATCTACCTCCCTGGTGATAGCTTTTCTGGGCAGGGGAGAAGTAGTCATTTTCAGGAAGTGCTCCAGGAAAGTCTCCACACCGAAATTGGTGAGAGCCGATCCGAAAAACACAGGGGAGAGCTTTCCGGCGCTCACCTTCTCCTGATCAAACTCGTCGCTGGCTCCGTCCAACAGTTCGATGTCCTCCAGAAGCTGCTGATGATAAATGGGGCCGATCACCGACTCCACATCCGTTCCCTCAAGATCAAATTCCTGAGACGCCACTTCCTTCTGGCCTCCCATGGCGGCGGTGAAGGTGGTGATCTTTTTCGTGCCGCGGTCGTATACACCCTTGAAGTTTTTCCCGCAGCCGATGGGCCAGTTGACGGGGCAGGTGTGGATGCCCAGCACGCTCTCGATCTCGCTCATCAGCTCAAAGGGATCTCTGGCCTCCCGGTCCATCTTGTTGATAAAGGTGAAGATGGGGATTCCCCTCATGACGCAGACCTTGAACAGCTTGATGGTCTGGGCTTCCACGCCCTTGGAGCCGTCGATGACCATGACCGCAGAATCCGCCGCCATCAGCGTCCGGTAGGTGTCCTCGGAGAAGTCCTGATGGCCGGGGGTATCCAGAATGTTGATGCAGTAGCCCTCATAGTTAAACTGCAGCACCGACGAGGTGACGGAGATTCCTCTCTCCTTCTCAATCTCCATCCAGTCGGACACCGCGTGCTTCGTGGCCTTCCTTCCCTTTACGGTACCGGCCAGATTGATGGCTCCTCCGTAGAGCAGGAATTTCTCCGTAAGGGTAGTCTTTCCCGCGTCCGGGTGGGAAATGATCGCAAATGTTCTTCTTCTCTTGATTTCTTCCGCTATATTCGCCAAAGATTCCGTCCTCCGTATCTGTAAATAATATCTGATTTTCCGACGGATCCCCCGCCGGATATGGGTTCAACAAAAAGGGCGTCTGAAAAACGCCCGTTCCATTCTAGTATGAAAACGGCGGAAAGTCAACAGTTCCGGGAACTGTCACGCTTTTTGCCCGAAACTGCCGCTTCACCCACAATCCCGCAAGCTCCGTCCATTTGGCCGCTCCCGGATCGGCGTACTCCCCGTCCGGATCCAGAGCCGTATCCTCATCGGCCAGAGCCATGGCGTGTCTCCCGCCGGAAAACAGGTGAATTTCCACGCTGACCCCGGCCCTTCTCAGGGCCCCGGCAAACAGCAGGCTGTTTTCCGCCGCCACCGTCCGGTCCTCCCCCGTATGCCAGAGAAAGACCGGAGGAACCTGTCTGCCCGCCTGTTTTTCCAGGGAAATCAGGTCCCGGAGCCCGGGATCTTCCCATCTTTCTCCCAGCAGGTTTTTCACGGAGCCTTCGTGGGCATACTCCTCAGCGGAAATCACCGGATAGCAGAGAATCAGCCCGTCCGGGCGGATTTCCTCTCCCCGCCGGCCGCTTCCCTCCTGTACAAAGGCCTTGTCCCAGTGCACCCCCAGGCAGCCGGCCAGATGGCCGCCGGCAGAGGACCCGCACACAAAGATCCGCTCCGGATCGATCTGCCACAGAGGCGCCCGTTCCCGAACCAGGGCCACCGCCTCCGCCAGCTCTAAAAGAGACCTGGGAAATCTGGCCGGGGCCACGCTGTAGGCAAGCACAAAAGCCTGATAGCCCATGGCCAGAAACCGCAGGGCATAGGGTTCCCCTTCCCGGCCGGCACACTCCCTGTAGGCCCCGCCGGGACAGATGATCACTGCCGGCCGGAGACGGCTTTTTTCAAACTCCATGGTATCCCTCAGATAACAGGTGAGAAGCCCCTGGCCGTCTTTTCCCACAGATACTGAAAACTGCCTCATGACTCCCCTGTCTCCTCCGGAGACGATTTTCCCGTCATTCCCAGAGGTGAGGTTTCTCCCGTCATTTCCAGAATGGTATCCAGAAGCCGGTGGGCCACCTCATCCTTCGTCAGCTTCGGAAGCTCCGTCTCCCGGTCCCCGGTGATAAGGGTCACCACATTGGTATCCGTGCCGAAACCTGCCCCCTCTACCTTCAGATTGTTGGCCACAATCATGTCCAGATTCTTCTTTTTCAGCTTCGCCCTGGAATTCTCCAGCATATTCTGGGTCTCCATGGAAAACCCGCAGAGAAACTGTCCATCCCTCTTGTGGACTCCCAGCCAGGCCAGAATATCGTCTGTCCGCTCCAGACGAATGGAAAGATCTCCATCCTTTTTCTTCACCTTTTCGTCGGAGACCTCCGCCGGCCGGTAGTCCGCCACCGCAGCCGCTTTTACAATCACATCCTGATCCGCCGCTGCTGCCGTCACCGCCTCAAACATCTCCCTGGCGCTCTTCACCGGCACCAGTTTCACAAAGCGGGGCGGCTTCACTTCCGCATGGGCGGATACCAGAGTCACCTCCGCTCCCCGCAGGGCCGCAGCTTTTGCCACGGCGTATCCCATTTTTCCCGTGGAGTGGTTGGTGATATAGCGCACCGGGTCAATGGCCTCCATAGTCGCTCCCGCCGTCACCAGAATCTTCTTTCCCGCCAGGTCTTTCGGAAACGCCGCCGCCTTCACAATATAGTCAAACAATTCCTCCGGCTCCGGCATTTTTCCCGCTCCCGTGTCCCCGCAGGCCAGATATCCGTCTGCCGGGGCGATAACCTCCATCCCATATGTTTCACAGATCTTCAGATTGTCCTGGAGAATGGGATTGGTATACATTCTGGTATTCATGGCCGGCGCGATGATCTTTGGGCACTGGCAGGCCAGAAACGTGGTGGTGAGCATATCATCCGCCAGGCCGTGAGCCACTTTCGCGATCACATTTGCGGATGCCGGGGCGATGAGAAAAACGGACGCCCGCTTCGCCAGGGCCACGTGCTCCACGCTGAACTGGAAATTCCGGTCAAAGGTATCCACCAGACATTTATTTCCCGTCAAGCTTTCAAAGGTAATAGGGTTGATGAAATTGGTGGCGTTCTTCGTCATGATCACTTCCACATCCGCCCCCTGCTTTTTCAGCATGCTGGCCAGACTGGCGATTTTATACGCGGCGATGCTGCCGGTTACTCCCAGTACCACTGTTTTTCCTTTTAACATAGCTGCCTCCCATTGAGTTTTTTTCATAAATATGGTATAAAACTATGAGAATAAGTATAGCATGGTTTTCTGCCATTTGAAAGGAGTTCCTTTATGATCCTGGCTATTGACATGGGAAATACCAACATCGTCGTCGGAGGCGTTGACAGCGAGCACATCTACTTTGAGGAGCGTCTCACCACCGACCGGAACAAGACCAATCTGGAGTATGCCATCTCCATCAAAAACATTCTGGAAATCCACGGAATCGAGCTCTCCGCCATTGAAGGAACCATCATTTCTTCCGTGGTTCCGCCCTTAAACAACACACTGACCACCGCCATCAAAAAGATCACGGGAAAGGCTCCTCTTCTGGTGGGCTCCGGAATGAAAACCGGCCTGAATATCATTATGGACAATCCGAAAACCACCGGCAGCGACATGATCGTGGACGCTGTGGCGGCCCTGCGGGAATATCCCGCTCCCTTAATCATCGTGGATATGGGCACGGCCACCACCATGTCCGTCATCGACCCGGCGGGCAACTACATCGGCGGCGTCATTCTGCCCGGCCTTAAAATTTCTCTGGACACTCTGAGCAGCCGCACCGCCCAGCTTCCTCAGATCAGCCTGGAGACACCGGGAAAGGTCATCGGCAAAAACACCATCGACTGCATGCGCTCCGGCATCATGTACGGCACCGCAGCCATGATCGACGGCATCATCGACCGGATGGAGGACGAGCTGGGACAGAAAACCACCGTCATCGCCACCGGCGGCCTGTCCCGCTTCGTCATGCCCCTGTGCCGCCACCGGATCATTATTGACAACGCGCTGCTGCTAAAGGGTCTCTTTATTCTGTACCAGAAAAACAAGAAGGCGTAGGGGATTCTCCCCTGCGCCTTCAGGCATTTACCCCTCTCTGCGGAAAGCCTTTCCCGCAAACCGCAGAAAGTTCTCTTCGATTCGTCCGGCCGCCTCGGCCTCATCCACCCCTTTGATAGCTGCAATCTGCCTGAGACTGTTTTCCAGAACTCCCCGCAGGCCGCTCAGGGAAATGTCCTCTCCCAGGGCCCACTGCACTGCGGAAAATCCGTCGGTCTCCACCATGAGGCGGGAGAGATCCGCCCGCTCCGCTACCTGGCGCACCGCCGGGTTTGCCGCCACGTCCGGCCCCACGGTAAAATAGCAGTCCTGTTCCAGGTACAGCTCCAGCCATTTCATGTCGGAGTACCAGTGAACCAGGTAACGGCCGGGATACTGCCGGATCATCTCCCCGGCTTCTTCCTCCATCCCTTTCACGTGGAGAACCACCGGGCAGCCCCGGCGGGACGCCAGACTGAGCTGCCGCCGGAACACTTCCCGCTGCACATCCATATCGACCTGGCACCACACACTGTCCAGGCCGATTTCTCCGATGATCTCCGTCCGCTCCAGCCACGGTTCCATGGCCTCAAAAGCCGCCAGGTCCGCCTTCCACGGATGAAGTCCGCAGGCTTTCACAATCCAGCTTCCGGTGAGACTCTCCAGCTCCCTCGCCTCCGCCTCATCTCCCGCGCAGATCATGGTGACAATCTTCTCCTGTCTCCGGTACTCCCGCTCTTCCTCCGTTCCCGGATGGGCATGGCCGTCATAAATCCGTCCCATGAGCCTTCCTTTCCGGCGGACAGGCCGAACCTCCTGCCCCGCCTCCGTCTTTCATGATCTCCCGGTGAATCTGCTTTCTCAGTTCTCCCTGACCGTACAGCCAGTCCCTGCTCCGACCCTGGGGCGGAACCTCCGGGCGCAGCTCACAGACCACATTCGACGGCCGGCCTCCCAGAATCAGAATCCGGTCGGAAAGATAAATAGCCTCGTCCATATCATGGGTCACCAGCACCACGGTCCGGTTCATCTTCTCCCGCATAGACAGCAGCCAGTCCTGCATTTCTCCCCTGGTAATCACATCCAGAGCTCCGAAAGGTTCGTCCAGCAGCAGGATCTCCGATTTGCACAGGGCCGTCCGCAGAAACGCCGCCCGCTGCCTCATGCCGCCGGACAGGGCGGAGGGATAGGCGTTTTCATAGCCCGCCAGACCGAAGGCCGCCATATTTTCCATGGCTTCCTTTCTGGCGCTCTCCAGGTTTCCGTGAATCCGCCCGTAGAGACACACATTATCCAGAATGGTTTTCCAGGGAAAAAGCAGGTCGTTCTGGGGCATATAGGCAAAATGCTCCGTCATTCCCCGGATCTCCTTCCCATCCACAGAAATCCTTCCGTTCTCCGGTGTCAGAACCCCTGTAAGCAGCTTCAGAATCGTGGATTTTCCGCATCCGGAAGCTCCCAGAATACTCACAAACTCCCCCTCGGCCACCTGAAAGTCCAGATGATCCAGCACTTCCCTGTCACTGTAGGAAAAGCGCAGTCCGGAAATCTCCAGTTTCATGCTGTTCCTCCCTTCTTTTCCGGCATCTCCCGCCGGAACACAGCGTTTTTTACTGCGCGTCCGCTGACGGAAGAAATTCATTGGTATAGCAGTCCGCAGCCGGAATATCCTTGTCAATCACTCCGTACTCCACCATAAAGTCGGTGTAGTTGTCCCACACGCTGTCCTTCATGGTTCCCCAGGTATCGCTGTCTTCCATGTACTTGTCCGCCAGATAAGCCTGAGAACGGCTCAGCAGCTCCATGCTGTAATCGGGAGCGTATTTATGAAGAATCTCCGCGCCCTCCTCCGGATTTTCCATGGCATACCGATATCCCTGCTCCGTAGCCGCCAGGAACCGGCGCACCATCTCCGGGTTCTGCTCCAGGGTTTCATCGCTGGCAATAATAACGGGAGTGTAGTAGTCCAGACGCTCATCCAGCTCCCGCAGAGGCATATAATTGATGGGGAAATCTGCCAGCTCGCACTGGATGTTGTCCCACGCCTCATAAAACCACATAATATCCACCTGATTTTCCAGGGCCGCAAACCCGGCTCCGTCTGAGGTGATCACGTTCAGTTTGGAAAAATCTGCTCCCGCCTGAGTCATCACCGCATTCAGCACGGCGCTCTCTCCCGGGCCGCCCCAGCCGGCGTAGGTCTTTCCCTCAAAATCTGCCGGAGAGGTAATGTTTTTGTCCGCGTAGGTCACAAAACCGGAGGTGTTGTGCTGAATCAGAGTGGCGATGGCCTTGATGGGGAGGGGATCCTCGGACGCCAGGGCGATGGTCACGTCCTCCTGATAGCTGATGCCGAAATCTCCCTTGCCCACGGCCACCAGGGTGGCGGTAGCTCCCTCTGTGGGCTCCACAATATTCACATTCAGTCCCTGCTCCTCATAGTAGCCTTTGTCCAGAGCCACATACATGCCGGTGTGGTTGGTATTGGCCACGTAATCCAGAATTACCGTCACATCCTCCAGGGGCGCTTCTTCCCCGCTCTCCTGGGAAATCTCCTCTGCGGCGCTGTCCTCCGAAACCTCCGTTTCATTTTCCTCTGAAACTGCATTCTCCGCTCCCGCAGCGCTTCCCGCCGCCACAGTCTCCCCGCTCCGGGCTCCGCAACCTGCCGCGGCCATCACCATGGCCGCGCACAGAGCTGCGGCACAGATTTTTCCTCTTTTTTTCATTTGAATCTTCCTCCTCTTTTTCTTCACTCTTTCTTTTCCCCGTAGGGCATGGCAAACATCTGGTACAGGCGGATCGCCCCGTTCATGCACAGGCTGAGGGCTACGATCACCAGCACACAGGCGAATACCTTATCCAGCATATAGCTGTTTTTCACCCGCAGCAGATAGTAGCCGAGGCCGCTCTGGGCGCCGATCCACTCTCCCACCACTGCGCCGCTGATGCTGTAGGTGGCCGCCACCTTCAGTCCGGAAACCAGTCCGGGTACCGCCGCCGGAATTTTCACCAGGCGGTATGCCTCCCATCTGCCTGCCCCGAAAGACCGGACCAGATGAACGTATTCCTCATCCATCTGCCCCATGGCGTCCGTAAAGCTGACCACAACGGGAAAAAAGCACATGAGCACCACCGTCAGAATCTTTGGCGTCAGCCCGAATCCCAGATAGATGATCAGGATGGGCGCCAGCACGATCATGGGCACCGTCTGCGTTACCACCAGCACCGGATAAAGGCCGCTTTTCACCGCCGGAAAGGCGTCCATGGCGATTCCCAGGGTGACGGCCAGAACCAGGGCGATGGCCATTCCCGCCAGCGCCTCCATCACCGTCACGCCGGCGTGGCCGGCCAGAACAGACCAGTCTGTCACCAGTGATCCCACCACCTGGCTGGGCGCCGGAAGCACATAAAGGGGAATGTCCTTTATCCTCACCACCAGCTCCCACACCGCGATCAGCAGGGTGATCAGCAGGACGGGAGCAATCCGTTTTCTCCATTTTTTCATTGGTATCACCTCCCTTTTTCCGCCCGCGCCGGGATCGGATAGGGAAAGTTCCTTCCCCTATCCGATTCGCGATACCACAGGCAGCTCACAGCAGAGCTGTTCGCTGTCCGCTGCCCGGCAAATGTCCGCCCCAAGCTGGCGGCCGCTTGCCGGGCGTATCGCGCAAACCTTCGTGCCCGCTAACGCGGACACCACGAACCATGAAAGCCCTCGGACCGCTCCGTGCTGCGCACTCATGCGATCCGACCTGCATTCGCAATCCGGCCTGCCGGGCTTTCAGAATAAACAAAAAGCCCCCGCGGGGCACAGCGGGGGCAGCAGCTTTCACAGATTTCCCTACGTTGGCATTACCCAAATCAGGTTACGGGTCGAAACTTCCTTTCCTCTCAGCCTGCATGCAAGCTCCCCTTTTCCTATCGAAAGTAAATTTTAGCACAGCCCTCCCCGTTTGTAAAGGGAAAAGAAAACCGCCTTAAAATAACAGAATCTGGAAGTATAAAACCTCCTTTCCAGGTGCAAGATTCCTGTAGAACAAACTTGTCTGCCCGGCGCAGACACCGCTGTTTATGTAAATTTTGCAGATACGGAGGTAAGGAAATTATGTCCGGATACAAAGTAGAAATCTGCGGGGTGAACACCGCCAAGCTGCCCCTGCTCACCAATGAGGAAAAAGAAGCCCTGTTCAAACGGATCCTGGCCGGCGACACGGAGGCCAGAGAAGAATACATCAAAGGGAATCTCCGCCTTGTGCTCAGCGTCATCCAGCGTTTTTCCGGCAGCAGCGAAAACGTGGACGACCTGTTCCAGATCGGCTGCATCGGCCTGATCAAGGCCATCGACAATTTTGACATCACCCAGAACGTCCGCTTTTCCACCTATGCTGTCCCCATGATCCTGGGCGAAGTGCGTCGGTACCTTCGGGACAACAACTCCATCCGGGTGAGCCGCTCCCTGCGGGACACAGCCTACAAGGCCATTTACGCCAGAGAGACCCTGATGAAGAAGAACCTGAAGGAACCCACCATTATGGAGATCGCCGACGAGGTGGGCATCAGCAAAGAGGAAATCACCTACGCCCTGGACGCCATCCAGAGTCCCGTAAGCCTCTATGAGCCGGTTTACACCGACGGCGGAGATCCCCTTTACGTCATGGATCAGATCAGCGACAAGAAAAACCTGGAATCCAACTGGGTGGAAAATATCTCCCTGAACGAGGCTATGAAACGGCTTCCGGAGCGGGAACGACACATCATCGACATGCGGTTTTTCGAGGGGAAAACCCAGACGGAGGTGGCGGAGGAAATCCACATCAGCCAGGCCCAGGTCAGCCGGCTGGAAAAAAGCGCCTTAAAAACCATGCGCTCCTATTTAAGCTGATTTCCCATATTGTCTGTATATAGAAATTATCTTGATATGGCTAATATACAGAATCGGATATTTACAGTTTAATGATAATAGGGAGGCGATAATATGGTGAGTTATGAACGCTTATGGGAAACCATGAAAAAGAAAAACATTTCTCAGTATTACCTGATTCATTACTGTAATGTCAGCTCCAGCCAGATCGACCGGCTGAAGAAAAACTGCTACGTATCTACCCATACTATTGAGAAGCTGTGCTTTCTCCTGGACTGCAATGTGGAAGACATCATGACTGTGTATCCGGATCCGGAACCAGAGACAGAAAAAGCGGAATCTTCCTCTCAAAATTAATCCAAACGCCTGGCCGGCATTTTCCGTCGGTCAGGCGTTTTTCTTTCCCGGAACAGATTGCTTTTTCCTCGTTTCTGTTTATAATTAGAAGGAGATAATGAACGAAGGAGATCTCACATGAAAGACATTATTTTCCTGCAGCCCGTATTCAAGCAGATGCTCTGGGGCGGCTCCCGCCTCCGCACGGAATACGGCTATGACATTCCCGGCGATCACACGGGAGAAGCCTGGGTGGTGAGCGCCCACAGTCACGGCGACTGCACGGTGAAGGAAGGACCCTGGGCCGGAAAAACCCTGGGCTGGCTCTGGAAAAACAGGCCGGAGCTGTTTGGCTCTGATGGAACCGGACAGTTTCCTCTGCTGGTAAAAATCATCGACGCCAGAGACGATCTGAGCATTCAGGTCCATCCGGACGATGCCTATGCCAGCGTCCATGAGAACGGTTCTCTGGGAAAAACAGAATGCTGGTACGTCTTGGACTGCGATCCGGATTCCACCATCGTCATCGGCCACAACGCCAAAGACAGAGACGAGCTGCGCCGGATGGTATCGGAGCGCCGCTGGAGCGATCTGATCCGCGTTCTTCCCGTAAAGAAGGGAGACTTTTTCCAGATTGAACCGGGCACGGTCCACGCCATCCGAAAGGGGACCCTGATTCTGGAAACTCAGCAGAACTCTGACATCACCTACCGTCTCTATGATTACGACCGTCTTCAGGACGGAAAGCCCAGGGAGCTTCACATTGAAAAGAGTCTGGACGTGATCCGCTGTCCCCACACTGACGTTCCGTGGGGAGGGAACTGCACGGAAGCCGACGGATACTTCCGCCGATGCCTTATCGCCTGTCCCTGCTACCAGGTGGACAAATGGGACATTCAGACAGAAGCCGTTCTCCCGGGCGGCGCCCCGTTCCTGATTGTGGACGTGCTGGAGGGCGAGGGAACGGCGGACGGCCATCCCGTCAAAAAGGGCGATCACTTTATTCTTCCCGCCGGATACGGAGACTGCTCCGTCACCGGACGGCTGAGTCTGATCACCTCTCACGTATGAGAAAGGACATGAAACTAAAAAATAATCATTTGGAGGAAGCAGCATATGAAATTCGGAGCACTGGAAGCCGGCGGCACAAAAATGGTGTGCGCCATCGGAAATGAAAACGGAGAGATCATGGAGAGGATCTCCATCCCCACGGAAACTCCTGAAAAGACACTTCCCGCCATCGCGGAATTCTTTCAGGGAAAAGATATTCAGGCCCTGGGCATCGCCTGTTTCGGCCCCATCGACGTTCACAGAGACTCTCCCACCTACGGGCACATCACCACCACCCCGAAGCTGGCATGGAGAAACTGCGACATCGTCGGCTATCTGGAGAACGCCCTTCACGTTCCCACCGGCTTTGACACAGACGTAAACGGCTCCATGCTGGGGGAGGCCACATGGGGCTGCGCCAGAGGACTTGACACCGCCATCTACATCACCATCGGCACCGGCGTGGGCGTAGGCGTTCTCGCAAACGGCAGTCTGCTTCACGGCATGCTTCATCCGGAGGCCGGCCACATCCTGCTGACGCCTCATCCGGAAGATACCTACAAGGGCAAATGCCCCTATCACGGAACCTGCCTGGAAGGCATGGCGGCCGGCCCTGCCATCGAGGAGCGCTGGGGCAAAAAGGCTTACGACCTGGCAGACAATCCGAAAGTCTGGGAATTTGAAAGCTATTACATCGCCCAGGCGCTGGTAAACTACATTCTCACCCTCTCTCCCCAGAAGATTATCCTGGGAGGCGGCGTCATGCACCAGGAACAGCTCATGCCCCTGATCCGCAGCCAGGTGAAGGAACTCTTGGGCGGCTATGTGGACACAAAGGAAATTCACGATCTGGACAGCTATATTGTTCTTCCCAGCTTAAATGACAATCAGGGCATCATGGGTGCTCTCAAGCTGGCCATGGACGCCCGTCCGTAAGACCGGAATCATCCGGACAGGAAAAACAGGGGGGGAGCGCAATGACAGAAGAACAGAAAATATTTGCAGGATACATGTTTGATCCCCGCAGCCAGAGCCTGAGGGACATTAAGCACAAAGCCCATGAGCTCTGCCGCCGGTACAACCAGATGGACGAATACGATCCGGCCAGACAGGACGTGATCCGGGAAATCGTGGGCGGCATCGGAAAGGTGTTTTATTTCCAGGGACCTGTGCAGTTCAACTACGGCAGCCACACCTTTATCGGAGAAAATTTCTTCGCCAATTTCAACCTGACCGTCATGGATGACGCCCGCATCTGCATCGGCGACAACGTCTGTTTCGGCCCCAACGTCTCTCTCATGGCCACCACCCATCCCCTGATCGCCCAGGAGCGGATGGGCCTGGATGAGGAGGGACGCACCACCATGGCGGAATATGCCCATGAAATCCACATCGGAAATAATGTGTGGATCGCCTGCAACGCCGTGGTGCTGGGAGGCGTCCGCATTGGAAACAATGCGGTGATCGGCGCCGGCAGCGTGGTCACAAAGGATATTCCCGACGGGTACCTGGCCTTCGGCAATCCCTGCCGGCCGGTACGTCCCATCACGGAAGCTGACAGCAAAAAGGATCTGATCCTGCCGGAAGATCTGGAACATTTTTCCTACAATCTCATGTAGTCCAAAATCTCATATGGTCCAATCCGGGCCGAATAAACGTTTCTCAGATAACACAGAGGCGGATGCAGGGAATCTCTTCCCGCATCCGCCTCTGTTTCTTTTATCTTCCGGTTTTACCGGTCTGTTTATTCTGCCTCTTTCTTTTTCCCGCCGATCAGCGCATAAACCGCCGTCACTAATCCTGCTATCATCGCCATCCACGTTCCGGCATTTCTGCTCTGTCCAGTCTTCGGCAGACCAGCCAGGGGCACTTCCTCCTGAGGAATCTCCGTCGGAATTTCATTGGGCAGATCTGCTAACGGCACTTCGCCGGGATCGATCTCCGTGGCAACTCCGGGGCCGCCGCCGGGATTGTAAGGATTCCTGGGACCGCTGCCGCTGCTTCCGCCGCCGTTGTTTCCGCCGCCAGGATTTCCGCCGTCAGGGTCTCCTCCGTCACCAGGGTCTGTTACTCTCGTGTAATATACGTTGAAGATCAGGTTGCCGCTCATCACGCCCTCATATACGGACTGATCGCAGCTGTCCCAGTTGTATCCGTCAATCTCTTTACGGACTAAATCTGTGACATTGTAGGCATCTCCTTTTGTATAAGGCTCGCTTGTATAGGTATCTGCCAGCTTTGTCGTGGTGTCTTTCTCGTAGTAATTGATGATAATCGTATACTGAATCTTATTGGAGAAGTTCACCGTCACGGCCTCGCCGTCCAGGTTCACCTGGTAGGGCTCCGTCACCAGCTCATATCCTTCGGGTGCCCGCACTTCCTGAATATAGTAAACTCCCAGTTCCAGAGAAGGAATGGTCACAGTACCTTCGGAAGTCACAAACTCTGCTCCCTGAGCCTCGTCCTCGCTCCATTCGCTGCCGGTATAGTACAGCTTCCGGTCTCCATCCATCTTGTACAGCTTAAAGGCTGCCGGAATGTCGATGAGATTGCCGTCGTCGTCTACCTTGTTGATGGTGATGCTGCCTTCGGTGATGACTCTCTCCAGATCAAATGCGACATAAAAGTCTATCGGATACGACTGATTTATATTTCCTATCTTCCAAAAACTAAACACCAGTCCAACAGGAAGCACGCAATTTCCTGCTTCATTCAACACAACCGTTTCCTGCATCTTGCTGTTCGTTTCATCCCAAACATCAGACAGACCTGTCATATATTTTCCGATTCCAAAATATCCACAGCCTGACGGATCCATAGAACTGTCTTTATCAGCCCGTTCTCCAACGGTCATGCCCAGACCTATATTGTACCAGTCATCATAAATCAGAGATGCCAGCTGCGGCTCTATCTCCAGTAATTACACTTGCTTTTTACTGGTATTGACAAGAGCATACTTATGGAAATATTCGTACTCTTTGTCCAGCCTGTCTATTTCTTCCATGCTACTAACGTTGAAAATACCGTTAAATCCTCCGTTACGAACCATAATATCATCCTGTGCTGCCTGGGGCAATTCCAGAATGGTCTGAGCTTCGGATCCGTATTTTTCATTATAGAAATCCAGATAATACCTTGTTAAGGCTTCCTCTCCCTCATATCCTTTTTCTGCAAGCGTGTCATAAATCTGCAGCATATCTTCCAGGGTGATTTTCGTCGTATCCTTTCCATACAGAGCGGCCAGCGCTGCGCTGTCCTTGCATCTGTGCTTGGAATAGATGGATGGTATCAGCTGTCCGTCATAGCCTGCTGAATGGGGGAAATCTGTGCCATATTTTTCATAATCTTCTTCTATGAGACTGCTCATATCCGCCGGAGCTACCACCAGGCTTCCCTCTTTATAGCGATAACTGTTTTTGGAAAGATTATTAAAGGTAAAGTCCCAGTTAAATACATGTCCTGGCATAATAGAATCTGCATAGTTTTCCAAGCCATAGAGCATGGAATCATCCAGCACAACTGTCAGTTCATCTTCATCGTTTTCCAGAATCTGAAAATCCATCTTAAAATTCCTGGTCCCATTTGATTTATCATAAACAATGCTTTCCATATCCGGAACAACAAATTCTGACATTTCCTTATACTCTACTCCGTCCCCGACACTGTCCGGTACCGGAATCTCCGCCGCGCTCATCACCACCGCAGAAGTAAAGACAACCTCAATCTCCGTGTCCTCTTCCACTTCCAGCAGTATAAAGTTCTGCTCGCCGCTTTCCATCTCGCTGGACGTGGCCGTTACCACCGGATCCAGGTCCATGCCATTGGCTGTTACGCTGGCAATGGCACAGCCTTCCTCAGGGATTACTGTAAAGTACAGGCTGTCGCCCTGATCTACTTTCTTCGGTCCCTTTACCGTTCCCAGTGTTTCATCATAGGTGTAGTCGATCACAAAATCAGCTTCGTCTTTCTCTGCTGATTCTCCATTTTCTCCGGATTCCATTCCGCCGGACTCCCCGTCGGTGTTATTTCCCGTTCCAGTTCCATCTTCGGTGTTTCCGGTCCCTTCCTCGGGCGCTTCGGTCTCCTCGTCGGATCCTTCAGTTTCTCCCTCGGTCTCTTCGTCAGATCCTTCGGTTTCTCCTTCTGTCTCCTCGTCAGATCCTTCAGTCTCTTCGTCGGATCCCTCGGTCTCTCCCTTGGTTTCCTCAGACCCTTCGTTTTTTCCCTCGGTCTCTTCCCCGATTTCCTTATCTGTCTCTTCCGGTCCCTTCTCCAGCTCCTCTGATTCCACGACACTTCCGGAAGACACCTCTGCGGCAAAACTGTCCAGAGTTCCCACTCCGATACTGTTGCCAACCATTGCACCGGTCAAAGCCAGCACCAGTGCTTTCTTCAGCTTTTTCTGCTGCACTGGTTTCCTTCTGCTTCTCCCTCTCATTTTCATTCACTCCTTCTTGTCTCTTAGATCCATGGAACATGATCCATTAGCTACTAAGTATATCAGCTTATCATTGCATAAAGCATTTCTTGTAATGTCTTTGTTTTATTTTTTCTGTAAATTTACATTTTCTGTAATTTTAAATTAATAACCCGCCTTTCTTTTTCTTCCAATTGGTAAAAAAGACGTCAGATTGGGGGAAATCTCCTTCTCCAATCTGACGTCATATCACCGGCAGTTTACCGCATTTTCTGTTCTCTGCCAGACAAATGGCTGTCTGCGGGAACACAGCGGCCGCCGGCCAGGTTTATGACGCAGAAAGAGCATCCGCCGGCTTTTTACGCTGCCGGCTGAATGCCCTTTCTCATTTCCATTTTCAATTACTTCTGAAGCCAGCTCTTTACGGCGGCATAGATTCCTTCGCCGTCCAGGCCGTGCTTGTGCAGCAACTCCTCTGCCACGCCGGACTCGCCGAACTCATCCCGAATTCCCAGACGCTTCACGGGAACGGGAGCCTGCTCCGCCAGAACCTCGCAGACAGCTCCGCCCAGTCCGCCGATGATGGAGTGCTCCTCCACCGTCACAATCTTACCGGTTTCCTTCGCAGCCTTCACCAGAAGCTCCTCGTCGATGGGCTTGATGGTGTGAATGTTTATCACTCTGGCAGAGATGCCGTCCTGCTCCAGCAGCTTTGCAGCTTCCAGGCTGGCCGCCACTTCCAGACCGGTGGCCACGATGGTCACATCGGAGCCGTCTTTTAAGGTAACTCCCTTTCCGATCTCGAAATGATAATCCGGATTGTCATTGATCACCGGCACTGCCAGACGGCCAAAGCGCATGTACACCGGGCCGTTCATCTCATAAGCCGCCTTTACCGCAGCTCTCGCCTCCACATCGTCGGAGGGATTGATGATGGTCATTCCCGGAATGGTCCGCATAAGGGCAATGTCCTCGTTGCACTGGTGGGTCGCTCCGTCCGGTCCCACGGAAATCCCCGCATGGGTCGCTCCGAACTTTACATTCAGATGGGGATATCCCACGCTGTTTCTCACCTGCTCAAAGCCTCTGCCGGCCAGAAACATGGCAAAGGTGCTCACAAACGGAATCTTTCCTGTGGTAGCCATTCCGGCCGCCATTCCGATCATGTTGGCCTCTGCGATGCCGCAGTCAATATGACGGTCCGGAAATGCCTTCTTGAAAGTCACCGTCTTCGTGGCCGCCGCCAGATCCGCATCCAGCACATACAAATTCTCATGCTCTTTTCCCAGCTCCGCCAGAGCGTTGCCATAGCTGTCCCTTGTCGCAATCTTCTTTACATCTGACACAGTGCTTCACCTGCTTTCTCAAGTTCTTCCATTGCCTTCTCGTACTGTTCCTTATTGGGCGCGGTTCCGTGCCAGGACACCTGATTCTCCATATAGGAAACGCCCTTGCCCTTTACCGTCTTCGCGATGATGGCTGTGGGACAGCCTTTCACCGTCTTTGCCTCCTCAAATGCGCTGTGAAGCTGCTGGAAATCATGGCCGTCCACCACAATGGGATGGAGATGAAATGCCTTCATCTTCTCATCAATGGGCTGGGGAGAGTTGATCTCCTCCACCGTTCCGTCCAGCTGAATGCCGTTGCTGTCCACCACGATTACCAGATTGTCCAGGCCCTTGTTTCCGGCAAACATCATTGCCTCCCAGACCTGTCCTTCCTCCAGCTCGCCGTCTCCTAAAACAGCGTACACCCGGTAGGAATCTCCCGTCAGCTTTGCGGAGAGAGCCATTCCCACGGCAGCGGAAACGCCCTGCCCCAGAGAGCCGGAGGTCATATCCACTCCCGGTGTGTCATTCATGTTGGGATGGCCCTGCAGCCTGCTTCCAAGGGCACGGAGCGTGGTCAGCTCCTCCTTCGGATAATATCCTTTTTCCGCAAGCACTGCATAAAGCGCCGGCGTCGCGTGGCCTTTTGACAGCACCAGTCTGTCCCGGTCGGCCTTCTCCGGATCCTTCGGGTCCACGTTCATCTCCTCAAAATACAGGCAGGTCAGAATATCCGCCACAGATAAGGAGCCGCCCGGATGACCGGACTTTGCATGGTAGACCTCGGTCAGGATGTCTTTTCTCACTTCGTTTGCAATTTTCTGAAGTTCCAATTTCTCCATACTGAATTCCCTCTTCTTATGAAATTAGTTCTTTTGCCGATTCCTCTTCATTATACGTGATTTTGGTGATATTGTCTATAAGAAGGATTCTTTTTCTCCTAAGATCCGTGAAAATCTTATGGAAATCAGAAAACTCTTCCCGTATTTTATCATCTATCTGCCGCAGGCCGTTTGTCTCATGGTCTCCATGAAACCTTCCAGATAGCCCTTTGCATCCACATTCAGGCACACCGCCGTGTTTCCACCCGGCTCCCGCAGCATTTCCTGACGGCCCACAGTCCTGCCCCTTAAGGGTCCCTCTGTCTCCGCCGTCAGATACATGGGAACCGACAGAGCCAGAGAGGGACCGGCGGCCATGATGGTAAGCTCATTTTTATGCTCCCGGACTGCACAGATCAGAAAATCCACTCCGGATTCCTTCTCCGGCATTCTCTCCGACCGCTCCAGAGCGATCTCCCCCACTCCGTTTTCACCGTGAATCTCCCGGCTGATGGCGGCCGGCGTGTATTCCTCCAACAAACAGTATACTCTTTGCCACAATGTCAAGTGATGAATTCAAAAAAGGCAAAAATACCCCTCTCCATCAGGAGAAGGGTAGTATACATAAAATATTCTATTACAATCGGTTTTTATCTCCCCATTCGCACATCCCGTCCAAAATAGGAATAAGAGATTTTCCTCTCTCCGTCAAACTGTATTCTACTTTTGGCGGAATCTGCGGGTATTCTTCCCGATGAACAAGCTGGTCGGCCTCCAACTCTTTCAAGGTGGAACTAAGCGTCTTGTAAGAAATTTCACCGATATACTTTTTCATCTCATTGAACCGGACAACACCGAATTCCATCAAAGTATAAAGGATGGTCATTTTATATTTTCCGTTAATCAACGACAATGTGTAACTGAATCCGGTGGAACTAAGGCACTCATTAGAAATACATCTCTCACTCATTTTACGCTCTCCTTAAGGTAAGTATTTAACTCTACTGTAAGTATCGCACTTCAATGTGCGTACTTGTTTTTCTTTTAATTCTTGCTACAATTTTAATATAAGCACCGGGAAAAGTCAATCCCGTAAGAAAAGGAGGAAAAATCCCATGCAGAGTTACGAATACTTAGGCAAGCCGCTGCAAATCGGCAGCTTGACAATCAAAAACAGGTTTTGCATGGCTCCCATCGGCGGTAGGCAGCATCACCTTCCCGGAGGTGGGCTGAAGGACGAAACCATACAGTATCTGGTGGAACGTGCAAAAGGCGGCTTCGGTTTGATTTTTACCGGGGCGTTGGCCGCAGACTGTACGGTTGACCCCTATACAGGTGTTGGGCCTGCTATTCTGCAAAATCCGGACGCATTCAAAATGACCGCAACAGAACTGAATGAGCGGGCAAACGCCTATGGAACAAAAATTTTCGCACAGATTACGATGGGCCTGGGGCGCAATTATCCGAACCTTCCCGCCCCATCCTCTGTTCATGTGTTTCGCCATCCGGGAGAGATTTCACCGGAACTGACCCATGACCAGATCAAGTCAAAGATTGAGTCGGTTATTAAAGCGGCGAAAATTGCAAAGGACTCCGGTTTTGCCGGTGTGGAAGTCCACTCCATTCACTGGGGCTATCTGCTGGACCAGTTTGCCCTCTCCCTGATGAACCACCGCAGCGATGAATACGGCGGCAGCCTGGAAAACCGCCTGCGGGCGGCAAAAGAAATTCTGGAAGGAATCAAGCAGGAGTGCGGCAGCAATTATCCTGTGAGTATGCGGCTGGGTCTGAAAACCTTTGTAAAAGACTTTGAAAAAGCAACGCTTACCGGCGAGGACGAAGCCGGAAGGACACTGGAGGAAGGCATCCAGATTGCGAAGCTGCTGGAATCTTACGGATATGACTGCCTGAGTGTGGACACCGGCACTTACGATTCCTTCTACTATGCCTGCCCGCCCATGTATATGCCGAAAGGCTATCTTGTGGAAATGGCAGCAAAGGCAAAAGAAGCCGTGAACATTCCTATTCTTGCAGGTGGCAGGATGAACGACCCGGACATTGCCGAAGCAGCGATTCGGGATGGAAAAATCGACGCTGTGGTAATGGGGCGGGCAGCATTGGCTGACCCGGAATATCCGAACAAGGTACTGACTGGACACACGGAACGTATCCGTCCTTGTATCGCTTGCAATCAGGGCTGTATTACCCGACTTCAGCAGGGAAAACAGCCTACCTGTGCAGTGAATCCAACCGCTATGCGTGAAATCCGCTTTGCTATGCGTCCCGCAATACAACCGAAGAAGGTAGTCGTTGTAGGTGGTGGCGTAGCCGGTATGGAAACGGCGCGAGTTGCCGCCATGCGGGGACATAAGGTTTCTCTGTATGAAAAAAATGATAAGCTGGGTGGCAATCTGATTCCCGGTGGTTCTCACAGCTTCAAAAAAGAGGTACGGGAATTGAACGCCTGGTATCAGGATGAATTGAGTCTGCTGCCGGTAGAAGTCCATACAGGGGAAACAGTGACCGCCAAGGAGCTGAAAGGCATGGGCGCTGATGTGATTGTGCTGGCGACTGGCTCTGTCCCGATTATGCCGAAGGTTCCGGGTATCGACGACGCAAAGGTGATCGGCTGTATGGACGCATTTGCTCACCCGGAAAAGGTTGGAGAAAAGGTAATCGTGATTGGCGGAGGTCTGGTAGGCTGCGAGATGGCTCTGGATTACGCCCAGGAAGGCAAGAAGGTCACGGTTGTCGAGGCTCTGCCAAAGATTCTTTCCGCAGGAATTCCGTCCCCCATTCCCAACGGACAGATGATTCCTGATCTGTTTGAATACCACCATGTGAATGTCATGGAAGGACATAAGCTTGCTGCCGTTGAAAACGGAAAGGCGGTTCTGGAATGTGCCGGACAGAAGAAAGAACTGGACGCAGATTCCATTGTCATCGCCGTAGGCTTCCGTCCCGCACCGTCTATGGCGCAGGAGCTTG
>DXBC01000043.1 GCA_019116745.1 Candidatus Lachnoclostridium stercorigallinarum
GCGGCGGCTGTCGGCATCTCATATTTTAAAAAATATAAATCCTTCAACCGGGAACTTGAAGAAGATTTTCACGATTTTGAAGATAACGGAGAAGACGGCAGAAATGACGGAAACAGGCAGGAGGCCGGCGCACGCCGATACGTTTCTCTCCATGCCAACAAAGATGAATTCAAGGTGGCGGCCGGGGATATGCTGGACGCCGCAAAGGATATGGCGGGGGCTGCAAAAGAAATGATGAAAGATACAGCAGCGATCCTCTCCGATGCAGCAGGAACCATGGGTTCCGCAGCCAGAGATACTGCCCAGACAGCGAAAGAGCGGATGAAAGATATGGCAGTCCGGACCGCAGACAAAGCGGAAGCCGGCATGGAAATGGCTGCAGACCAGGCCCAGAACCTGGCTGACAAGGCAAAAGACCTGGCTGAGTCCGCGGCTGACAAAGCAAAAAATATGGCTGAAACCGCGGCTGACAAAGCAAAAGATGTGGCTGAGTCCGCGGCTGACAAAGCAGCGGACATGACCGGGAGCGCCGCAGAAAAATTCTCATCTGCCGCTGAACTGACAGCGGAAAAGATGGCAGAGGCGGCCGACGCCACCGCCGAGGGCGTGGAGTATGCTGCCCACAGGGCGGCTGATACCATTCAGGCCGTTGTGGAGGAAAGCGAGAAATAATCTCTTCTGCAGCAGGCTGTCAGCCGGAAATTATTTTTCCGTAAACACAAGGAGACGAAACTTGGGAACCTGTCTTTCAGGTTCATCCGAAGTTTCGTCTCCTTTTCATTTTCTTTATTTTCTCTTCTGCTGAGCGCGGATCCGCTCAAACTCCTCCCACTCTCCGGATTCCTCCAGTCTCCGCCGCCTCTCTGCTCTTCTGCGGGCCAGCCTCTCTGCTTCTTTTCTGCGCTGATAGATGTGCCATGCGGCTGCCGCTGCCACAGCGCAGACTGCCAGAACCGCCGCAGAAACGGCGACAACAGTTCCCACAGAGACTGTACTCTCCGTCCGCTCCGGAGCAGCCGATCCGGTCTCCGCCTCCGGAGCGCCGGTCTCCTCTTCCGGCAGCGCCGCTCCCGACTCACCGGGAATCTCCACGCCGTCCTTTGCCATCAGATAAGCAGTTCCCACCACCCGGTCATTGTAGGTGTAAGTCATCTGGGCCACGGCACGGTCCGGACTTCCCTCAGGAATATCTCCCACCGTCAGGTCCGCATCATCCAGGGACGCATCCGGAGGCAGAGTCACCACTGCTTCCGGATTGATCATCAGATCCGAGCAGGCGAAGTCCCCCCGGTCCAGATGAAGAATCTCATCCCCTGTGACATACCGGCTTTCCGTCTCCGCCGGCGACACATTCTGAAAGCGCTGGAAACCGAATTCCAGCAGATTTCTGGAATCTGTAAAATACTGCCTGGGCTGTCCCCTTAAAATAACCGATATCAGACGTCTGCCGTCCTGCTCCGCGTAGGTAACCAGAGTGTTGCCCGCTGCCTGAAGATATCCTGTCTTTCCGGCCTTTGCCGCCGGATAATAAAACTCATCGTCCGGTTTTAACAGCCGGTGCTCATTTTCCACCGTAATGCCGCCAGGATAATTGGTGGTACTCCCCAGCTTACGGGTCAGGGTGGAGCTGATCTCCAGAAGTGTATCATTGCTGTATGCTTCTCTCGCAATCAGGGCCATGTCATAGGCGGTCACATACTGAGTATCTCCATTTAATCCGGAAGGATTGTCAAAATGGCTCTCCTCACATCCCAGCTCATGGGCCTTTTCATTCATCAGGTCCACAAAGGCGGAAATGGATCCGGCCGTATGTTCTGCCAGAGCATTGGCTGCCTGGTTGGAGGATACCAGCATCATTCCGTAAAGGCAGTCCTCCACCGTAAGCTGATCTCCCGCCACACTCCCCAGCTTGTTTCCACTGTCCGCTTCCACGCTGGAGACGGCGGTCTCAGAAAACTCCACCATCTCATCAAGCTGGCAGTGTTCCAGCACCACCAGAGCTGTCAATATTTTTGTAATGCTGGCAGGCGGAGAGGCCACATGAATATTCTGCCCATACAAAACCGCCCCGGAATCCATGTCCATGACGATGCCCGCCTCCGCCAGGATTCCCACATCATTCGGCCAATCCGGTTTTCCGTAGGCCGTGATCACAAAAAGCTGGCAGGCCAGCAGAAAGGCCGCAAGCTGCCGTATCATTCGTTTCACTGGTAAACTCCCGTTCTGTTGTTTATTTGATCTTCCGGATCCATCCCTCGGGCGCTTCGATTCTGCCCATCTGAATTCCGGTCAGCGTATCGTAAAGTTTCTGGGTTACCGGCCCCATTTTTTCCATGCCGCTGGGGAAGAGGATCTCTTTTCCATGATCCACTACCCGGCCCACCGGAGAAACCACCGCTGCAGTTCCGCAGACGCCGCATTCCGCGAACTCTGACAGCTCTGCCAGCTCCACACGGCGCTCTTCCACCTTCATTCCCAGGTAGTGCTCCGCTACATAGAGCAGGGAACGGCGGGTGATGGACGGAAGAATAGAATCGGACTTCGGCGTCACCAGAGTCCCCTCAGCCGTCACAAACAGGAAGTTGGCGCCGCCTGTCTCCTCCACATATTTTCTCTCCGCAGGATCCAGGAACATATTCTCATCATAGCCGTTTCTGTGGGCGTTCATGCCGGCGTGAAGGCTCATGGCATAGTTTAAACCCGCCTTGATATGTCCTGTGCCTCTGGGCGCTGCACGGTCAAAATCACTGACGCAGATGGAAATGGGTTTTGCCCCGCCCTTAAAATAGGGGCCCACAGGAGTACAAAGAATCCGGAACTGGTATTCGTCCGCCGGTTTTACGCCAATCACCGGGGAAGACGCAAACATATACGGTCTCACATAAAGGCTGGCACCGCTTCCGTAGGGAGGTACCCACGCCTCATTGGCCCGGACCACCTGATCCACTGCATCCAGGAACCGCTCCTTCGGGAAAGGAGGCATCTCCAGACCGGCCGCGGAATTCATCATTCGCTCCGCATTCTGATCCGGCCGGAAAGTCACAATGCTTCCATCCTCCGTAGTGTAAGCCTTCAGGCCTTCAAAGCACTCCTGGCAGTAGTGAAAAATGCCAGCGCATTCGTTGAGAACCACATTGGGATCGGAAGTCAGCTCTCCCTCATCCCACTCACCGTTTCTGAAATTAGACACATACCTTTTATCTGTCTCATGGTATGCAAAACCGATATTTTCCCAATCCAGATTTTTCTTCTCCATAATATTGGCCTCCTATGATGCTTCATTGGTTATACAGTAAAAAATAGCACTAATTCCCCGGTCTGTCAAACATCTTCTTTGTTCCGCCCCAGGCCCGTATCAGCCGCTCTCCGCCGTCCCGGATCTCTTCCTCCGTCAGACTGGCATATCCCAGAAGCACGGTGCGGCTCTTTTTTTCTTCTTCCGCTCCGGCGATCCGATAGGAGGAGAAACCGTAGACCCGCACCCCCTGTTCGGCGGCCAGGCGGCATAGTTCTCCCTCCCCCATGGTTTTGTGTGTCAGAAGGAGATGAATGCCCGCGTTCTCCCCGGATATTTCCACGGCTCCGTCCAGAGGTTTTAACGCTGCCAGCAGCCCGTCATGCTTGGCCCGGTATACCGCCCTCATCCGGTTCAGATGGCGTTCAAAATGTCCGCCTGTCAGAAATTCGTAGAGAATATTCTGGTCGATTCTGGACACGGTGGAGGCGTAAAAGCCGGCCCGTTCCCGGTAGGCGGTGAGAAGAGGACGGGGAAGCACCATATAGCTGATACGGATAGCCGGAGCTACAGACTGGGAAAAGGTACCCAGATAGATCACCTGGTCCTCTCCTCCCATGCCCTGAAGAGCCGGTACCGGCTTTCCCCGGTAGCGGAATTCACTGTCATAATCATCCTCAATGAGAAACCGTCCCGGCCGCCTGGCCGCCCACTGCAGAAGTTCCTGCCTCCGCCTTACTGGCATGACAATTCCTGTGGGAAACTGGTGGGACGGCATCACATAGGCAATGTCGGCTCCGCTGGCCTCCAGGCTGTCCGGCCTCATGCCCCGGCCATCCATCTCTACCGGCGCCACGGAAACTCCCTGGCCTGCCAGCACCCGGTAAGCCTGCTTGTAGGTGGGGTTTTCCATGGCCACCGCCCGGCCTCTCCCCAGAATACTCATGAGGAGCATGAGGAGATATTCATTTCCGGCTCCTATGACCACCTGATCCGCGCCGCAGGAAACGCCTCTGGCCGCGTGAAGATAATTTCGGATGGCCTCCCGCAGATCCGGCTCTCCCTGGCGGTCTCCCGCCAGAAACATTTCCCGGTTGCCGTCTGCCAGAATGTTCCTGGAAATCCGCTTCCAGACGCCGTAGGGAAAGCTGTTTAAGTCGATGCCCCGGGGAGAAAAATCCACCGCGTACGTACCGGCGCTCTCCGGCGTCTTCTCTCCCTTTTCCCCGCTCTCGCTCCGGAGCGCGGCCAGCCGGACGTCCTCCCACTGCTTCCGGCTTCCTTCCCCGCCGTCTCCGCCGGGAATTTCCAGAATATTTTCCGTCTCGCACACAAAATATCCCCGACAGGGAACCGATTCAATATATCCTTCCGCCAGAAGCTGATCGTAAGCCATCTGGGTGGTGCTTCGGCTCACTTTTAAATGCTCTGCCAGCTGCCTGGTAGAAGGAAGGCGGACTGCCGCCTGCAGTCCGCCCTTTCGGATCTCCTGTTTGATATATTCGTAAATCTGCTGATAGAGGGGAACTTCTGTCTCCGTCCTCAGCGGAATCATCAGATCCATGATATCAGTCCTTTTTCAGCTTGAAGGAACTCTTTAAGGACACGATCCGGTTGAATACCAGATGGTCCGGCCGGCTGTCCTTGCAGTCCGCGCAGAAATAGCCGTTTCTCATAAACTGGTAACTGTCATAAGCCTGGGCTTTTGCCAGCTCCGGCTCCACATAGCAGTCGGTGAGAACAGTCAGAGAATTGGGATTTAAATTCAGGCTGCCATCCTCATTGAGCTTGCCCTTTTCCTCATCCACGATGTTCTCATAAAGACGGCACTCCACCTTCACAGCCGTCTTTGCCGCTACCCAGTGAATCGTTCCCTTCACCTTCCGTCCGTCGGCGCTGGAACCGCCTCTGGTGGCCGGATCATAGGTGCAGTGAACCACCGTAACATTTCCGTTCTCGTCTTTCTCACATCCGGTACAGGTGGCAAAATAAGCGCCCATGAGACGCACCTCATTGCCGGGGAACAGGCGGAAATATTTCTTCGGGGGAACCTCCATAAAGTCTTCTCTCTCAATATAGAGTTCTTTTCCGAAGGGAACCTTTCTCGTACCCAGCTCCGGATTTTCCAGGTTATTGGGCACCTCCACCTCTTCCATCTGATCTTCCGGATAGTTGTCAATTACCAGCTTCACCGGATCCAGCACTGCCATCATGCGGGCCTTCTTCAGCTTCAGGTCCTCTCTGATGCAGTACTCCAGAAGGGCATAGTCCACAGAGCTGTTGGCTTTGGCCACTCCTACCAGATCTACAAACATACGGATGGACTCCGGCGTGTAGCCCCTTCTTCTCAGAGCCGCGATGGACACCAGACGGGGATCGTCCCAGCCGTCCACAATGCCGTCCTCCACCAGCTTCTTGATGTAGCGCTTTCCTGTCACCACGTTGGTGAGGTAGAGCTTGGCAAATTCGATCTGACGGGGCGGATTCTCAAATTCGCACTCCCGCACCACCCAGTCGTACAGGGGTCTGTGATCCTCAAACTCCAGGGTGCAGATGGAGTGAGTGATGTGCTCGATGGCGTCCTCAATGGGATGGGCGAAATCGTACATGGGATAAATGCACCACTTATCTCCTGTGTTGTGATGGCTCATGTGGGCCACCCGGTAGATCACCGGATCCCTCATGTTGATGTTGGGGGAAGCCATATCGATCTTGGCCCGGAGCACCTTCTCTCCATCCTTGTATTTTCCTTCCCTCATCTCCTCAAACAGCCTCAGGTTCTCCTCTACAGAACGGTTTCTGTAGGGACTCTCCTTACCCGGGGTCTTAAAATCTCCCCGGTATTCCCGGATCTCGTCTGCCGTCAGGTCGCAGACGAAAGCCTTTCCCTTTTTGATCAGAAGCACGGCGCACTCGTACATCTGCTCGAAATAATCGGAGGCGAAAAACAGCCGGTCCTCATAGTCCGCACCCAGCCACTGCACATCCGCCTTGATGGATTCCACAAATTCCACCTTTTCCTTGGTGGGGTTGGTGTCGTCAAACCGGAGATTAAACTTTCCGCCGTACTTCTGAGCCAGTCCGTAGTTCAGAAGAATGGACTTTGCATGTCCGATGTGCAGATATCCGTTGGGCTCCGGCGGAAATCTGGTCTGTACGTGATCGTACACGCCTTCCGCCAGATCTTTTTCAATCTCCTGCTCGATAAAATTTCTGGAAACCGTTTCTTTCTCCCCGGTTTCCACTACCGGCGTTTTCTCTTCCATATCTGTCCCTCCACATTTTCTATCCCAAGCAGGCCAGGCCTGCCCTGTTTTCACGTTGAACCATTATAGCAAAAAAATGCAGGTTCGGCAAGGCTTTGACGGCAGAAATCGCTCCTTCCGGCGCTGCGGACAAAACGGTACCCCCGGCGGCAGCCCCCGGTCAGCGGATCCAGGCCACGGTTCCGATTCTCTCCTTCGGCTGGATGACCGTGTCATCCGCGTAGCCTAAGGCCGCCAGGCCGTAAACCACATGGTCATCGGGAATTCCAAACTCTCTCAGCACCTCCCGGACTGCCGGTTCGTCGCAGATTCCGTGGAGCTGGTTGATCCATACGGAACCGATCCCCAGAGAATGGGCTGCCAGAAAGATGTTTTCCATGGCGCAGGCATTGTCATCCCGTCCAAAACGGCTCTCTTTGGAATTGGAGGGAATGATCAGAGCCTCCGGACTGTACATATCATAATCCTCTCTTCCCAGAACTTTTCCAGCCGCTCTGGCCAGCTGCTGAATCTTTTCTCTGTTCATAACCACCGTAAACTTCCACGTCTGGCGTCCCATGGCGCTGGGCGCGTGAAGAGCCGCATCCACAATCTGCTTCATATCTTCCTCCGGAATCGGTTTTTTCTCAAAGCTGCGGATACTTCTTCTGGTCAAAATGGTTTCCATTGTCTGATACATATTCGTACCTCCTGTATAAAAATTGGCGCTGTGTCCTCAGCGTTTCTCTTTCCATTATACTCTTTTTCCTTCAAAAAAGCATTGCCTTTCTGATTTTCCTTTCCTATAATAAATAGAAAATCAGGAACGGAGGGAACCATCGTTGGACTTAAAACAGCTGGAATACATCATCAAAATTGCAGAGGAAAATAACATCACCCGGGCGGCGGAAAAGCTCTTCATTACCCAGTCCGCCCTGAACCAGCAGCTCCTTCGTCTGGAAAAAGAGCTGGGCACCCCTCTGTTTTACCGGTCCCGGACCAACTGGAGACCCACGGAGGCAGGGGAAATCTACCTGGAAAACGCCAGAAAAATCCTGCAGATCAAGCACCAGACATACAGCATGATCAGCGACATTGCCGCCACGAAAAAAGGCCGGCTGTCTGTGGGATTTACCCCCGGAAGGGGAATCGATATGTTTACCGCCGTCTATCCGGCTTTCCACCGCCAGTATCCCAATATTATTGTAGAACCTGGTGAAATGAGCGTCCATCAACAGCAGCAGCAGATCTCCCAGGGCAGTCTGGATATCGGCTTCATGACACTCCGGGAGTCTGATCAGACGGGGGACACCTACGAAATTCTCCGGAAAGAGGAGTTCGTCCTTGCCATTCCCAAAGGTCACCCCCTGGGAGCTCTGGCCGCCCCGGAGGGCTGCCCTCTCACCGTTATGGAGCTGTCTCGCTTAAGGTATGAACCCTTTGTTTTCATGTACAAAGAATCCACCAGCCGGCGGCTGACCGACGCAGTTTTCCGAAACGCCGGCTTTGCCCCGTCCGTCCTGTTTGAGACATCCAGCACGCAAACCATTGCCACCCTGGTCCGTTCCTGCATCTGCTGCGGCGTGATCCCTTACTACTATGTGCAGAAGCATCCGGAGGGAATCGCCGCCTTTGCCCTCCCGGGCCGCCCCTCCTGGAATATCGCCGTCAGCTACCGGAAAGGCGGCTACGTCAGCCAGGCCGCCAGGGAGTTCATCCGGCTGGCCTCCCGGTATTGGTCAGGCTTTGCCCTGACTCCTCTTCCGCAGTAGAGACGGAAATCCCGCCTCCTAGTACACCCGGATCACGCTGGAGACCTCTTTCATGGCAGTCATGCCACGGATCACCGTCAGAGAATCGTTGAAATTGCGCTCCATCACCCGGTCTGTAATGATCACCAGCTCCGCCACTCCGTTTTCACTTCTCTTCTGGTATACCTGGGCAATGCTCACATTGTTGTTTCCCAGTACGCCGGCGATGTTCGCGAGAGCTCCCGGCCGGTCGGACACCTGTACCCGGAGGAAATACTTGCTCATGGTGCTTCCTTCCTCTTTTACCGGAATATTTTTGTAGCAGGTGCAGCCCATTCGGCCGCAGCTTCCGTGAATAATGTTCACCATCACGTCGATCACATCTCCCATAACGGCGCTGGCCGTGGGCATCTTTCCGGCTCCCCTGCCCATAAACATGGCCTCATCGCAGGCATCGCCCCGTACAAACACGGCGTTGAAGGAGCTTCTCACCGAAGCCAGGGGATGATCCTCCGGCACCAGCATGGGATGGACTTTTACTTCAATTCCGTCTTCCTCTTTTTTCGCTATGCCTAACAGCTTGATCACATAGCCGAAATCCCTGGCATACTGAATGTCCTTTGCCGTAATTTTCGTGATGCCCTCCGTGGGCACCTGAGAGAAAGTCACACGGGAGTTGAAGGCAATGGATGCCATAATGGCGATCTTTCTTCCCGCGTCGTATCCTTCCACGTCCGCAGTGGGATCTGCCTCCGCATAGCCTTTTTTCATGGCCAGCTCCAGGGCGTCCCGGTAGTCCATGCTCACTTCTGACATTTTCGTGAGAATGTAGTTGGTAGTGCCGTTTACGATTCCGGCCACCTCCGTCAGCTCCGCTCCCGCCAGGCTCTGCTTCAGCGCCCGGATAATGGGCACAGCGCCTGCCACAGAGGCCTCGAACATCAGGTCACATCCATTCTGCTTTGCCAGTTCCAGGAGTTCTCCCCCATATTCGGCCAGCAGATCCTTGTTGGCCGTCACCACATTTTTCCCCGCTTTCAGGGCTTCCGACACGTAAGTTCTGGCCGGTTCAATCCCACCCATCAGCTCTATAACGATCTGAATTTCCTCGTCTTCCAGAATCTCATTCCAGTTATCCGTAAACAGGGCCGGATCCGCTCCCTCCCTCTTTTTATCCAGGTTTCTCACCAGAATCCGTCTGATTTCCAGGGAAGCTCCCGCTTTGTTCACCAGCTCCTCCCCCAGACGTGATGCCAGCAGATACACTCCGCTGCCCACTGTTCCGAAGCCCAGGAGGGCTGCCCGAATCACTCTCCGCTTGTCCATTACGCTTCTGTTCCTTTCTTATGTCTTTTTATTTTCCCTATCTTATCATTAACCAGGCGGAAAAACAACGGAAATCTCGTCCCACCCGTCCATTTGCCTGGAAGACGCTTCCATTTTTTCCTAAATTTCCTCTACAAAATGAGGGTATTTTTCCCAGTATTTCCGGTACACCCTGTCCCTGTTCCCGTCCAGGTTCATCTGATACATCCGGAATACCACCGGGATGTTTTTGGGCTGCCACTGTTCCCGGTAGGAATAGCAGTATGTCATGCCCAGCCGCTTCATCACCTCCCCGCTCTTTGGATTGTCCACATCATGGGTGGCAGTCAGATAGGGAATTCCTTCTTTTTTCAGTTCTTCCACCACCCTGCGGCATGCCTCCGTGATCAGTCCCTGCCCCCGGAATCTTTCCAGCAGCCCATAGCCCAGATCATGGCTGTCATCCCCGCCGACTGTGACATACCCCACGGGACGGTTATCTTCTTTCCGGCATACGGCATAATGCCTTCCTCTGTTCCCCATCAAAACCTCTCCCAGATAATCTTTCGCTTCTGCTCGGCTCTCAAGGGGAAACATGGGAAGAAAACGATTCAGCTCCCTGTCTCCGAAAATCTCCCACACTGCATCTTCATCCCCTTCTTTAAAAGGCCGGATCACCAGACGTTCTGTCTCCATACATCATTTCCTCCTGTAATATTGTCCAATCACTATATCACAAATTTCCTTTTCTGGCCGTCATTTTCTGAAATTGTAAGAAAAATGTTCTTGTTTCTTTTTTCCAGTACATATATAATCAAATTATCAGGGGATTCCCCAAAACTAAAGGAGGTAACAGTATGAAAAAATGGTTGAAAACAGCCGCCCTCTCTGCGGTGTTCGCCCTCTCTGTGTCTGCCACCGCATTTGCAGGACAGTGGCAGCAGAATACAGACGGCTGGTGGTGGCAGGAAGACGACGGCTCTTATCCCCAGAACACCTGGAGATGGCTGGATGGGAACAGTGATGGCCTGGCAGAGTGCTACTATTTCGATTCCAACGGCTACATGGTCACCAACACTTCTGTAAACGGCTACCAGATCGATCTGAATGGCCGCTGGGTTCAGGACGGAGCCGTTCAGTACTTGCAGATTCAGACTCCGGAAAACGGCGCCCTTGAGGCATTGAGAGCTGCCACCGAAAAGAGTCAGGCTATGACATCCATCGACACAGATATGTTCATGAATATGCAGATCGGCATGGAGGGACTGACCCTGGACATGAACATGAACGGCAATATGAAGATAAA
>DXBC01000044.1 GCA_019116745.1 Candidatus Lachnoclostridium stercorigallinarum
AGCATGGCCACAAAATGTCCTTCCCCATGAATCCGGTGGGGGAAGAGCCGCAGGCAGCCTGTCAATCCCACTCCATCTCCCGCTCCGGGAAAGCCGGAAATGGGAACCAGCTCCATCCGGGGCCGCTCCGCTAAAAGCCATTCCACCGTCCCCTCATCCTCCAGCAGAGAGAAGGTGCAGGTGGAATACACCATAATGCCCCCTGGCTTTAACATATCCGCCGCAGCCAGGACGATGGATCGCTGAATGGGACTGTAAAAGGAGGGCCCCCGCTTCTCCCAGTCCTTTACCATCCCCTCGTCCCTGCGAAACATCCCCTCCCCGGAACAGGGCGCGTCCACCAGGATTTTGTCAAAAAACTCCGGCAGCAGCCCGGCCAGCTTCTCCGGATCTTCCGCCGAGACGCAGCAGTTGGAAATTCCAAACAGCTCCAGGTTCTTTAAAAGGGCCTTTGCCCGGGAACTGCTGATGTCATTGGAAAACAGCAGCCCCTGCCCCCGCAGCCTGGCTCCCAGCTCCGTGCTCTTGCCGCCCGGCGCCGCGCACACATCCAGCACCCGGTCCCCCGGCTCCACGGGAAGAATGGCCGCCGGCGCCATGGCACTGGGTTCCTGGATGTAATAGAGACCGGCAAAATAAAAGGGATCTCTGGCAGGCCTCAGATCTCCCGGCACATACCGCCCATTCTCTGCCCAGGGCACAGGCTCCCAGGCGAAAGGAGAGATTTCGTCCCACTCCCCGGCCGTCAGCTTTGCGGAATTGACCCGGATGCCGGAATACCCCGGTTCTTCCAGGCTTTTTTCGTAGGCGGGATACTCCTCTCCCAGCAGCTGTCTCATCTCCTCCAGAAATGCGGAGGGCAGTCCTTCCTTCGTCATCGTGTTCTCCTTCTGTTTCTGTTTTTACCTATTCTAGCATATTTTCCTTTCTGTGGATACCCGTATTTCAACAGGATAAATGCCTGTATTTCATCAGGGCAGCTAAAAAGGGCCTCTTCCGCCCCATTCAGGCAAAATCCGCCTTCAGGCGGTGTTTCTCCAGATAGCGGAGCACCCAGTAGGGATTGACGCTCAGCTCCTCAAAATTCTCCGTTTTCAGGTAAATGCCCACGTGCAGATGGACGGGAAAATTTCCTACTGTCCCCTCCTCCTTTCCGTAGCCGCTGTCCCCCATAAACCCCAGAAGTTCCCCGGGGCGGACTTCATCTCCTTCTTTCCAGTCCCGGCCGTACCGGTACAGGTGGGCGTAGTAAAGATAGGCCCCGGAGCGGGAGCGGATACCCAGCCGCCATCCTCCCTGTTCCAGCCAGCCCGCCTTTTCCACCACCCCGCCGCTCATGCTGACCACCGGATAAAATCCCCGGGGCATTTTGTCTCCCATCACGTCGCAGCCCTCATGGCTCCGGTCTCCGCCGTAGCTTCTCCCCTCCCCCCAGCTGTCTGCGTACGTCACGTCCGGTACGCCGTCTGCCAGGTTGGCGGGAATAGGAAAATATTCCAGATCCCCGAAAATCATCTCATAGGCTCCCCGGAGCCGCTCATACTCCGCCGGTTTCGCTGCTTTGAGGGCCCCATTGCTCCAGTCCAGGCTGTCCAGCTCCGTCAGGTCGTAGCTGTTTTCCACCATCAGGGTAGTGAGCATATCCAGATTCACCTCTTCCTCTGCACAGATCAGCTCTCCCAGCTCCATGGCGCGGAAGCTTTCACTCTCCCAGGTCCCCGCGTCCAGCTGATAATACTGGGGATTATTGTAAAGATAGTCCACCATGGAGGCCTGAAACAGCACCAGAAGAACCAGAAAAATGAGAATCATAGACCATCGTCCCTCTCATATAATTTACAAATACACTTTATTCCGGTGGCCATGAAAAAATCCGTATTTCCTGTGGCGGTCCTTCTCCTTCTGCTGTGGAAGCCGGCCGTCTCCCTGGCTGGGGCAAAGGACGGCCTGAATCTGTGGGCCTGCGTCGTCCTGCCCACCCTGCTTCCCTTTATGCTCTGCTCCGCAGCCGTGGTGGCTTCCGGAGGAATTCCCCTGCTCACCGCCCCCTTCGCTCCTTTTCTCTCCCGGTTTCTGGGGATTTCCCCTTCCGGCTGCTACGTCTTTCTCTCCGGCCTCCTCTGCGGCTATCCCATGGGGGCCAAAACCTGCGCCGACTTTCTCTCCCGGGGAATGATTTCCAGGCAGGAAGCCTCCTGTCTTCTGGCTATCAGCAACCATCCCAGCCCCATGTTCCTGCTGGGATATGTGATGGCCGGGATGGAAGCCCTCTGTCCGGTTCCCCTGTTTCTCCTCTCCATCTATCTGCCCATCCTTCCGGTGGCCTTTCTCGCCTCACGGATGTATGGATACGGGATGGGGAGCGGGCCGGGACGCAGGCGCGGGCCGGGACGCGGAGATCACGCCGCCCACGGAAATCTCCCAGCTGCCGGCAGTCCCCCGCTCTCCGCGGAGCCGGAAGGCTTCTCCTTCGACCGCGACTTCATGGGCTGTCTGGAATCCATGGTGCGAATCGGCGGCTATATTCTGGTGTTTTCCATCATGGCCGCCTACATCCGGGAGCTTTCTCCCCTTTCCTCCCGGTGGAACGCCTGCCTTCTGGGCCTGACGGAGATCACCACAGGCATCCATGCCCTGAAGCAGAGCCTGGACGGCCCGTCCCTGGCAGCCGCCCTGGCCTTCACCTCCTCCTTCGGCGGGCTCTCCGGCCTCTTTCAGACGAAAAGTATGCTGAATCTCAGCCGGGAACCCCTGTCCGGAGAACAGAAAAAAAATGCCGGACTCTCCATCCGGCATTATGTACTGTGGAAACTGATTTACGGTGGGCTGTCCAGCCTCATTGTCACTGCTCTTCTTCACCTTCCGGCTCCTGCGGCTCTTCTCCTCCGCTGACAATGCTGCCCGCCAGTTCATTCCGGTTGGAAGAAACCACATCGTAGCTGGACTGCATGGACTGCATAAAGGAGTCAAAACGCCCCTGGGCGCTCTCCATGGAATGGGAGATAATGGTCTGAAGGCTGCTCAGCATCTCGTCGGTGTACTGAATGGCTCCCCGGCGCACCTCATCAGCCTCCTCCACGGCACGGTTCACAATCTCATCCGCCTGGGCCTGAGCCTGCTCCACCACCTCATTGGCCTGGGCGTAGGCTCTCTGCATGATTTCATGCTCGTTCACCAGCTCATCCGTCTGAGCCGTGGCCTGGGCCAGAATTTCCTGGGCCTGGGCCTGGGCGTCGGAAATGATGGCGTCCTGGTTGCTGATGATCTTCTGATACCGCTTCACTTCGTCAGGGATGCGAAGCCGCAGTTCTCCCAGCAGGTCCTGGATCTCATCCTTATTTACAATAATCTCCGTATTGGAAAACGCTTTAAACTTGCACTCCTCAATATATTCATCAATTTCATTGATTAACTGTTCAATCCTGCTGCTCATGATTCCTTTTCCTACCCTTTCTTATCTAAACTTTTCACTTTCTCCCGTACCAGCCCGGCAATCTCCGGCGGGAGAAAAGCTGAAATATCTCCTCCATACACGGCAATTTCCTTCACCATGCTGGAACTGAGATAGGAATATTTCAGGCTGGTGGTCAAAAATAATGTGTCGATCTCCGGCGCAATCACCCGGTTGGTCTGAGAAAGCTGCAGCTCATACTCAAAATCCGTGATGGCCCGCAGTCCCCGGACGATGACCTTCGCCCCGTTTTCCCTGGCAAAATCAATGGTCAGCCCGTCAAAGGACTTCACCTCCACGTTTGGAAGATGGGACGTAACGCTTTTTAACATATTAACACGTTCTTCCACAGAAAACAACGGCGTTTTTTTTCGATTATTCAAAACTCCCACAATCACCCGGTCCATAACCTGGGCGGTTCTTTCAATGATGTCCAGATGTCCCAGAGTCACCGGATCGAAACTGCCGGGATAGATAGCACTCGTCATTCCAATACTCTCCTTCTCTTGTAAAATGCTGTCCCGGTCCGATCAGGACTCATCCGGCAGCCCCAGAAATATATGCTGGTTCGTCTTATAGGTCTTCACCCGGCAGACCGCATATCCCATCCGGCTCATGGCCTCCGTTCCGGTATCCAGAGACGCTTCCACAATGATCTGGGTGTCCCGGTGAATCAGATGGGAATCTTTCAGATAAGAAAGCACTTCCAGCTCCAGATCCCTCCCGTAAGGCGGGTCCATAAATACCAGATCAAAAGGCTCCTGTCTGCCTTCCATCTGCCGCAGAGCGGCTACCGCGTCGCAGACCATGACAGCCGCGCTCTCCTCCAGTCTGGTGGTCTTTAAATTTTCCCGGATGCAGTCTGCCGCCTTCCGGTTCTGTTCCACAAACACCGCGGCCTCCGCTCCCCGGCTCAGGGCCTCGATCCCGATGCCGCCGCTGCCGGCAAACAGATCCAGGAAACGGCTGCCGGGAACATCATTCTGCAGGATGTTGAACAGCGTCTCCTTGATCCGGTCCGTGGTGGGCCTGGTATCCAGTCCTTCTATGGTTTTTAAGGGGAGTCTTCTGGCCTTTCCGGCGATTACTCTCATAAAAATTCCTCATTTCTTTTTCTGTCCAGCCTATTATAGTATGAAAAATCCTGATACACAAGGCTATTTTTGAGGAAGTGTCAGGTTTTTCCATTTTACGCAGAACCTTCTAGTGTATTCTCACCGCCGGCGCACATACTACCATCGTAACACAAAACAAGCCGCGCACCACTAAACAAAGGCGCGGCAAATACAAACCAAGGAGGCGTGTTATATGGCAAACAACAGTTCTTCCAACAAGACCAACGTACCTGAGGCGAAGGAAGCAATGAACCGTATGAAAATGGAGGTCGCAAGCGAGCTGGGCGTGCCTTTATCCAACGGCTACAACGGCAACCTGACTTCCGCTCAGAACGGATCTGTGGGCGGCTATATGGTCAAGAAGATGATTGAGGCCCAGGAGAGACAGATGGCCGGAAAATAACATTCGTCCCGGATATCTGACCGGCTGAAACCGTCGGCCTGCGGACGAAAAGCAGAAAAATCCCTCTGACCGGAGGCATATGCCGGCCAGAGGGATTTTTTTATTTACTCTCTGCACTTCTGAAAGGCGATCCGTTCCGTCCCGTCCTCCACAAAGATAATTCCGCAGCGGGCAAACCCGTTTTTCTCCAGCATGTTCTGCATGGGGATATTGTTCCGGTGAGTGTCTATGCGCAGATTGCCGCACTGGTCAAAGCACCAGTTCAG
Source organism: Candidatus Lachnoclostridium stercorigallinarum (assembly GCA_019116745.1). Classification (GTDB taxonomy): domain Bacteria; phylum Bacillota; class Clostridia; order Lachnospirales; family Lachnospiraceae; genus Lachnoclostridium_A; species Lachnoclostridium_A stercorigallinarum. The sequence continues at coordinate 5,236 of DXBC01000044.1, forward strand.
GCAGTGGGAGGCCAGTCCCTTTCCCCGGCTGGCGGAGGCCACCCGATGCACCACTCCGTAAGGGCGGTCGTTGAGCCAGGCTCCGTCCTGAATCACCCTGTAGGTAGGCTCCTCCTCCACGGAAAAATAGAACGTGGCGGCGATCACCCCGTTTTCCAGACAGACGTAGCTGGCTCCCTTCTCCATGTCCCGGCGCAGATCCTCCTCGCCGGGATAACCTCCCGTCCACTGGCTGGGATTTCCCGCCTCCGCCATAAATTTCCTGGCTTCCTCATAGATGGCCAGAACCTGGGGAATATCCGCCTCCTCCGTTTTCCGGATGTCCAGAAAGCGCTCCCTGGCGCAGGCCTCTTCCATGGTGCGGATGGGCCTGCAGGGATTTCCCACAGCCACCACGCCGGAAGGAATGTCCCTCGCCACCACGCTGCCGGCGCCGATCACCACATTGTCGCCGATGGTGACTCCAGGAAGAACCACCACGTTCCCGCCGAACCACACGTCATTTCCCACGGTGATGGGGCGGCCAAATTCCAGCCCCTGGTTGCGCACCTGGCGGTTTAAAGGATGGCCGGCAGTATAAAAGCCGCAGTTCGGCGCAATAAATACATTGTCGCCAAAGGTGATGGGAGCCACATCCAGCATAACGCAGTTGTGGTTTACATAGAAATTGTCTCCCACGGAAATATGGGAGCCGTAATCGCACCAGAACGACGGCTGCACACAGATATTTGCCCCCGCCTTTCCCAGAATCTGCCGGATCAGCCGGTCTTTTTCCCCTTTGTCCTCAAAAGACATCTGATTGTAGCGGCGGCACAGCTCCTTGACCTTCGTCTGCGCCTGCTGCAGCTCTTCATCCCAGTCTGCGCAGTAGAGCATGCCTGCCAGCATCTTTTCTTTCTCTGTCATCGTCCCGTTCTCCTCTATAAATTCAGTTTGTCATAGCTTCGCTCCAGATACTGATCCAGACGGCGCTTCAGCTCTCCATGTTCCGGCATGGACAGGTCCGGATCGGCCGCCAGCAGGCGGTTTACCTCCTCCGAAACGGTTTTCAGCACCTTCGCGTCCGTAAAAATATCCGCCAGCTTAAATTCCATATCCCCGCTCTGGCGGATGCCGAAAATGTCTCCCGGCCCTCGCAGCTTCAGATCTTCGGAGGCAATGTAAAAGCCGTCGTTGGAGCGGTTTAAAATATCCAGGCGCTCCCCGGCCCCCTCTTCTCCGCAGTTGATCATAATGCAGTAAGACTGATGTTTTCCCCGTCCCACCCGGCCCCGAAGCTGATGGAGCTGAGCCAGGCCGAAGCGCTCCGCGTTCTCAATCATCATCACCGTGGCGTTGGGCACGTTCACTCCCACCTCCACCACAGTGGTGGACACCAGAACCTGAATCTCCCCCGCGGCGAAGGCCTCCATGATTCGGTTTTTTTCCTTTCCCTTCATCTTTCCGTGAAGGGATTCCACACAGATGGATGAAGGCAGCTCCTGCCTCAGCTTTTCCGTGTAGTCCGTCACATTTTCCGCCTCCAGCATCTCGCTCTCCTCCACCATGGGACAGATCACGTAGGCCTGATGGCCGGCGGCCACCTCTTTTTCAATAAACCGGTAGGCCTTCGGCCTCCAGTCGGGAGTGACCACACAGTTTTTGATGGGAAGACGGTCCGCAGGCATTTCATCGATCACAGAGATATCCAGATCTCCGTAGAGAATGATGGCCAGCGTCCTGGGAATGGGCGTGGCGCTCATCACCAGCACATGGGGGCGGTCTCCCTTGTCTCCCAGCGCCTCCCTCTGGCCCACGCCGAACCGGTGCTGCTCGTCGGTGATCACCAGGGCCAGATTGTCATAGATCACCTTTTCCTGAATCAGGGCGTGGGTTCCCACGATAATATCCGCCTCATGGGACGCGATTTTTTCATAGGCCAGCCGCTTTTCCTTTGCCGTCATGGAACCGGTCACCAGCACGGGAACCTTATCAATTCCGTGGGCGGCAAACAGCTCCGTCATGGACTCGTAATGCTGTCTGGCCAGCACTTCCGTAGGAGCCATAAGAGCCCCCTGACAGCCATTATAGGCCGCCTGGAGCAGAGCCAGCACTGCGATAATGGTCTTTCCCGAGCCCACATCTCCCTGAATCAGGCGGTTCATGGCCATTCCCCCGGACAGATCGGAAAACACCTCCTCCAGAACCTTCGCCTGAGCTCCCGTGAGCGAATAGGGAAGGGACTCCCGCAGACGGTCCACCTCCGGCCGTCTCTCCAGCACATACCGGCTCTTCTGATCCTGCCGCTTTTCTTTCAGCCGGCGCACAGCCAGGATGAACATGAAAAATTCATCAAAAACCAGCCGTTTTCTGGCAAACAGCAGCTCTTCCCGGCTGGACGGAAAATGGATGTGCTCCAGGGCGAAGTTGTACTCCGCCAGCTCATAGCGGGTCCGGATGTCCTCCGGCAGATACTCCCGCTCCATCCCCCGGCCCTCCAGGGCCTGGGCCACCGCCTTCGCAATGGTCTTATTTCCCAGCCCCTTCGTCTGCCCGTAAATGGGCTGCATGGATCCGGCCCTGGCCTCATAGGCCGCCAGTGAAAATATCTCCGGCTGCTCCATGATCATGCGGCCGTTTTTTTTCACCACGCGCCCCCGGAATATGTACCGGCTCCCCGCCTTTAACATTGTGCGCAGATAGGGCATATTATACCATGTAAGCTGGAGAGTTCCGCTCCCGTCCGAGAGGGAGGCCACGGTGACGGCCATCCTGGAGAAGCGGCGGACATCTCCGTCCTTCTTTAACATTCCCTCCACCGCCGCCGTGGAATCCGGCTTCAGCTCCCCGATGGGAACCGGCGGATCATAAGCGTCGTAGCCCCTGGGATAATATTCCAGCAGCTCCCGCACTGTATGAACTCCCAGCTTTTCAAATAATTTGCCTGTCTTTTCGCCGATTCCCTTCAGCGAAGTGACCGGCTGCTCATTCATAGCCACCTGATACCTCCTGAACGTCTGCAAAAAACGGCGCCGAGGCGCCCTGCTCTTCACAAGGAAGGCTTCCGTCCCCGGGGCGGAAGCCTTCCAGCAGTGATGCCCTTTTCTCCGGGCATCCGGTTATTCCACAGATATAAGATAATAGTAAATGGGCTGTCCACCCCGGTGCAGTTCCACCTCGCACTCCGGACAGGCCTCCTTCGCTCTGGAGAGAAGCGCTTCTCCTTCCGCCTCGCTCACGTCGCTTCCGGAGTAAATGGTCACCAGCTCTGAATCTTCATCCAGCATGGCTTTCAGGGACTCCAGGGCCGTGGTTTCCACCGATTTTCCCACAGCCAGCATCCCGCTGTCTCCGATTCCCATAATATCGCCTTGGGTAATTTCCATGCCGTCTATGGTGGTATTTCTCACCGCGTAGGTAATCTGCGCCGTTTTTACACGGCTCATCTCGCGGATCATATTTTCCGTGTTCTCCTCTACTGACAGATCCGGCGCAAAATTGACCAGAGCCGTAATTCCCTGGGGAACCGTCTTTGACGGAATCACTACCAGCTTCTTGCCCACTGCCAGCCCCGCGGCCTGTTCTGCCGCCAGAATAATGTTTTTATTGTTGGGAAGGACAAAAATCACGTCTGCGTTTACCTGATCCACAGCGTTTAACACATCCTCCGTGCTGGGGTTCATGGTCTGGCCTCCCTCAATGAGACAGTCCGCTCCGATTCCCTTAAAAATTTCGCCCATTCCGTCGCCCATGGACACAGCGATAAAGCCATAGGGCTTTCTGGGCTTCTGTTTTTCTTCCTCTTCCCTCTTCTGCTCTGCCGCAAGCCGCTCCGCATTCTGGATCAGCCGCTCATGATGCTCCTCTCTCATGTTGTCGATCTTCATGCGGGAGAGGGAGCCGTAGGTCAGCGCCTTCTCAAAGGCCAGGCCGGGATGGTTGGTGTGAACATGAACCTTTACCAGATCGTCGTCCGCCACCACCACAATGGAATCGCCGATGGACTCCAGGTAGGTCTTAAACTCCTCCTCCGTGCTCTCCTCCATAGGATGCTCCAGATTGATGATAAACTCCGTGCAGTAGCCGAAACGGATATCCGTCTCCGCCGCCACTGCCTCGCTTCTGGCTCCGGCCACGGTCATGGGCCTGCCGCTGTCCGCCTCAAAGTCCACTTCTCTGCCCAGCAGGCCGTCTCTGGCTCCTTTCAGCACTTCCATCAGTCCCTGTCCGCCGGAATCCACCACTCCCGCCTCTTTTAACACGGGGAGCATCTCCGGCGTCTGGCTGAGCACATAATCTCCGTACTCAATCACCTGATCTGCAAATGAAACAATATCTTCTGTCTCCGGAACCAGCTCCATCGCCTTGTCGGCCATTCCCCTGGCCACTGTCAGAATGGTTCCCTCTTTCGGCTTCATCACCGCCTTGTAGGCAGTCTCCGTCCCACGCACAAAAGCATTTGCCAGCACGGTGGTAGTGATCACTTCCACACCCTTCAGTTCTTTTGTGAACCCCCGGAACAGCTGGGATAAAATGACGCCGGAATTTCCTCTGGCGCCTCTCAAAGATCCGGATGATATGGCCTTGGACAGATTTTCGATAGTGGGCTGCTCGATGGCGGCCACCTCTCTGGCTGCCGCCATGATCGTCAGTGTCATATTGGTCCCCGTATCCCCATCAGGAACCGGAAATACATTCAGCTCATTGATCCATTCTTTTTTTGCCTCCAGGCCCTTTGCCGCCGCCAGAAATGCTTTCTGCATCAGACTGGCATCGATCTCTTTCATATCCACAGGTTGTTTCCTCCTTAATCTATCACTCTGACACCTTCCACGAAAATGTTGATCCTGTCCACTTCCATACCGGTGAAAGCCTCTACTTTGTATTTTACGCTCTCCATGAGATTTTCCGAAACAGCGGAAATATTGACCCCATAGGAGACGATCACGTGAAAATCGATGTGAATATGGTTGTCCACAATCTCCACATCCACGCCTCTGGTTAGACTGTCCTTTTTCAGCAGCTTCACCAGGCCGTCCTTCATGTTCACTGCGGCCATTCCCACAATCCCGAAGCACTCTACCGCAGCATTGCCTGCGCACTGGGCGATCACATCCGGGTGGATCTGAATTTCACCCAGCTTATTATTCAAACGTCCTCTCATATAAAAAATGCCTCCAATCTGCCCTTCTCCGGGGGGCATCCCGTAACCAGATCTTCTATTGTTCCTATTATACATGATATTAAAAAAAAAAGAAACAAAATTTTATTTTACTGCTTGCAAAAACCTTTTTTTTCTGCTATTATACAATATGTTGTGGATTCTAAGTAAGGAGTCCAAGTAGCTTTTAAGGAGGTGCAAATCATGGCGAAATGTGCAATTTGTGAAAAAGCTGCTCACTTCGGAAACAACGTGAGCCATTCTCATAGACGTTCCAACAAAATGTGGAAAGCCAACGTAAAATCTGTCAAAGTGAAAGTCAATGGCGGCGCTCGTAAGATGAACGTGTGTACTTCTTGCTTACGTTCCGGCTTAGTGGAAAGAGTATAAACAGAGAATTTGAGAATAAAAACAGCCCTTGCAGAAGGGCTGTTTTTTGTTTCCATTGATTTTCGTTTCCATCCCCTCACTCTCCTTTCCCGTTTCGGAACAGGGGAAATATGTCCAGTTCTCCCATTTCCGACTCCCCGGAAACGCCTTCTCCCGGCACATCCCGATATACACAGTAGCGCAGGCTCTCCAGAGCTCCGTTTTCTGCTGCCAGAAATCCGAACTCCCCGCCGCCGATTCCCCGGACCGGGTAAATGTTGGAATTTCTGGTCAGGTTTTCCTTTTCCAGAAGCCTGTCCGCCTTTTCCTGAACTGGCATGGCCTGGGAGTAGCTCCAGGAAAGGAGATCGTTTTTCACCGACTGGTATTTCCAGCGCTCAGTCAGAAGATTATTCTCATACTCAAAGCAGTAGGTCACCGGATTTTCGTTTTCCGGGGCAAAATAAGCCGGGGTAATATAAGCTCTCTCCCGCCCGGCATCGATCACCGCGTAATCGTCGCCCACAGTAGCATCCGCCCCCAGAGCTTTCAGATCCAGGGACCGGAACACCTGCCAGCTGGATTCCTGCCTTTCGCAGACAAAGAGGCCGAAGTATCCGTGAAATACAATCCGGTTTCTGTCCCCGTAATCAAATTCCAGAGGGCTTCTCCCCGTCGTTGCTCCTGTATCAAAGAGTTTTTTTAAGTCGCTGCCCGCCGGCACTATCCCGTCCGGAACGCCCGCGGCCTCCTCCCTCTCCTTCTCCTGCGTCTCTTTCTGTTCCCCGGAAGAGCGGCTGCAGCCATACAGCGCAAATAATCCCAGGCAGAAAATTGCCATATAAATCGGACTCATAACATCATCTCCCTTCCGTATAATGCCCCTATTATATAACTGCGGCAAGGGAAATTCATCTTACATTTTTTTACAATTTCCGAAACATCTTAATATATTCTGAATGAATTCTTACATCAGCAGCAAAACAGATTGTAGCCCACAATGAGGCAGGCGGTGATAAACACCAGAGTAGTAAAGTTCTCCGGCACAATGAGCATAACCGTCATCCCCACGCCGAAGCAGAACAGCATCAGTCCGATTACCCGTTTCATGAAAAAATCCCTTCCGCTTCGATATCTATAATATCTTATGCGAAAGGGACGTTCTTATACTATCTAAACCTCTTCGTTCTCTGTTTTTTCTGCGGCTCCGGCAGCCATCTCCCTGGCGGCCTCCGCCGCCTCCCGGCTCACCGGCTGCTCCGGCTTTCCTGCCACAAATTTGTTTACAAAATCCGGAACCATGTCCAGCACCTTTGTCATGGCATCCTGCTGCTTTACGTTTACCAGCCGGGTCACGCCGTTCTGGATCACCAATACCGCGCTGGGGCTCATCTTGGCACTCATTCCTCCGCCCCCGTTCTGCTTGGCGTTCTCCGCGAAGGATCCGGCGGCCATGCCGCAGGTCACATCCACCAGAGGCAGGATAATAGCGTCGTCGATTTTCACCGCATCTCCCACCACAGTCTTGGTGGTGACAAAATGATCCATTCCCTTAAACAAGGCTTCCACTGTCGCTGCAAAATGATTCTCTGCCATAAGTCTCCTCCTTCTATCGGTCCATCAGCTTTCTGACCAGTTTTCTGAAATTTTTATCCATCATCAGCCGCGCCGCCGCGCCCAGAAGCACAGCCAGCCGGATCCGCCCCTTTATGCTCAGTTCCCCTTCCAGAACCTCCCGGTCAAACACCGGGGTGATCTGCAGACTGTCCCGGTACACCGGATACAGAATGGCCGCCCAGGAGAGCACCTGTCCGGTGCGGTAGGGATCGTCAAACCCAAAGGTCACACGTCCCTTTATGCTGCGGGGAAGCACATGGCGGAGTACCCGCCACAGCTGGGAGCGGACCAGACGAAACGTCTTTTTGTTCTCCTCATCCCGGAGAAAGGCCATGACCTGGTCCTTCTTCTCAAAAAGGGCGCGAATCCGGCTCCGGATATGGGCAATCTTCCTGAAAAGCCCCTGAACTGCCGTCTGCATCCGGCCGGAAGACGGTCCGTCCCCCGCCTTTCTCTCTTCTTTTCCCCCGGAAGCTTTCTCTGCGGACGGGCGCTTCCTTTCCTCCGTCTCTTTCCTCCGGTCCGTCCCGCCGCCGGTCTCCTCCCGGTCCAGGGAAGCCGTATGTACCGACGGCTCTGAAATCTCCTGCAGATCCCCCTCCAGATCTTCCGCCTCCGCCGGGCCGCCCCCCAGCCGGCGGCCAAACAGCTTTACAGAGGAGGAAACCTCTCCCTTTTCCAGGAAAAACTCCAAAGACAGCCCGCGAAAGAACCAGCTGACCCGCCCCCGGGCGTTCAGCTCCCCGTACCGGCTCCCCTCCGCCTGGTAGCGCACCGGGACAAAGAGAGCGGCAAGCACTGCCAGCAGAACAAGACCGATGAGAGCCAGCAGAATAATCCCTATACATTTCAGGATAAGAAACAGTATTTGTATCATGGTTACCTCTCGCCGCCGTACTCAGCCAGAAAATCTTCCAGGGAAAAGCCCCCTGTAGTCCGGTACATATCTGCCACAATCCGCCCGGCCACCACAAGAGCCTCGTCGTAGCCGGCGGCAATCCCCAGAACCAGCGGATTTTTTTCCTGGCAGTAGGGCCTGGCAAATTCCGCGGCGGAATAGATATCAAGAATATTATTCCCCCCGGAAGCCGGCGTAATCACATAAATATACCCGTCTTTCACCTGCCGCCTGATCTTCTGTATCACGGCGTACCGTTTTTTCGCCGCTTCCTCTCCCACGTAAAGATGACTGTACCAGCGCATGGGGCAAAACTCCTTTATGATTTGCGGTAATTGTCCAGAATGGAACGGCGCAGCAGATCCAGCGCCTTTACCACCGCCTGCTCCCGCACTTTATTGCGGTTTCCCTTAAAGTGAAATTCCTCTACCCGAACCTTATCATTCATGTAGCAGGAAATGTAAACCAGCCCTGCCGGCTTGTCCCCGTCTGCCTCCGGGCCGGCAATGCCGGTGACCGCCACACAGGCATCGGAATCCGTGGCGAACACGCCGCCCACCGCCATCTCCCTGGCCGTCTGCTCGCTGACCGCCCCGTATTTTTTCAGGGTGCTCTTGCTCACGTCCAGCAGCTTTCTCTTCGCCTTGTTGGAGTAGGTGACAACGCCTTCCCGGAACACCTCCGACGCCCCCGGAACATTTACCAGGCGCCCCGCCAGCAGTCCGCCGGTGCAGGACTCCGCCGTGGTCACAGTAAGGCCGTATTTTTTCAGCAGGTCCACCACCGCCATCTCCAGCGTCTCCTCCTCCCGGACGCTGTAGACATTGTCTCCCAGACGGCTGCGGATCTCCTTCACCACCGGCTTGATCAGCTTTTTCGCCTCTTCCTCGCCGGCAGCCTTCGCCGTCACGCGGACGTGCACCTCGCCGATCTTTGCATAAGTGGCGATGGTGGGATTTGTCTGGCTGTCAATGAGATCAATGAGCATTTCCTCCACGCCGCTCTCCCCCACGCCGCAGATCTTTACCATGCGGGAGAGGATGTACTCCGGCCGCAGCGCCCTCAGATAGGGCGTTACCTGCTCGCGAAACAGCGGAATCAGCTCGTCGGGAGGCCCGGGGAGAAGAATGACGGACTTTCCGTATTTTTCCAGAATCAGGCCGGGGGCCGTGCCGTTGTCATTGTCCAGAACCTTTGCCCCGGCGGGAACCTCCGCCTGCTTCCAGTTGTTGTCGGGTATCTCCTTGTAAATACTGTCGGCGAAATAGGCTTCCAGCCGCTCTCTGGTATGGGCGTCCTCCACCAGGGGAATCCCCATCACCTCCGCGCACACTTCTTTTGTCAGGTCGTCCTCCGTGGGCCCCAGTCCGCCGGTGAGAATCACAATGTCTGAGCGCTTTAAGGCCGTGCGGACAGCCTCCGCCAGCCGTTCCCGGTTATCTCCCACCACGCTCTGATTGTAGGAAGAGAATCCCAGAAGAGCGCACTGCTCAGCCAGAAACTGGGCGTTGGTGTTTACAATATTTCCTAACAGCAGCTCTGTTCCCACAGAAATCTGTTCCACTGTCACGGTTACATTCCTCCTTCCGTCAGTATACCGCGGTTTTTCCAGATATAATCCACAAGAGAGATCACCGTGAGGGCCAGGGCGATCCATACGCAGGCCGTGGCCAGGGGACGCAGAACCTCAAAATCAAAAATCAGCAGAATCACGGCGATCATCTGGAATGTGGTCTTAAACTTTCCCCAGTAGCTGGCGGCGATCACCACCCCGTTGTCGGAGGCGATGAGGCGGAAGCCGCTGATGATAAATTCCCGGCTGATGATCACAATGACCATCCAGGCCGGCAGCTGACCCAGCTCAATCAGGCAGATGAGGGCAGAGCAGACCAGCAGCTTGTCCGCCAGAGGATCCATAAATTTTCCGAAGTTGGTCACCAGATTGTATTTTCTGGCAATCTTTCCGTCCAGCATATCCGTCAGGCTGGCTGCAATAAAGATCACCGCCGCAACGTAGCGCAACGTCTGGTTCTGTCCGCTGTCCCACAGCAGACAGACCACGAAAAAGGGAATCATAATCACCCGCAGAAGGGTCAGTTTATTCGGCAGATTCATCGTACACCTCTCCTATCAGATCATATTCCAGGGCGCCCGTCACCTTTACCCGGACAAAATCGCCGGACATCAGCTCCAGCCCCGTATTTACAAAAATCAGTCCGTCCACTCCAGGGGCATCCATGTAAGTCCGGCCCACATAGGCGTTTTCATCCGCTACTTTCCCTTCGATCAGCACTTCCAGCACCCGGCCCACCATGCGGCCGCAGGCCTCAAAGGCGATTTCCTGCTGCAGCTCCATGATCTCGTCCCGGCGCTCCTCCTTTACTTCCTGAGGCACCTGGTCCGGGAAGGATGCCGCCGGCGTGTCCTCCTCCAGGGAATAGGCGAATACCCCGAGGCGGGTAAATTCCATCTCGTCCACAAAGTTGTAAAGCTCCTCGTGGTCCTCCTGGGTCTCTCCGGGAAAGCCGGAAATCAGAGTGGTTCTGAGGGCGATGTCCGGAATCTCCCGGCGCAGTTTTTCAATCATTTCCCGAAGCTGAGCCTGATTGGTGCGGCGGTTCATCCGCTTTAAAATCCTGTCGCTGGCGTGCTGGATGGGAATATCCAGGTAGTGACAGATCTTCTCCTCATCCCGGATGGCGGCGATCAGCTCGTCGGTGATCTCCTCCGGATAGCAGTACTGGATGCGGATCCACTGAATTCCCGGAATGCGGCACAGTTTCCTCAGAAGCTCCGGCAGGCTTTTCTTTCCGTACAGGTCCACGCCGTACAGAGTCGTCTCCTGAGCCACCAGAATCAGTTCCTTCACTCCCTTTTCCGCCAGCTCCTCCGCTTCCCGCACCAGCTGTTCCATGGGAACGCTGCGGTACGGTCCCCGCAGATAGGGAATGATGCAGTAGGTACACCGTTTATCGCAGCCCTCGGCGATTTTCAGAAAGGCGTAGTAGCCCCCTGTGGTGACCAGGCGTTCCGCATCCACCCGGGGAAGGGCCGAAAGCTCCTCAAAACACTGGATATGCTCTTCGCCGGCCAGCACCTTCCGGATCACCGGCACGATCTCGTCATAGGCCGTTGTGCCGATGACGGCGTCTACCTCGGGGATCTCCCCGATGATTTCTTCCCTGTAGCGCTCCGCCATGCAGCCGGTGACAATCAGCGCCCGGCAGGAACCGGATTTCCGGTACTCAGCCATCTCCAGAAGGGTGTTTACGCTCTCCTCCTTGGCGTCTCCGATAAAGCAGCAGGTATTGACCAGAATCACATCCGCTTCCGCCTCATCGTCCGTAAAGGTAAAGCCGTCTTTATAGAGCAGTCCCAGCATTTTTTCACTGTCCACCAGATTTTTGTCGCAGCCCAGGGACACACAAAGCAGTTTCATATATTTGTTTTCTCCTCACTGTATCTGTTATTTCAAAACTCGGAAAGTCCTGTTAAAAAAAGCCGGTCCCTGGAAACGGAAACGGCTTTGCGGCTGTTTATTCTGCCTCGTCCTCTCCCTCTTCTTCCGGAAGGATCTTCACATAGGATTTGTACAGCTCTTCAATGGCCACGGAAAGAGGCTTTCTGCCTGCGGACGGCACATAGGCCTCCTCGCCGGCGATCAGCTGTCTCGCCCTTTTGGCGCTGGCAATCACGATGGAATAGCGGCTCTGAACCACCGGCTGCTCGCCCTGCTCCACATCGCTGTTTACTGCTTCAATCAGATCCGTATAAGATGGATGCAACATATTCTCATTCTCCTTTTCGTTCTTCTATTCTGAAATATTCTTTAATTCTTCCTTCATCTGCGCCACAAACTTCCCGTGGAGAGACATTCTGCGGTGCTGAGCCTGGATCAGTCTGTGCAGCTCTTGCGTGCACTGCCCGATCTCGTCGTTGACCAGAAGGTAATCGTAGCGGTCCATCTGTTCCGCCTCCTCACAGGCCCGCTTCATCCGGGCGTCAATGACCTCCGGCGTTTCCGTGCCTCTGTTTACCAGCCGGCGCTTCAGCTCCTCCGCAGACGGCGGCGTCACAAAAATCAGCAGAGTCTCCGGAAATTTCTCCTTGACCTTCAGAGCTCCCTGAATTTCAATCTCCAGAATCACATCTTTTCCCGCCTCCATCTGGCTCATCACATAATCCCGGGGCGTGCCGTAATAGTGGTCCACATACCGGGCATACTCGATGAGGCGGTCCTCGCCGATCATCTTCTCAAATTCTTCCTCTTCCACAAAAAAATATTCTCTGCCATGCACTTCGCCCTCTCTGGGCTTTCTGGTGGTGGCGGATATGGACAGGGCGTAATTGTCGTACCTCTCCATCAGCGCTTTCATCAGCGTCCCCTTGCCGGCTCCGGAAAATCCGGACACGACCGCCAGTATTCCTCTCTCCTTCATGGAATAACTCCTCACTTGATCTTATTCGATATTCTGGATCTGCTCCCGCACTTTTTCAATCTCCGTCTTTAAGGCAATGGCACGGTCAGAGATCTCCAGATCGCTGGATTTTGACAGGGTGGTGTTGGCCTCCCGGTTCATCTCCTGGGCGATGAAGTCCAGCTCCCGCCCCACGGCGCCTCCTGCCATAAGCTTTTCCCTGGTGGAAACGATATGGCTGCGCAGCCGCACCATCTCTTCATCCACACAGATCTTATCCGCGTAAATGGTCACCTCGGCCGCAATGCGGCTCTCATCCACGGCAGAGTTTGCCAGAAGCTCTTTCACCTTGTCCTCCAGCTTCTGCCGATACTCCGTCAGAAGTCCCGGCGCTCTGGCCTCAATAAAGTCCACCAGCGTCAGCATATAGTCCAGCTTCGCCGTCAGATCCCGGCAAAGCCGCTCTCCCTCGGCAACTCTGGTCTCCACAAAGCGCTTCGCCGCTTCCTCCACCGCTCCGGAAACCACTTTCCAGAGGTGTTCCTCGTCCTCCGGCGCCTCCTCCATGGTCAGCACCTCCGGATACCGGGACAGGGCGGACACCTTCACATCATTTTCAATTCCGAACTGCTCCGCCATCTTCCGGAATACATCCATATACTCAGCAGCCAGAGCGGCATTGTATTTCAGACAGAGGTTTCCCTCGGTATAGTCCTCATAAGTGATGTATACATCCACCTTTCCCCTCTGAATGTACTGCTTCAGCAGCGTGCGGATGCCGGCCTCGAAATAGCTGAGTTTCTTCGGCATCTTGATGCTCATGTCCAGATACCGGTGGTTCACCGCCTTCATCTCCACGGAAATTTTGTACTGGTCGGTGGTTTCCTCGTATCTCCCGAACCCGGTCATGCTCTTCAACATCGTCACTGCCTCACTTTCACATAGATGGATATATTATACTTCAAAGGCAAAAACTCGTCAACATTCTATTTTCTCTCCCGGTACCGTTGGAATTTTCCCGTCCGTCTGATATGATAAGAGATAAGGCGCATAACCGGCAGAATTTTCTGTCTGTTCCATCGCCAATGACAATGTTAAAGGAGATCTTTTTATGTCTGAATATACGCTCAGCCCCATCTTTCCCTCAGACCGGCGGGCCATGAGACAGCTGGATCAGCTGCTGGAAAAGGAGGGGATCCAGAGAGACGGCCATCTGGACTATACCGCGGGCCTGTTTGACGGGGATTACCGTCTGGTGGCTACCGGCTCCTGCTTCGGCAACACCCTGCGCTGCATGGCCGTGGACTCGGCCTGCCAGGGAGAGGGCCTGTTAAACCAGATCGTCACACACCTTATGGAATACGAATATGAACGGGGAATTCTGGACCTGTTTTTGTACACCAAATGCAGCACCGCCCTGTTTTTCAAAAGCCTGGGATTTTATGAGATCGCCCGTGTACCGGACCGGGTGGTCTTTATGGAGAACCGGAAAACCGGCTTTGCTTCTTATCTGGAAGACCTGAAAAAAGAGACGGAGGCCCAGCTGAACACAGCGCCGGAAAGCCTCTCCGGCCGCGCCGTCCAGGGCGCCGTGGTGATCAACGCCAACCCCTTCACCCTGGGACACCGCTATCTGATTGAAGAAGCCAGAAAGCGCTGCGGCCTGCTCCATATATTTGTGGTGTCGGAAGACGTCTCCCTCATTCCCTACAAGGTGCGCCGCCGGCTGGTGGAAGAAGGCTGCAGGGGCATTTCCGGGCTTGTCTTCCACGAGACAAAAAGCTATATGATTTCCAGTTCCACCTTTCCCTCCTACTTTTTTAAGGATGAGGATACGGTGATCCGTTCCCACGGAGAGCTGGACATCGCCGTGTTCGTGCAGATCGCAGAAGCTCTGGAAATCTGCTGCCGCTTTGCCGGGGAAGAACCTTTCAGCCGGGTAACCCGCCTGTACAACCAGGTGATGGAGGAAAAACTGCCTCAGGCCGGCCTGGATTTTATTCAGATTCCCAGAAAAGAGACGGATGGAAGCCCCATCAGCGCCTCCCATGTCCGGAAGCTGATCCAGGAGGGAAATACCGACCGGATCCGTCCCCTGGTCCCGGAGAGCACCTGGAAGTATTTTGCCTCTGAAGAAGGGGCCGAGACTGTAAAGCGGATCCGTGAGGCGGAGGAGGTCATTCACTACTAAGACGGTCAGCCGCGTTCCGGGGCTGGGTTTCCCTGCCTCCTGAAGGCGGCTGGCCGGGCGTATCGCGCAAGCCTCCGTGCCCGCTAACGCGGACACCACGAACCATGAAAGCCCTCGGATCGCTCCGTGCTGCGCACTCATGCGATCCAACCTGCATTCGCAATCCGGCCTGCCGGCCTTCTTGCTCATACAGGTTAGCGTCTCCAAAGCAGAGACGGTCCGGTCTGCAAGCAGCCCGCTCCGCCTCTGCTTTGAGACCGGGCTTTCACAGCAAAAAACGGCAGGAAGAGCTTTGCAGGCTCCTCCCGCCGTTTTTCATATCGTTTTTTTATGTCATATTAATGTCATATTACGCCTGCTTTTTCGCCTTTTTCCGGTTGAAGTTGATCAGGCAGCCGTCCATGACGATCTCCTTCTCATTGTCCGTCATATCCGCCAGATACAGAGTGATCTCCTTTACCTGATCTCCGATCACATAGGCGGCGATCCTGTCTGCCGGTCCTTCTTTCAGGATTCTGCGGATATCCGGCACGTAGATGTAGTCGCCCACCTCAAACTCCGGCTCCGCTTCCATCTGGAAGGGAAGCATGCCCCAGTTCATCACGTTGGAGCGATAGCGCTTGGTGGCGTATTCCCGGCAGATGTTGGCAAGGCCGCCCAGCACTCTCTGACAGCTGGCCGCCTGCTCTCTGGCGGAGCCGTCTCCCGGCTTCACCGCATAAATCATGCTGCCGATCTCCGTCTCGGAAGCCTTTACTTCCTCCTGTCCCGGAATGGTACGGATCTTCTCAAACACAGTCTGAAGCTCCGGAGCCGCCTGAACGGGGCAGGTGCCGGCCTCTCTGGCTTTCTCCACCTTATCCACCTCTTTGGCTCTTCCCACATACTCCGGATCTCTTCTGGACAGGGCAAACTCTGCCAGGCCCAGGGGATTGGAGCGGTAGGAGGACGTCTCGCCGGAGGGGATCAGCTCGTCAGTGGTGGTCACAGGATCCATGATCTTGGAGCAGACCTTCAACAGGATGTTGTCGGTGAGCTCCGTCATCTCCGGCCAGTCCTTGATGTTGGGGCCGTATACCAGGCTGGCGTTCTCATCGCCTTTCCCATATCCGAAATATACTCTCTTCTGATATACCGTATCGTCAAAGTGATAAGCCGGCACATCGCCCCAGCAGTCAAACTCCTGGGCAGAGGTGAGCACGCCGCCGTTGGCCGCCGTGGCTGCGATGGAACGGGCGTCCATGAGGGCCACTGCGGACATCTGTCCGTTTCCGGGCTTGGATCCTTCCCGGTTGGGGAAGTTTCTTGTGGTGTGGCGGATGGACAGGCCGTTGTTGCAGGGGGTATCTCCCGCGCCGAAGCAGGGACCGCAAAAAGCTGTCCTGATAATGGCTCCCGCCTCCATCAGGTCTGCGATGGCTCCCTTCTTCACCAGATCCAGGAATACCGGCTGAGAAGAGGGGTATACGGACAGGGAGAACTCGCCGCAGCCGCAGTCTCTTCCCTTTAAGGCATGGGCAGCCTCAATTACGTTGGTGTAGTTTCCGCCTGCGCATCCTGCGATCACACCCTGCTGCACCATAAGCTTTCCGTCTCTGATCTTGTCCATCAAGGTAAAGGAAGCGCGGCCGCCGGCCACTTTCTTCGCCTCTTCCTCCACGCCGTGGAGAATGTCTTCCAGGTTGGCGTTCAGCTCATCGATCTCATAAGTGTTGCTGGGATGGAACGGCAGAGCGATCATGGGCTTCACCGTGTTCAGATCCACGTAAACCACGCCGTCATAGTAGGCCACATCTGCCGGATTCAGCTCCTTATAGGCATCTCCTCTTCCGTGCTCCGTCAGGAATGCCTTCGTATCCTCGTCCGTTCTCCAGACAGAGGTCAGGCAGGTGGTCTCTGTAGTCATCACGTCCACGCCGTTGCGGTAATCGGTGGTCATATGGGAGATTCCCGGTCCCACAAACTCCATGACTTTGTTCTTCACATATCCTTTTTTAAATACTGCGCCGATAATTGCCAGGGCGATATCCTGAGGTCCAACTCCCGGCTGGGGCTTTCCGTCCAGATATACGGCCACCACGCCCGGATAGGCAATGTCATATGTATCCTGAAGCAGCTGTTTTACCAGTTCGCCGCCGCCCTCGCCGATGGCCATGGTGCCCAGAGCGCCGTAGCGGGTGTGGCTGTCAGAACCCAGGATCATTTTTCCGCCGCCGGCCATCATCTCTCTCATGTACTGGTGGATGACAGCGATGTGAGGCGGAACGTAGATGCCGCCGTACTTCTTCGCTGCGGAAAGGCCGAACATATGGTCATCCTCATTGATGGTGCCCCCCACGGCGCACAGAGAGTTGTGGCAGTTGGTGAGCACATAGGGAATGGGAAACTTTTCCATTCCTGACGCCTTTGCCGTCTGAACGATTCCCACAAAGGTGATATCGTGGGACGTCAGGGCGTCAAATTTAATCTGCAGCTTCTCCATGCTGTCCGACGTATTGTGAGCTTTCAGAATGGAATAGGCGATGGTTCCCTTCTTTGCCTCTTCTTTTGTAACCATTTTCCCCGTCATCTGTTCTACTTTCGCCGCTTCCGCCTCCGGAACCAGCTCTGTCTGGTTTACCAGATATGCTCCGCCCTCATACAGTTGAACCATTCTCATACCTCCGTTTTCACTCTTTGGGAATATTTCCCGTTCTTTTCGGGTTTTCCCGCTTCTTTTTTGTTGACTTTATTATACAATTATTGTATATATAAGGCAAATACTATAAACACAATGACCCATATAGGATAAATCATATAGGATGTTCTCTCCCAAAAGGAGGGTTTGAGATGACAGAAAAAGAACTGAATTATATCAAAACCATCACGGAGGAAAAAAGCATCTCCCGGGCGGCAAAACGCCTGTTTATTTCCCAGCCTTCCCTGAGCCAGTTTGTAAAACGAATTGAGACGGAGCTGGGAACGGAGCTGTTTAACCGGACCCCCGCCGGGCTGATTCCCACCTACGCCGGAGAGCAGTACTACCGCACGGCGGTGCGGATTCTGGCCCTGTACGAGGACCTGGAGCGGGAAATCAGCGATATCAACAATCTGAAGACGGGAAAAATCCGCCTGGGCATCACCAGCCATCTGGGAACCAGTGTGCTGACCCGGGTGCTTCCCAGGTTTCACCGGCAGTTTCCCGGAGTGGAGTGTTCCGTGACGGAGGACACCTCTGACGGCCTGGAGGAACGCCTTTCCAGACGGGAACTGGATTTTGCCATCATGCACGCCCCCAAAGACTCTTCCTGCTCCGGCATCTCCTACGAACTGCTGTCCAGAGATCCCTTTCTCGTGGTAGCTCCCCACGGGCATCCCGTAGGCCGTTTCGCCCGTCCGGGAAAGGGGGAATATCCGGAGCTGGATCTGGATCATCTGAAAGACCAGCCCCTTCTCATGGTACAGAAAGGGCAGCGGATCCGCCAGATCACCGACGCTCTTCTGGCAAAAGCCGGCATTGTCCATCCGGAAATCCTGCTGACTCTGAAAAGTTTTGAGACCATCCAGCTTCTCTGTACGGAGGGAATGGGCATCACCCTTCTGCCCAAACAGTACACCGCCCTTCCCTCCCTTTCGGCCAGGCCGGACTACTACTCCATTCCGGAGTCCTACGGCGCATTCTGGGAGCTCTGCATCGCAGTGCCGAAAGACGCCTATGAGTCCCGGGCAGCAAAACAGTTTCTGGACGCAGTACGCCGGGCCTGCCGGGAGGACGCTCTTTTCTGAACGTCCGCCCCGGCGGCCCGGCGCTTTTTCTGTCTCAGGCTCTCTGTCCCGGCACTTAAATGTTTTCCTGTCTGGCCTGTCTACTCTCCCGCCACGTCAATCTGGCACATTTTCATGGCCTCCAGGGCGTTTTTGTGGCTTTCCGGCGTCACTCCGGCACAGCAGGAAGCGTCCACGATAACGGGAGTCCCCGGAAATTCCGTCCGCATGATCAGAGCGTTGGCGATGACGCAGATGTCGGTGCACAGCCCCACCAGTTCAATGCTCTCGTACTCGCATTTTTCCAGATCTCTGGCCATGGCCACGCAGCCGAAGGTGGATTTTTCGTACCGTTTTCCCGGAAACTGCTCCAGGGACGGATGGAGCTTCCAGCCCTCCGTATCCTTCACACAGTGGGGTACCGGCAGCTTTTTCCCCTCCAGAGTGTCCAGATAATTTTCAAAATGGGTGTCCAGAGTAAAGACCACCTCTCCTTCTCTGTCTGCCAGATAAGTGCGGATCTTCTCCCTTACCGGCTCCACAATGGACTTTGCCTCCTTCGTTCCTAGGGCTCCGTCTATAAAATCATTCTGCATATCCACTACAATCAATAACCGTTTCACAATCATTCTCCTTTGTCTCAAGTTTTGCCGTTTTTTCCGCTTTTATTCTAACATAAGCACTTTTTCCCTTCAAGAAATTTCAAAAAACAGTTGACAAAGCGCCGTTTCCGTATTAGGATTTAAAAAAACATAAAGAGAAACCGATGAGAAAGAGGAGTAGGCATTTTCACAAAATCTCAGAGAGCTGTGCACAGGTGGAAGCACGGTATGGCGTGGCTTGCTGAATGGACTTTCGAGGGCGGTCCTGAACTGACAGTAGGGATCGACGGAGACCGCGACCGTTATCAGAGCGGCATATATGTTAGTATATGAAAGAAGTGGACTTTACAGTCAAGTTTGAGTGGTACCGCGGATTTGTTGATTCGTCTCAGGCATAAGCAATTATGCCTGGGATTTTTTTATATCCGCACAGCCCGCCCCACTTCCTTCGTCTAACAAAAATCCAAAACTTTTATCAAACGGAGGAATGAATTATGAAGAAAAACATTATCGCAGCCCTTATGATCACTGCCATGACAGCCGCGGCCGCAGGATGCGGCGGAAACAGCCAGACCGCCACTTCCGCTCCGGACACTGCGGCAGCCGGCTCCTCTCAGAGCGGCGGAGAATCTTCCGGCGCTGCGGATTCGGAAAACAGCGCCGTCCAGGACGGGGCGTCCTACACCATCGGCATTGGCCAGTACGCCGTCCACGGTTCTCTGGACAACTGCCGGGAAGGTTTTCTTCAGGGACTGGCGGAGGAAGGCATCGAGGAGGGAAAAAACCTGACCGTTCTCTATGAGAATGCCAACGGAGACGGAGGCATGGGCACTCAGATCGTCAGCAATTTCCTGTCCCAGGATGTGGATATGGTCTGCGCCATCGCTACTCCCATGGCTCAGACGGCCTACGGCGCTACCAAGCGGACGGATATCCCCGTGATCTACACCGCCGTCACCGACCCGGTGATCGCACAGCTGGCCACGGAGGACAAAATGCCGGCGGGAAATATCACCGGAACCAGCGACAAGCTGCCGGTGGAGGAGCAGCTCCAGATGATCCGTCAGATTCTTCCCGACGCAAAGACCATCGGCATCATGTACAGCACCAGCGAGGTCAATTCTCAGTCCACTCTGGAGGAATATAAGGAAGCGGCCCCGGAATACGGCTTTGAGATCGTCGAGAGCGGCGTTTCCACCGCGGCGGATATCCCTCTGGCCGCAGACAATCTCCTGGCTCAGGTGGACTGCTTAAACAACCTGACGGACAACACCGTAGTCAGCTCCCTTCCCATTATTCTGGATAAAGCAAACAGCAAAGGAATCCCCGTGTTCGGAAGTGAGATCGAGCAGGTGCGCATAGGCTGCCTGGCATCTATGGGCCTGGACTACATTGAACTTGGAAAACAGACCGGGCGCATGGCCGCTCAGGTGTTAACGGGAGCGGCAGAGGCGTCGGAGATGCCCTACGAAATCATTGAAGAGGCATCCTTCTACGGCAACAGCGCCGCAGCGGAAAACCTGGGCATCACTCTTCCGGAAGAGCTGGTGAGCTCCGCCGCCCAGATGTTTGATACCATCGGGGATTCCAATTCATAAACATCATTTACGGAGGTCAGTCATATGTCCATTCTGCTGGGTATTTTAGAAGAAGGTCTTATTTATGCCATCCTGGCTCTGGGGGTTTACATCACCTACTCCATCCTGGATTTTCCCGATCTGTCCGTGGACAGCACCTTTCCCCTGGGATCGGCGGTCACGGCAGCCATGCTGGTGGCCGGCATTCCCGCTCCCGCTGCCCTGCTCGTCTCCTTTCTGAGCGGAGTTCTGGCGGGTACGGTCACGGGACTGATTCACGTCAAACTGAAGGTGGTAGACCTGCTGTCCGGCATCATTGTGATGACCGGCCTCTACTCCATCAACCTGCAGATTGCCGGAGGCGCTAACCTGGCGTTTTTTGGAAGTTCCACCATATTTGAAAACTCTCTCACCGATCCCCTCTGGGCTTCCCCGGTGGGATATTTTACGGTGGTGATCATCTCCCTTGCGGCAGTGGTTCTGGTAAAGGTTCTGCTGGACGCCTACTTAAAAACCAGATCCGGGTATCTGCTCCGGGCTGCCGGAGACAACGACACCCTGGTTACCTCCCTGGCAAAAGACAAGGGAACGGTAAAAATCATCGGTCTGGCCCTGGCAAACGGCCTGGTGGCCTTATCCGGAAGCATCTACTGCCAGAAGCAGGGCTTTTTTGAAATCTCCACAGGAACAGGCTCCATGGTCATCGGACTGGCCAGCGTGATCATCGGCACCAAACTGTTTAAGCGGGCCTCTTTCATGAAAACCACCACAGCGGTGATCATCGGCAGTATCCTCTACAAAGCCTGTATCGCCGCAGCCATGGCAGTGGGCATTTTCCCCACCTCTTACATGAAATTCCTGACAGCGGCACTGTTTTTGATCATCCTGGTGATCAGCAACCGGAGCAAGAGAAAGGGGGCTGCATAATATGCTGGAGCTGAAGCAGATCAACAAATATTACAACCAGGGCACCGTAAATGAAATGTGCCTGTTTGAGGACTTTAACCTGACCATCGGCGACGGGGAATTTGTGTCTGTGGTGGGAAGCAACGGTTCCGGAAAGACTTCCATGTTAAACATTATCTGCGGCAGCATTCCCGTGGACAGCGGACAGATCTCCATCGGCGGAAAGGATATTACCAGAATGCCGGAGCACAGACGGCTGCGGACCATCGGCAGGGTCTACCAGAATCCCGCCATGGGCACCTGCCCCAACATGACCATCCTGGAAAATATGTCCATGGCTGACACAAAGGGAAAGCCTTTCAACCTCCGCCCGGGAACGGACCGGAAGAGGATCGACTACTACCGGGAAAATTTAAAGACTCTGGGACTGGGACTGGAAGACAAACTGGACGTAAAGGTGGGAGTTCTTTCCGGCGGACAGCGCCAGGCCATGGCCCTTCTCATGTCCACCATGACTCCCATTGAATTTCTCATTCTGGATGAGCACACTGCCGCCCTGGACCCGAAGACGGCGGAGACTATTATGGAGCTGACGGGAAAAATCGTGGAGGAGAAGAAGCTGACCACCATCATGGTCACCCACAACCTCCGCTACGCGGCGGACTACGGAAATCGTCTGCTGATGATGCACCAGGGCCGGGTAATCCTGGATAAAACCGGAGAACGGAAGAAAGAGACTCAGACAGAAGATCTTCTGGCCCTGTTTAACGAAATCAGCGTGGAGTGCGGAAACTGACAGTTCCGGCCTCTTCCGCCGGCCGTAAGAACAGCGCCGGGCACAAAAGCCTGAGGCCCTCTCTCCTGTCGGAGAAGAAGGCCCCAGGCTTTTCTCATATTATTTATTCAATTGACTGTGCTCAGTCGTCAAAGGAAAACTCTTTGATCTTTCTCACCACATCCAGAATGGTGCCGTCCCGGCTCTCAATCACTCCCACTACCCGGTCGTCAAACTGTACGGGGGCCGGCTCTCCCACGATGGAGTAAGCCTTGTCTCTCAGTTCCTCAATGGTACAGAAGGGAAGCTTCACATCCTTCATGCACTCAATCAGATCCTGTCTGCGGGGATTGATGGCAATGCCGTAATCGGTGATCACCACGTCTACCGTCTCGCCCGGCGTAGTCACCGTCGTCACATTGGTGCAGATGGCCGGGATCCTGCCCTGAAGCAGGGGTGCGATTACAATGGTGCATTTTGCTCCTGCCGCCGTGTCCGGGTGGCCGCCCTGGGCACCGGTGATCATACCGTCGGAACCGACCACCACGTTGCAGTTGAAATTCACATCAACCTCCAGCGCCGCCAGAATCACGAAGTCCAGACGATTCACATACGCTCCCTTGTTCATGGGATTGGCATACTCAGAGGCAGAAATTTCAATGTGATTGGGGTTCTTCTTGATGGACTCAATGGCCCCCAGATCAAAATCCTGAGTATCCACAATGGTGCGGATCAGCCCCTTCTCCAGAAGGTCGCACATGGGAGTGGTAATTCCTCCCACACCAAAGCCCATATGGATCCCTCTCTCCTCCATGATCTTTCCCAGGGAAATGGTGGAGGCGATGGAAGCGCCGCCTACCCCTGTCTGGTAGGAAAAGCCTTCCTTGAAATAGGGTGTGTGGATCACAAACTGGGTACAGTAGTCCGCCATCATCAGCTTTCTCACATCAGTGGTGGGCTTTGCCGCTCCGGTGGCAATCTTGGCCGGATTGCCGATCTCATCCACCACGCACACATAGTCCACGTCAGACATGGATATGCTGGCCGGTACGTTGGGGAAGGGAACCAGGCAGTCGGTGACAGCTACTACTTTATCTGCGTATTTTGCGTCCGCCATGGCATAGGACAGGACGCCGCAGTCGCTCTTTCCGCCGTTGGGGCGGCAGTTGCCGTATTCATCACAGGTGGGGGCGCCGATAAAGGCGATGTCAATGTGCACCTCTCCTGTCTCGATGGCCCGCACACGCCCGCCGTGGGAACGCATGATGGCCAGATTTTTAAGCTTTCCGGTGGAAATGGCCTCGCCGATCTTTCCCCGGACGCCGGAGGACTGAATGCCCACAATGGTGCCGTCCTCAATGTAGGGAACAATGGCGTTGTTTGCCTTTCCCAGAGAGCTGGCGCAGATGGTAATGTCTTTGATGCCCATGTTGTGGACTTCCTCCATTACCATATTCACCACATAGTCTCCCTCCCGGAAATGGTGGTGGAAGGAAAGCACCATACCGTCTTTGATTCCGCACTTTTCCAGGGCCTCCCGGATGGAAGACACCATTTTGGAACGGTTCGGATCCACCATGGCCCTCACTGTGGGGGCCGCCTTCTTATACTCATAATTGTCATAGGCGTAAGCGCCTTCAAATACCTTTTTTCCCGTGGCCGCAAGAACCTCTTCCGGGATATCTCTTCCAACAGCATTTATCATTTTACAGATCCCCCTCATACACGCCTGAAGCCTTTGCCAGGGCTATTGTTCTCTTTGCTCCGTCATAGAATGCGATGTCGATCATCTTTCCGTCCACAGTGAACACACCGATTCCCTTTGCCTTCTTATCGTCGATTTCCCGAACCACTTTCTCGGCAAAGATAATGTCTTTCTCCGTGGGGGTAAATACCTCGTGAACCACGCTGATCTGCCTTGGGTTGACCAGAGATTTTCCGTCAAAGCCCATGAGCTTGATCATCTCCGTCTCCTTCCGGAAGCCTTCCATATCGTCCAGGTTGGTAAACACCGTATCCCAGCACTGCACGCCGGCCGCCCGGGCTGCCATAATCATGTGCTGTCTGGCTCCCATCAGCTCCACGCCGGTGCCGGTGATGGAAGTCTGAAGGTCTTTCGTATAATCTCCGCCGGACAAGGCGATGCCGATAAGGCGTTCCGAGGACTCGCAGACCTCCAGAGCATTCAGCACGCCCCGGCAGGACTCCAGAGCCGCCATGAGAAGGGTGCTTCCCTCCGGCCGGCCAAACTCTCTCTCCGCCGCCAGAACAGCCTCCTCCACCGTATGTACGTCCTGAGCGCTTTCTGTCTTCGCTATTCGGATGGTATCGGCTCCTCCGGCCACGCACACCCGCACGTCCTCTCTCCAGTGAGGGGTATCCAGACCGTTGATGCGGACCACCCGCTCCACGCCCCGGTAGTCAATTTCCTGAAGGGCGTGGTACAGGGAATATCTGGCCGCATCCTTCTGGTTTTCCGCCACCGCGTCCTCCAGATCCAGCATAATGGAATCCGGACCGTAAATATAGGGATCCTTGATCAGACCCGGCTTCTGGCAGTTTAAAAACATCATGGATCTTCTCAGTCTCTTTTTGTTTGGATGAATCATCGAATCACACCTCCCCAGGGAAGATTTTCCGTCACATCATTGGAGCGATAGACGGCGCACTCCACTCTCGCCTTCAGGGTACAGTCCAGCGCTCCCTTGTCCACCACTTTCACTTTTCCGCTTGTTACCTCCAGACGGTCCAGAGTTTCCAGAATCACATTCCGGATCTGCTTTCCGTACTGATTGATCACGCTGCTCTCGATGGAAAGCTCAATTCCCTCCGTTCCTGGCTCCACCGTCACCTGAGCATCGCTGGATTCCAGCGTGCCGGCCATAGCCGCTTTTTTAATCTCCATATCCATCCTCCTTCTGGCTGACTCTCCTTTTTTCTTATGTCCATCGTATCACCTGGCCATGGAAAGTTCCAATACTTCTGCTTCTATGGCAAGTATAAGGCTGGCCTTATGCGCCGGAAAATTGGCGTGGAAATCCCTTCTCTTCTGTGGTAAAATGTTGATAATTGTGGCCGGAGAAGAAATGGAATTCCGGCCGGAAAGGAAGGCCTATGAACGACAAGCATATTCAGGCCATTCTGGCTGTTTTGAAGGAGGGCAGCATCACAGGAGCATCCAAAAAACTCTTCGTGTCCCAGCCGGCCCTCAGCCAGATGATCAAAAACGCGGAGGCCAATCTGGGGGCGCCCATCTTCGACCGCTCCACAGAGCCTCTGACCCTTACCGCCGCCGGACAGCTCTACGTCAATGCCGCCCGGCAGGTACAGACCATCAACTTTAACCTGAGCAAACAGATTGAAGAACTGCGCCAGGAGGAATTCGGCGTTATACGCCTGGGACTTCCCATTCAGCGCGGAATGGAAATCCTTCCCAAGCTCTACCCCCGCTTTCACAGCCGCTTCCCCCACGTAAGCCTGGAGCTTCTGGAGCAAGGCTCCAACAATGTGGAAAAAAGCCTGCTGCAGGGAACCATCGACATCGCCTGCCTCACCACCACCCCCCGGCAGGAAGAGCTGGTTTACCGCCTGGTTCAGCGGGAGGAGCTGGTGCTTCTGGCCAACCGTGAGACCAGGCTGGCCCGAACGCTCCCCCCGGGAACGCCGGTGGATGTGACGGAGGCTGAGGGGGAACTGTTTATCTGTATCAAAAAGGGGCACTCCGTGCGCACTCTTCAGGATTCCCTGTTTACTTCCAGGGAATTTTTCCCTGCCATCGGTCTGGAAACCGACAGCATTGAGGTGGGCAAGCGGGTGGTGGCCGCCACGCGGGCAGTGATGATCTGTCCCGACTCCTACACAGTCCGGGACAGTGCAAACGCCTGCGGCTATTTTATCTATCCCCTTCTGGGAATCGAGAATACCCGACATTTTTACGCCTGCTACCGGAGAGATCTGTATCTGCCCCGGTACATGAGAGAATTCCTGGAAATTCTGGGAGACCTCACGGAGCAGGAAAACATACAGGAGGAACGCCATGAATGATCCTTTCAACATTCCCGCAGCCTCGACCGCGCTGCAGGTTGAACTTACCGATATGCTGGAGGCCAGGGAGCGGCGTGCCCGCATCCAGGAACAGCTGCTTTCCGCTCACGGACTGCCCGTCATCTCCTTTACCATGAATATCCCGGGGCCGGTGAAGCTTCTGCCCCACGTGACGGAAGCCTTTCAGGAGAGTCTTGCCGCAGTGGAAAACGCCCTTTCCAGGCGTGGTCTTGCAATTATCTGCCGGGAATCGATCCGGGAAAAGACGGGCTGGGAGGAATTTCTCTGTGTCCGGGCCTCCCCGGAAAGCTTAAAGCGGATCACCGTGGAAATCGAGGAGAGAGATCCTGTGGGACGGCTCTGTGATCTGGATGTGATCCGCCCCGACGGCTCGAAGGTGTCCAGGGAGGACATCGGCTTTCCCGGAAGGAAATGTCTCCTCTGCGGAGAACCGGCCCACGCCTGCTCCAGAAGCCGCCGCCATTCCGTGGAGGAGCTGACAGGGGAAATTGAGCGGATTCTTCAGGGGAGGTATGGGAAATGAACCGGTCCTCTGAGGTCTCCGCTTTCTTAGGCTTCGCCGTCCGGGAGGCCCTCATCGCCGAGGTGGAGACCACCCCGAAGCCCGGTCTGGTGGATCTTCACGACACCGGCTCCCACCGGGACATGGACTGCGGCACTTTCCGGAAAAGCGCCGCCGCCATCGCCCCGTTTTTAGGAGAAATGGGAGGACTGGGTTTTTCCTGGAACGGCCCTCTTCCTGGCCTCTTCGGAGCCGTCCGTCCCGTCGGCGTAAGCGCGGAGGCGGCCATGTTTTCCTCCACCGGCGGGGTAAACACCCACAAGGGAGCCATTTTCTCCCTGGGGATTCTCTCTGCCGCCGCCGGATACTGTCTCCGGACTGCGGGCCGGTTTCACCCGGAAAAAATCCTGAATCTGGCCGGGGAAATGGTACGGGATGCCATGGAACGGGATTTTGCCGCCATGAGGCAAAAATCCCCATCCACCCACGGAGAACGGCTCTACGCCCGGTATGGATGCCGCGGGATCCGTGGAGAGGCCGCCGACGGTTTTCCCTCCATCCGCGATGTGGGGCTTCCCGTGATGAGGGAAGGCCTTTCAGCGCACCAGGAGACCAATCTGGTACACCTTCAGGTCCTTCTGTCCCTTATGGCCGAGGTGGAGGATACCAATATTCTGATCCGCTCCGATATGGAGACTCTCCAGTGGGTCAAACAGCAGTCAAAGGCCTTTCTGGAAGCCGGCGGAGCGTACCGGAACGACGGCACTGCCCGTCTGACAGAGCTGAACGCTGAATTTGTCCGGCGAAACATCAGCCCCGGCGGCTGCGCCGATCTGCTGGCGGCAGTCATCTTCCTGACGGCGCTGGAGGGAGTTTCCTGACAGTGCTGAGGGAACTTCCTGACGGCACATCTCCTCTTTCCCCTTTTCTTCATCTGTGATATACTGATGACTGCAGGCTTTGTCCGGATTCTTTTCCTCCGGCAAAGCTCATTTTATCAACAAGGAGGAATCAACATGGCATTCGACGGAATCGTGATCGCCAATCTTGTACGTGATTTGAAGCAGGCTCTGGAAGGCGGACGGGTGACAAAGATCGCCCAGCCGGAAAAGGACGAGCTGCTCTTTACCATAAAAAACCAGAAAAACAGCTGGAGACTGCTGATCTCAGCCAGCGCCAGCCTGCCTCTCATCTACTTTACGGAAACCAACAAGCCCAGCCCCATGACGGCCCCCAATTTCTGTATGCTGCTGCGCAAGCACATCGGAAGCGCCAGAATCGTTTCCGTGACCCAGCCCGGCCTGGAGCGGGTGATTGAGCTGGAATTTGAACATCTGGACGAGCTGGGAGATCTGTGCCGGAAAAAGCTGATGGTGGAGATCATGGGAAAGCACAGCAACATTATTTTCTGCAAAGAAGACGGCACCATTTTAGACAGCATCAAGCACGTGTCCGCCCAGTTAAGCTCCGTGCGGGAGGTGCTGCCGGGACGGCCCTATTTCATTCCCATGACTGTGGAGAAGAAAAATCCCCTGGAGGTGACGGAGGAGGAGTTCCGCTCTGTCCTCACCGCCTCCCCCTCTCCTCTCCACAAGGCCCTCTACCAGAAGCTCACCGGCTTAAGCCCCATTATGGGCACGGAGATCTGCCACCTGGCTTCCATCGACGGGGATCTGCCGGCCTCCAGCTTAAACGATCTGGAGATGACCCACCTCTACCACACCTTCTCCCTTCTCATGGAGGACGTGAAGGAAGGCCGGTTCCAGCCAAACATCATTTACCGGGACGGAGATCCGGTGGAATTTTCCTCCCTTCCCCTCACCTGCTTTGAGGGCGGGGATTACCAGGCGGTGGCCTGCGGCAGTATCAGCGCCCTGCTGGAAGACTACTACTCCGCCAGAAACCGGGTAAACCGGATCAAGCAGAAATCCGTGGATCTTCGCAAGATCGTCCAGACCCTCCTGGAGCGGAATTACAAGAAATACGACCTCCAGGAAAAACAGTTAAAGGACACGGAAAAGCGGGAGAAATACCGGATCTACGGGGAGCTGTTAAACACCTACGGCTATGAGCTTTCCGGCGGGGAAAAATCCTTCACCTGCTTAAACTACTACACCGGCGAAGAGGTGACCATCCCCCTGGACGGCCAGCTCTCCGCAAAGGAAAACGCCCAGAAGCATTTCGACAAATACAACAAGCTGAAGCGGACCTACGAGGCCCTCACCGACCAGGTGGCGGAGACGAAAAAGGAAATCGAGCACCTGGAATCCATCAGCACCGCCCTGGATATCGCCTTAAAGGAGGAAGATCTGGTGGAGATCAAGGAAGAGATGATGGAGTACGGCTACATCAAGAAACGCCCCGCCGGCAGCAAAAAGCCAAAGATCACCAGCCGCCCCCTCCACTACATTTCCAGCGACGGCTTCCACATCTACGTGGGCAAAAACAACTACCAGAACGAGGAAGTGACCTTCAAGCTGGCAAACGGCGGGGACTGGTGGTTCCACGCCAAGGGCATCCCCGGCTCCCACGTGGTGGTAAAAACCGAGGGAAAGGAACTCCCCGACCGGGTCTACGAGGAAGCAGGGGCCCTGGCCGCCTACTACTCCAAGGGCCGGGACAACGACAAGGTGGAGATCGACTACATCCAGCGCAGGCACGTAAAAAAAGCCGCAGGCGGAGCCCCCGGCTTTGTGATCTATCACACCAATTATTCTCTCATCGCCTCTCCCTCCTGTGACCTTAAGGAGGTGCAGTGACGGGAGCGCTTATTCCAGCGCTTCCGCTCCATTCTGTTTTCCCTCCTGAATATCCGCCGGTTCCTCCCGGCCGGTGTATTTCCACAGAAGAATATAAAACCGGCGCAGTCACAGACTGCGCCGGTCTCTCCTACGGAATAATTTCAATCCAGTATCCGTCCGGATCGGTGATGAAATAGATGCCCATGGCCTCGTTGACAAAGACCACGCATCCCATCTCCTGATGCTTCCGGAACATTTCTTCATAGTTGTCCGCCTGAAAAGCCAGGTGGAACTCGCATTCCCCCAGATCATAGGCTTCCGTCCGGTCTTTTAACCAGGTCAGCTCCAGGGTAAAATCCGACTTTCCGTCCCCCAGATACACCAGCTGAAAGGAACCGTCCTCCGCTTCCTTTGTCCTCACCGGCTCAAGGCCCAGGGCTTCTCTGTAAAATGCCAGACTCTTTTCCAGATCCAGCACGTTGAAATTAAAGTGATTAAATGTTACCATCGGGGATTCTCCTCTCTGCGGCCGCTTTTTCAAAGCCGTCTGTCATTTTTGGCTCTCTCCTACTCTGCCGACATCTGCACATTGATGGCCATGGGGGTCTCTCCCCTCATCTCCTGGCTCGGGTCCACGGAATAGAAGTTGCACTCAATATCCAGTTCAATATACCGCTGCTTCATCACCGGAATCACCAGATCTGCCCAGTGGTCCTTCAGGTGAATTTCCTGGATCACCCGGCCGCCGGAAGATACGGTGATGGTTTCATTTCCCGTGATCTCCTTCGGGGCATAAAAGCCGATGCGCAGCTGGCCTGAAGTGCCGGTAAATACCCGGATCTTCGTCTTCTGGTCCATCCAGCCGTCGTGTTCATAGTAGCCGTAGACATTCTGATACTTTTTGATCTTGATCATGGAGGTCACATCCACATACCGGTGATGCTCCGGATCCGCCTTCAGCACAATCTTTTTATCCCGGTCCGTGATGGGCCAGGCCTCTCCCAGACTGTCGATAAACTTCACCGTGGGAAGGGGCTGGCTCTTATCTGTGCGGTAAGGTCTCCAGAACGCGTCCGTCCGGTACTCCCCATCCTCCCACTCGTCGCCGATGATATAAATCTCCGATCCGAAAATCTCGTCTCCGTACACGCCCCAGGTCACATCTGCCAGGGAATTGGCCTCTTCCTGCCCCTTCCAGAAATAAAGGTTCTCATAATTGTCGCGGTAAAACAGCTCCACCGGAAGAATCAGCACAAAATAACAGGCAGCCGCCCCAAAGGCGAGCCGCCCCGCCCATTTCCCGCCTCCGTTTTTCACAATGCGCCAGAGATAGGCGAGAAGGTAAAGAGCTGCGGCGTAAGTGACATACACCCATCTCATCTCCAGACGTACCGTGACGCTGGCCGCGCCGATGCACATGGCCATAAACATCAATACCAGCAGAATGTTGCAGATATATTCCTTCCGCCGGTTCTTCTGTTTCCAGATGGAAACTGCCGCCAGAAGCACCAGAACTCCTAAAATGGCGTCCGTCAGATAGACGACAGCCCGCAGAATCCTGGGAACATTCTGCCACTCCACCCCGTCCAGGTGAATGGGGCCGGCATTGATTCCGAACACGTAAAGCACGTTGTCCACCGCATATCCCAGAGCTTCCTGGAGAGAGAAGGTGTCCGTCACCTCCGTGCCTCCGGTGCCGGCGGGGATAATCGTTCCCGTGGTGATAAACCGGAGCAGCATTACCGCCGCAAAAGCGGCAAAGGCCCAGATGCAGAGCCGGTACTCCCGTTTTCCTGTCAGCACATGCTTCAAAATCACCGCAAAAAGCAGCACCGCCAGCAGCACCATATATCTCTCATGAATCAGGCTTACCGTAAAATAGAGTCCCGCGCTGATCGCATAGATCCGCCGTCCGTCTCCCAGTCCATTAAGGTAGCGGTACATCAGATACAAAATGGTCAGAGCCAGCCACAGGGCGGAGGCCTCCATCAGGCCGTAGCCCTGAGTGATCTGATAATAGGAAAGGTGGGACAGCAGATACGCCAGTCCGCAGGCTCCCGCCAGAAAGGGGCAGCCGGCAATTTTTCTCACAAAATGAAACAGGGTCAGGGCAATCAGGGCGTTTACCGCAATGTTAAACGGCACCATAAGCCAGATGTCAGACCCCATGAAAAACAGCTGCAGATAACAGAGAATATTGTGGATCAGCCGGAATTTCGTTCCTCCCATTGGCAGAATAAACTCCCGCGCCGATTCCGTATCAAAACAGTACCACAGGTATAAATCATCCCCGTACAGACCGGTCATCTTTATCCCGTGATTGACCCAGAAGGCAAACAGGAGGAATACCCCCAGAGCGAGGAGGTATTCCATCCGGAGAAAACGTCTCTCCTGTATTTCCATTTTTTAACGTTCCTTTTCCCTTCGTTTTCAGCGGATTTCCGTTTTTCCGCCCATGTAGGGACGGAGAACTTCCGGAATTCTCACGCTGCCGTCCGCCTGCAGGTTGTTCTCCAGAAAAGCGATGAGCATTCTGGGCGGAGCCACTACGGTGTTGTTGAGAGTATGGGCAAAGTATTTGTTTCCGTCCGCCCCGTTTACACGGATTTTTAACCGGCGGGCCTGAGCGTCTCCCAGGTTGGAGCAGCTTCCCACCTCAAAATATTTCTTCTGTCTGGGAGACCAGGCTTCCACATCCACAGACTTCACCTTCAGGTCAGCCAGGTCGCCGGAGCAGCACTCCAGAGTACGCACCGGAATATCCAGAGAGCGGAACAGATCTACCGTGTTCTGCCACAGCTTATCAAACCACATCATGGAATCCTCCGGCTTGCAGACTACGATCATCTCCTGCTTCTCAAACTGATGGATCCGGTATACGCCTCTCTCCTCGATGCCGTGAGCGCCTTTCTCCTTGCGGAAGCAGGGAGAATAGCTGGTAAGGGTGTAGGGAAGCTCCTCCTCCGGAAGAATCTGATCGATAAATTTTCCGATCATGGAGTGCTCGCTGGTTCCGATCAGGTACAGATCCTCTCCTTCAATCTTGTACATCATGGCATCCATCTCTGCAAAACTCATAACGCCCGTCACCACGTTGCTGCGGATCATAAAGGGGGGCACGCAGTAGGTGAAGCCTCTGTCGATCATAAAATCTCTGGCGTAGGCCAGCACAGCGGAGTGGAGTCTGGCGATATCGCCCATCAGGTAGTAGAAACCGTTTCCGGCCACTCTTCTGGCGCTGTCCAGATCAATGCCGTTGAATTTCTCCATAATTTCCGTATGGTAGGGGATCTCAAAATCCGGAACCACCGGCTCCCCGTACTTCTGAACCTCCACATTCTCGCTGTCGTCCTTTCCGATGGGCACGGACGGGTCGATAATGTTGGGAATGGTCATCATAATCTTGAGGATTCTCTCCTCATACTCTTTCTCCAGGGCCTCCAGCTCAGTCAGACGCTTTGCGCCCTCTGCCACCTGGCGCTTTACTTCTTCCGCCTCTTCCTTCTTTCCCTGGCCCATGAGAGCGCCGATCTGCTTGGACAGCTTGTTGCGGCTGGCCCGCAGGCTGTCGGCCTCCGCCTTGGTGGCGCGGTTCTTTGCATCCAGATCAATCACTTCATCCACCAGCGGCAGCTTGGCATCCTGAAATTTATTTCTGATGTTCTGCTTCACAATGTCCGGATTCTCACGGACAAACTTTAAGTCTAACATAGCTTGAGTTTCCTCCTGTATTTTGAAATGGGAACCGCAGGTCCGCCTGCCGGTCTTATGGCACAAAAAGCGCGGATTCCCGCGGGAATCTGCGCTTGATTATACTACAAAACTGCCATAAATTAAAGCCTTTTTCTAGGATATGTGAAAAAAGATGCCGGTTTTCCGCAGAATCGGCCGAAGGGCCATATACACTGCCGCCACCACAGCCGTACCGGCCACGGCGTTTAAAAGAGTCACTCCCGCCGCCCAGGTGGTCATAATTTTTGCCGCCGGCTCCGGAATTCCCAGGATCAGATTCTTGTAAAAATATCCCACCACCGGATCGGCGATGACATTAAAGCCCAGGGAAACCGCCGATGCGATGACCGTCCACTTAAACACGTATTTTCCGTCGTGATCCTCTGTAATTCTGGCAATCCGGTGAGCCACAAAGCCGGCAATCAGCCCGATGCAGAATTTCAGGATAAACGTCTTCGGCGCGCTGGTCACATAGGCCGGATCCATGAGATCCGCCACCGTCATTCCCAGAGAACCGGCCAGTCCGCCGTAGACGCCGCCCAGCAGCAGGGCCGCCAGCACGCAGAAAGCGTTTCCCACGTGCAGGGCTACAAAATCTCCTCCCATGGTTGGAATGGGGATTTTCAAAAAAGTAAAGCAGACGTAGCATAACGCTGCCATCAGTCCCGTCAGCACAATTTTGTAAAGTTTTTCATTTTCCTGTCGTCTCATCACGTACCACTCCTGTCTCTCGTATTCTGTTCTGTCCTATCATATGGCAGAAGTGGCTCGTTTTAAATATCCAGTTTGCCGTTTTTTGACCAGTCCAGTCTCTAATCCTCCGACTCCACGCAAATCAATACGCCCTCGTCAAAGGTGATAAAGGCTTCATCCGCCGTCAGCTCATTGCTGATGCAGAGACAGGGTCCGATGGAAATATCCCGCTTCGTCAGGGGATACTTGAAGCCTCTCAGAGTGATCCCTTTTACTTCCATAGTCAAAGGCAGAAAGGAGATGTATTTTCCCCTGATTTCTCCTCTTCGGAAAGTCCTCCCCTCCGTCAGCACGGTGATCCGGTTCCGGCTGTCCAGAATCGATGCCCTTACCCCCAGCTTTTCCGCGTAATACAGCAGGTGGACATTTCCCAGGGCGTGGTCAAAACGGCCTCCCAGCGCCCCCAGAATGACCAGCTCCCCGCAGCCGGCCCGAGCCGCGGTGGTCACCGCCAGTTCCGTATCCGTCTCGTCCTTTTCCGGCCGGTGCACCTCCCAGCGGATCTCCCGGTGCTCATGCCCCTCCGCCAGGGTCCCAGGATCCGCAGAGTCAAAATCTCCCACTGCCGCGTCCACGGAAAGCCCCAGGTCCAGAGCCCCTTTCAGGCCGGAATCCACGGCGATCACCATGTCAAATTTCTGATTTTTTACATAAGCCGCAGCAAAATCTTCTTCCAGACAGCCGCCGGAAACAATCAGGGCCCGCTTTTCTCCCTGCTCTCTCATGGCCGTGCCTCGTACCGGCCGAACACTTCCAGAAACTCTTTCACATTGGCAGCCGGATCTCCCTTGAACACGGCGGAGCCTGCCACAAACACATTGGCTCCCGCCTCAATGAGCGCCCCCACATTCCCGGCGGTCACTCCTCCGTCCACCTGGATATCCAGGGACGGATTTTTCTTTTCCGCCATCTCCCGCAGGCAGCGCACCTTGTCCAGAGCATAGGGAATAAACTTCTGTCCTCCAAATCCCGGATTCACCGACATAATGAGAACCATGTCCAGCTCCGGAAGGATGTACTCCAGAGAGGACACCGGAGTGGCCGGATTTAAGGCCACAGCCGCTTTCAGACCCGCCTCCCTAATCTGATTCACTGTCCGGTCCAGATGGACGCAGGCCTCCTGGTGAACGCAGATCAGATCGGCTCCGCAGCCCCGGATATCGTTTACATAGCGTCCCGGCTCCTCCACCATCATGTGCACGTCAAACACCAGTCCCGTGCACTCTCTCAGGCTTTTTAACACCGGCATTCCAAAGGAAATGCTGGGCACAAAGGCTCCATCCATCACATCCAGATGAAGATACCCTGCCCCCGCCTCCTCCACTGCCTTTACCTGCTGTTCCAG
Organism: Candidatus Lachnoclostridium stercorigallinarum; assembly: GCA_019116745.1. Lineage (GTDB taxonomy): Bacteria > Bacillota > Clostridia > Lachnospirales > Lachnospiraceae > Lachnoclostridium_A > Lachnoclostridium_A stercorigallinarum. Next base: position 40,611 of record DXBC01000044.1, read on the forward strand.
ACATTTGAAATCTGCCGCCAAAAGCGACGGTGCCAATATCAGCATACTAATACCTCCTCTTATCCTTCAGCTCCTGATACATGAGCCGGTAATTTTCATAGCGGCTGGCCGCAATTTCCCCCCGCTCCGCCGCAGCTTTCACGCCGCAGACCGTCTCCCCCATATGAACGCAGCCAAGAAACCGGCATTCATCCTCCCACCGGGCAAATTCCGGGAAAAAGGATTTTAAATCTGCCGCCTCCATATCCTCGATATACATGGAGGAAAAACCGGGGGTATCCATCATATATGTGCCATTTCCCAGAGAAAACAGCTCCGTATGCCGCGTCGTATGACGTCCTCTCTGAATCTTCCTGCTGATGCTTCCCGTCTCCATGGCCGCCTCCGGAAACAGCTCATTGGTCAGGGAGGATTTTCCCACGCCGGAAGGACCGGCAAACACTGTGGTCTTTCCCGTCAGCTTTTCCCTCACCGCTTCAACTCCTGTCTTCTCCCGGACACTGGTAAACATCACCTGGTATCCCGCCGGCTCATAGATCAGGCGGTACTTTTCTTCCTCTTTTTCGTCTGCAAGGTCCGCCTTGTTGAAGCAGATGATCACCGGTACCTGCTGGGCCTCCATCATCACCAGAAAACGGTCCAGCAGATTCAGATTGGGGTCCGGATGACTGAGGGCGAACACCACCAGGGCCTGATCCACGTTGGCAGCTGCGGGACGGATGAGAGCATTTTTTCTGGGCAGGATCTCCGTCACATTTCCTTCCAGATCCTTCTCATCCGTCAGGTCAAACTCCACATTGTCCCCCACCAGAGGCTTCACCTTCCGGCTGCGGAACACTCCCTTTGCCCGGCACTGCACCACCGTGCCGGCGCCGTCATCCACATAGTAAAATCCTGCGATTCCTTTGATAATCTTTCCTTTCATCTCACTCACCCAAGGGGAAAAAACTGTACGGTATAGGAACGGATCACTTCCTGGGTATCCGCGTTTACAATCTGCACCTCTCCCGTATCCACTCCGGCGGCTCCCTCAATATTGGAAAAGCTCACCGGAACCAGAGTGGATCCGTTGATGGTCGTCGCCGGCATCAGGGGGGTATACTGGGTCTCCCCGTCCACCACCTGCATCAGGCGGATCAGAATCCGCAGCTCCACACTGCCGGAGCCGGGTCCGATGAGAGAGCTGGGATCAAAAGTGGTGTTGATCGCTCCCACATACCGCTGGCCCTCTTCGCTGGCCGGGCCGGCGCTGACCGTATATCCCACAGAGCTGCCTCTCATGATGGCGGTTCCCTTCGGCACCTCCTGCCCCATAATGTTCCCTTTCTCTATGGTGGAGCTGTTGTCATAGGTCACACGCCCTGCCTCCAGTCCTGCCTCCGTCAGCAGTCCCAGGGCAATCTCCTCCGTCTGATTAATCAGATCCGGCATGACTGTCATGGCCTGCTCCGGACCGTCGCTGACCACCACAGTCACCGTTCCTCCGGCCGCTACGGTCATGGGATCGCAGCTGATAATCTTTCCGGCTTCCACCGTATCGTCGTACTGATGCTGAAAGCTGGCGGTAATCCGGTTCTGAGTAAAGAAAGTCTTCGCCTCCTCCTCTGTCATCGCCATAACTCCGAGAGCGGACAGATCCAGCTGATCCGAGCCCAGACTGGCCGTCAGCTTCACTCTGGAATATCTCTCCACCGATTCGCCTTCTGCAGGATCCTGGCTGATTACCGTATCCTTTTTGGCCGTATCGTCATAGACTTCCTCCCATTCCGGAATCAGATCATACTCTGCCAGGCGCTCCTCCGCCTCATCCATGGTAAGGCCTTTGACAGAGGGCATCCGAACCAGAGTGCCGGCTTCTTCCTCCCTGGCCGTCTCCGACTCGCTGACCGTCTCCTGCGCCTGCGTCTCCCGGCCTCCGCTTCCCAGGTTGAAAATGCCTCCCACACGGACCAGGACCAGGATCACTCCTATTACAAAAATCACCGCCACAAAGATTCCCAGGCCGGTGAGAAGCCGTTCCAGCTGAGGACTGACATCCTCATTTCTGGTCTGCTGATTTCCGGCCTTTTTTCCGGGCCGCTTCTTCCCGCTGTCCTCCTGCAAAAAAAGCTCTTCTTCATCCTCAGCTGCCCGGATTTCCGTGGTCACCGGTTCTTCCGGCATCACCTGCCGGCCGATCTCCGGCTGGCCGCCGCTGTCCGTTCTGCGGTTTCTGCTTCCCTGGCGGATCTGGCTAAGCTCTTCCTCGCTGATGGTCACCGTCTTTGCGGTGGTGTCCGCCCTGGGAACCTCCTCCACAAAATCTCCGTCCGGCTCAATCAGCGCCCGGCGCAGATCCGTGATCACCTCGCCCATGGAGCCGTAGCGGTACTCCGCCTTCTTCTCCGTACACTTGAGAATAATCTTTTCCAGACTCACCGGCACCGCCGGGTTCACCTCCGAAGGCAGCCGCATGGGCTCCTCCAGATGGGCAAGAGCCACCGTCACTGTATTGTCCCCCTCAAAGGGAACCTTTCCCGTCACCATCTCATACAGAGTGATTCCAAAGGAATAAATATCGCTTCTGGTGTCACAGTATCCCCCTCTGGCCTGTTCCGGGGAAATGTAATGCACCGATCCCATGGCCGTGGCGCTCATAGTCTGAGAAGACGCCGCCCTGGCTATGCCGAAATCCGTCACCTTCACCTTTCCATCCATGGAAATAATCATATTCTGAGGCTTGATATCCCGGTGAACGATTCCATTTTCATGGGCTGCCTCAATTCCCTGAGCCATCTGCAGGGCAATTCCGATTGCCTCCGTTGTACCCAGAGCGCCCTTTTTGGCGATATAGCTTTTTAACGTAATCCCTTCTACCAGCTCCATGACGATATAGTGCAGGTCGCCCTCATCCACCACGTCGTAAACGCTGACAATATTGGGATGGGACAGTCTGGCAGCCGCCTGGGCTTCCATTTTGAATTTTTCCACAAACGAGGCGTCTGAACGGAATTCTTCCTTCAGAACCTTGATCGCCACCAGGCGGTTCAGCTTATGGCATCTGGCCCGGTAAACGTCGGACATTCCGCCGGAGCCGATCTTCTCCAGGATCTCATACCGGTCCTGCAAAAAGGTACCTTTGCTCAGCATCTCATCCCACCTCCTCTTTGTAATCGGCAAGAATCACTGTGATATTATCCCTGCCTCCGTTTTCATTGGCCCTTCTCACAAGGGCCTCCACCCGCTCCCGCAGGCTGATCTCCTGAGAGGAAATCTCCCCTATGGTCCCGTTGCTCACCATATTGGTGAGGCCGTCGGAACACAGGAGAATCCGGTCTCCGTCCTCCAGGTCCACTTCAAAAAAATCCGCCTCCACCCGTTCCGTCATTCCCGCTGCCCGGGTAATAATATTTTTCTGGCTCAGGTACTCCTCGCTCCCCCGCACCATCCGGCCGGCTGCCACCATTTCCTCCACATAGGAGTGGTCTCTTGTGACCTGGTAGGCCTTTCCATCCCGCACCAGATACAGGCGGCTGTCCCCGATATTGGACACGTAGAGGGTGGAGCCGTCTGTAGATGCCGCCACCAGAGTGGTTCCCATTCCGCTCAGCTCCTCTTTCTCCACCGCCTCCCGGTACAGTTCCCGGTTCACCTGACGAATGGCCTTTTCCAGCACTGCCACCGGTGCCTTTCCTTCGGACTGTCTGATGCAGCTTACCAGATGCTGTACCAGAAAGCGGGAAGCGTAATCTCCCGCCCTGTGGCCGCCCATGCCATCCGCCACGAGAAACAGATTCTCCAGCGGTCCGACCCGTTCCGATGACGCAAACACAAAATCCTGATTCATGTTTCTCACCATGCCAATGTCTGTCAGCGCGTAAGACTCCATCTCCCTCAAGCCTCCTTTTTATCCATATAGCTCTTCCTCAGCTGCCCGCAGGCTCCTCCGATATCCCGTCCCATCTCCCGGCGGACGGTCACATTGATCCCCCGGCGTTCCAGATAGGATTTGAACGCCTCCACCGCCTCCCGGTTGGACTGAACGTAATCTCTCTCCCGGATGGGGTTGACAGGAATCAGGTTCACATGGCCGTGGCAGCCGCCGATCAGGTCCGCCAGGGCCCTGGCCTCGTTCAGGTTGTCATTGACTCCCTTTACCAGACTGTATTCAAAGGTAAGACGGCGTCCCGTCTTCTCCCAGTAGTACATACAGGCGTCCAGCACCTCTCTCAGAGGATACCGGTTGGCAATGGGCATCAGCTCTCTTCTCACCTCGTCATTGGGCGCGTGAAGAGAGAGGGCCAGGGTGATCTGAAGCCCTTCCTCTGCCAGCTTCCGGATCTGGGGCACCAGTCCGCAGGTGGAAACCGTAATGTTTCTCTGGCTGATGTTCAGACCTTCCGGGGCGCTGAGCAGGCGGATAAAGCGGACCACATGGTCGTAGTTGTCCATGGGCTCTCCCGATCCCATAACCACTACGTTTGACACCCTCTCTCCCGTCTCCCGCTGAATCCTGTACACCTGCTCCAGAATCTCTGAAGGCAGCAGGTTCCTCGCCAGGCCGTCCAGAGTGGAAGCACAGAACCGGCAGCCCATGCGGCAGCCCGCCTGAGAGGAAACGCACACGGAATTTCCGTGTTTGTACCTCATAAGCACGCTCTCGATCACATTTCCGTCCGCCAGGCGGAACAGGTACTTTCTCGTGCCGTCCGCCGCGGAAACTTTCACATCTACAGTCTCCAGGGCTGTCCATATGTACTCCGCCGCCAGCCTTTCCCGCAGGCTTTTCGGCAGGTTGGTCATCTCGTCAAAGTCCGCCGCCAGCTTCTGGTGCATCCACTGGTAGAGCTGCTTTGCCCGGAACGCTTTCTCTCCCATGGCCGAAAGCTCTTCTGTCAGCTCCGGCAGCGTCATGGACTTCAGGTCCTTTTTTTCCATACTCATTCCATGCTCCTCTTTTTTCTTTTTCGGGAAAACGGCCGCTCTCTTCCGGAAGCCTGCCTCACAGAGACTTCTCCTCTCCGGAGGCCTTTCTGGAAAATACAGAGATGAAAAAGCCGTCGCAGGGATGGATTCCCGGCAGCAGCTGAATCCATCCGTCTTTCATGGACTCTTCCTGAATTCCCGGTCCCAGCTTTCCCCTGATGTCCACCGGCTCAAAGGGAAACTGTCCGGCAAACCAGGCGGCATTTTCCTGGTTTTCCATGGCGTTTACCGTGCAGGTGGAGTAAATCAGCTTTCCTCCCGGCTTCACATATCTCCATACCACAGACAGAATCTCCCGCTGAAGAGCCGCCAGCTCCTTTAAATCCTTCTCCGTGATCCGGTACTTGATATCCGGCTTTTTGCCGATGATTCCCAGGCCGGAACAGGGCAGATCCGCAATCACCACATCCGCCTGCTCCACCGACTCTTCTTTCAGCTCCAGAGCGTCCCATACCTCTGTCTGTACATTGTGGCATCCGGCCCGCTCCGCGTTTTCCTCAATCAGGGACACCTTCTGCCAGGTGAGATCCCTGGCCTCCACCAGACCGGTTCCCTTTAAAAGCTCCGCCAGATGAAGGCTCTTTCCTCCTGGAGCGCTGCACACGTCGATAATGTGGCTGCCGGGAGCCGGATCTGCCAGACGTCCCACAAAGGAGGAACTCAGATCCTGCACCTGGATCCAGCCTTTCTGAAATGCCTCCAGCCCTTCCAGGTAATCGTAATCCTTCAGAATCAGAATGTCGTCTCCATAAGGAGATTTTTCCGCCTCCGCCCCCTGGCTTTCCAGGGATTTCAGGATCTCCTCCCGGGATGCCTGGCTGCAGTTGCAGCGGACCGCCGTCCCCCTCTCTTCCAGAAAGGCTTTCAGCATCTTTTCCGCCGTCTCCTTTCCCTGCTCCCTCTCCCACAGCTCCACCAGCCACCGGGGCATGGAATATTTCAGGGAAATCTCCTCAAAATCAAATTCCGCCTTTCTCCTGGAAAGGCTGCGAAGCACCCCGTTTACAAATCCCTTCAGCCCGGAAAAATGCCGTTTCACCGCCAGTTTTACCGCTTCATTGCAGGCGGCGGAGTCCGGCACCCGGTCCATGTAAAGAATCTGATAGGCGCTCATTCTCAAAAGAGTCCGGATCAGAGGCTTCATTTTCTCCGTCCGTACCCTGGAGCAGGTATTGATGGCCTCATCGATGGAGAGCAGACGTTCCACCGTTCCGTCCACCACCCGTGTGATAAAGGCTCTCTCCTGCTTTTCCAGATACTGATATTTGAAAAGGGCGCGGGAGAGCGCCACGTGGATGAAGGCACCGTTTTCCAGCACCTCCGTCAGCACATCCAGCGCGATCTCCCGCCCTCCGGTTTCCTTAATTGTTGTCACGATTGTTTCTTCCTCCAAACAGGATGACCATTCTCAGCAGCTGCAGAATGGTTCCCGCCGCTGCCGCCACATAGGTGAGAGCAGCCGCCTTCAGCACCTTTTTGGCGCCGTCCACTTCCTCTCCCTGCAGAATTCCCAGACGATCCAGCAGAGTCACCGCCCGGCTGGAGGCGTTGAACTCCACCGGCAGAGTCACCAGCTGAAACAGCACACCCAGGGAAAACAGCAGAATTCCCAGGCGCAGGAACGGACTCATGCCGAGCAGCAAGCCGATGATGATAATGGGCCAGGACAGATTGGTCCCGATATTGGCGATCGGCACAAGGGCGCTGCGGATATTTAAGGGCGCATACTGCTGAGCATGCTGAACCGCATGGCCGCACTCATGAGCCGCCACTCCCACCGACGCCACCGATGTAGAGCCGTAAACGGACTGGGAGAGGTTTACCGTCCTGGTTCTGGGATCATAGTGATCTGTCAGATTTCCACGGACGGAACGGATCTGCACGTCGTAAAGTCCCTGGGAATCCAGGATTCTTCTGGCTGTCTCCGCTCCGGTCATGCCGGATCTGCTCCCCACCCGGGAATACCGGTTGAAGGTTGACTGTACCCGGCCGGAAGCCCACATGGAAATCAGCGCTCCGATGACCACCAGTATCAGCGTGGGATCCCAGTAAAATCCAAAACCATATCTGGGATATCCGTAGCCGTAATATCCCATTGCCGTAAGAAATGTCATTCAGCAGTTCTCCTTTCCAGCACCGTTCCCTTTTCCACAGAGTATCCCCGCAGAAAGTCCTGAATATCCATCCGCTTCTTTCCTTCCAGCTGAAGGCTGCGGACAGACAGGGAACCTTTTCCCGTCTGTATGATCAGAGCATTTTTTGATGTCTCCGCCACAGTGCCCGGAGCTTCTCCGTATTCCCGGTCCAGCACGTCCGCGTCCCAGATCTTCAGCGTTTTTCCGTGAAGGGAGGTATAGGCGCTGGGCCAGGGATTGAGTCCCCGGATCAGCCGCTCAATGGCAGCCGCGTCCATGGTCCAGTCAATATCTCCCAGAGATTTTTTCAGCATTTTTGCGTAGCAGGTCCCCTCGTCTGTCTGGGGCGTTCCCTTCAGAGTGCCTGCCTCCAGACCTTTTAATGTGGAGAGAATCAGATTTCCTCCCAGGGCGGACAGCTTGTCGTGGAGGCTGCCTCCCGTCTCCTTTTCATCCAGAGGCACCGCCGCCTTCTCCAGCATATCTCCCGTGTCCAGACCTTCGTTCATAAACATGGTGGTAACTCCGGTCTCCTTCTCCCCGTCGATGACCGCCCACTGAATGGGGGCCGCCCCGCGGTACTTCGGGAGAAGGGATGCGTGGATATTGATGCAGCCGTACTTCGGGATCTCCAGAATGGCTTTCGGCAGAATCTGGCCGAAAGCTACCACCACAATGGCGTCCGGAGCCATCTCCCGCAGCAGTTCCACAAACTCCGGCTCCCTCACCTTTGCCGGCTGGTAAACGGGAATCCCCAGCTCCAGAGCCTTTTCCTTTACCGGAGTCATAAGCACGGCTTTTCCCCGTCCCTTCGGTTTATCCGGCTGGGTCACGGCGGCAATCACCTGATGACCGCCCTCCGCCAGAGCTTCCAGCGCCGGCACGGAAAAATCCGGCGTTCCCATAAACACTATGCGCATTCTCACTCCTCGCTTTCTTCTTCGTCCTCAGCGTCCACGTCCTTCAGCTCGCCTTCCACCATGGTCACATACAGCTTTCCTTTCAGATGATCGCACTCGTGGCAGATGGCCCGGGCCAGAAGACCTTCCCCTTCCAGCTCATAGGGCTGCATTTCTTCGTTGAGGGCACGCACCTTTACGTGGCTGGGCCTTGTGACCACTCCTGTTTTTCCGGGAACGCTTAAACATCCTTCATATCCCGTCTGCTCTCCGGACATCTCCACGATCTCCGGATTGATCAGCACGTACTGATTGCCGTCATCCACGTCGATGGTGACGATCTGACGCAGCACTCCCACCTGGGAAGCAGCCAGCCCCACTCCGTTTTCCTCATACATGGTCTCAAACATATCCTCTATCAGTTCCGCAATCCGGGGCGTCATTTCCTTTACCGGTTTGCAGGTTTTGGTCAGAATCTCATCCCCGATCACTCTTACTTTCCTGGTAGCCATATTTTACTCCTCCGCTGTTTTATCTATCATTTTTCTGCCGGTCACTGCAGATCAAAACTGAGCATTACCGGCAGCTCCAGTTTTTCTATCTCTTTCCGGATTCTTAATAGTATATCATAATTTTCATGCTTAATATATAAAATTTTTCTGTAAATATCATTAACTTTGTATATTGGGGCGTCTACCGGCCCGATGATCTCCGGTGCCGGACCGCCGGCTTCCCATCCTGTCTCCCGGCCGTCCCCCTGCTCTCCGGCCCCGTTCACGGCGGCCTTTGCCGTCCGGCCCATGGTCTCCGCCGCCTGAATCAGAACTTCTTCTTTCCCGCAGGCAGCCCCGATGGTGAGCATGCAGAGAGCCGGCGGATAGTGAAGCAGCCTCCGGTAGGTCATCTCTTTTTCGTAGAAAAGGCCGTAGTCCTGGGCAGCGGCAGCCTGAATGCTGTAGTGGTCCGGCAGATAAGTCTGAATCACCACGCTGCCTGCATCTGTCCCACGCCCGGCCCGGCCGGCGGCCTGGGTCAGAATCTGAAAGGTCCGCTCCCCGCAGGCAAAATCCGGAGCGTGGAGGGACAGATCCGCCGCCAGCACTCCTACCAGAGTCACTTTTGGAAAATCATGTCCCTTTACGATCATCTGGGTGCCGATGAGGATGTCCGCCTCCCCTTCCGCAAAGGCTGACAGGATCTCCTCATGCCCTCCCTTTTTCGAGGTGGTATCCATATCCATGCGCAGCACCCTGGCCTGGGGAAACATTTTTTTTGTCAGCTCCTCGATCTTCTGAGTTCCCGTTCCGAAGCCGGCGATATAGGGGGAGCCGCAGGAGGGACAGCGGTCCGGCATGGGGATCTCATAGCCGCAGTAATGGCATTTCAGCCGGCCGTTCCGGTGAAGGGTCAGGCTCACGTCGCAGTGAGGGCACTTCAGCGCCTCCCCGCAGGAGCGGCAAGACACAAAGCTGGAGTAGCCGCGCCGGTTGATAAACAGCATGATCTGCTCTTTTTTCTCCATCCGATCCTCCATCAGTTCCTGCAGGCGGCGGCTGAAAATGGACCGGTTTCCGCTCTTTAACTCTTCCCTCAGATCCACCACCTCCGTCTGAGCCAGACGGCTGTCCTTTTTGGCCCGCTCCGTCAGGCAGAGCAGGCGGTATTCTCCCCGCAGGGCCCTGGAATAGGCTTCCAGAGAGGGAGTGGCGGAACCCAGCACCAGGCCGGCGCCTGCCATGGAAGCTCTCTTCTGCGCCGCCTCCCTGGCGTGATACCGGGGCGCCAGTTCGCTTTTGTAGGCCCCCTCTTGCTCCTCGTCGATCACAATCAGCCCCAGGTTTTCAAAAGGCGTAAACAGGGCCGACCGAGGGCCGATCATCACCTGAATCTCCCCCTTTCTGGCCCTCTCAAACTGGTCATACCGCTCTCCCTTAGAAAGCCTGGAATTGATCACGGAAACCACGCTTCCAAATCTCCGGTAAAACCGCATCACCGTCTGGTAGGTGAGGGCAATCTCCGGGATGAGCACAATTACCTGCTTCCCATCCCGGAGCACCTCCGCCATCATCTCCATATACACTTCCGTCTTTCCGCTGCCGGTAATCCCGTAGAGGAGATAAGTCCCCGGCTTTCCCGCCCGATAATCCCGGATAAAGGCGTCCGCCGCCGCCCGCTGGCCGGCGTTTAGCTCTATCTCTTCTCCCCGCTTCTCCACGGGAGAAACCGGATTTCTGTATACCTCCGCCCGGTCCACCCGGATCCAGCCCTTTTCTTCCATGGGCTTCAGCGCCGCAGCCGTAAGCCTGAGCTGGCGGACTGCCAGTTCGTAGGGCACCTCCTCCATGTCCAGCAGAGCGGAAAAAAGCCGTTCCCTGGCCCGGTAATGCTTCCGGCGTGCCTCCCGGCACAGCTCCTTTAGCTCCTCCTGGGAAAGCTCTGTCCGGATGGTCTTTTTTTCCACCGGACGGATTTTCTCCTTCACAGGCAGAACCGTCTTCAGCGCCTGGTTCATGGTGGAGCCGTACCGCTCCTTCATCCACCAGGCCAGACTGATGAGCTGGGAAGCGGCGCAAAAACCTGTCTCATCCACCCCGGCGATCTCCTTGATCCGGGAGGGGTCAAATTCTGCCTGACAGGTCAGTTCCACCACATACGCCTTTCTCAGGCGGTTTCCCGCCCCAAAGGGGACAGAAACGGGAGAGCCCACCCGGACAGCCCCCTGCAGCCTCTCCGGCACACGGTACTGAAACGGCCGGTCCACTCTCTCGTGGGAAATATCCACAATCACATTGGCAAACAGCTCTCCCATGACTGGTCTCTCCTTTCCGCCGCCTGAATGCAGCTCATCAGCCTCATCGCCCAAAAGGGGGACCTGCGCTTTTTATGCAGGCCCCCGTATCCCGGTTTTCACCGGCAAACTATGCCTATTCCTCCGCCTCCGGATCGTAAAACTGCTCTGCCAGCTCTGAAAGCCCCATGGAATTGGAACCCTTAAACAGCACACAGTCCCCCGGCCGCAGAATCTCTTTCAGCCGCCGGCCAAGCTCTTTTTTCTCCAAAAACCGCTCAATCCGGCCTGCGCCGCCGTTCTCCCCGGCTCCTCTGGCAATCTCCTCCGCCAGCTCCCCCAGAGTGAAAAGCAGCTCCACGGGATGTTCCTTCATATAAGCTCCCACCTCGTAGTGGAACTGTCTCGTATCCTCTCCCAGCTCCTTCATATCCGCCAATACGGCGATGCGCCGCTTTCCGGCGCCTACGCTGGCCAGAATATCCAGACCGGCTTTCATGGAGACAGGACTGGCGTTATAAGTGTCGTCCACCACGATGACCCCGTTCTTCTCAAAAATCTGCTGGCGGTGCTTGAAGCCGTGAAATTTTTCCAGGGTCCGAACCGCCTGCTCCATGGGAAGACCGGACTCTTCCGCCACTGCCAGGGCGGCGATGGCATTCTGCACATTGTGAAGTCCGGGCACCTGCAGCCTCACCGGCACACGCCTGCTGCCGTGCACCGCCGTGAACACCGCCCTTCCATTTTCCATGGCCACATCCTCCGCCCGGTACTGGCAGTGCTCTCCCGTGCCGTAGTAAATTGTCCTAAATCCCTCTCTGGCTCTGACTGTCCTCAGAAGGTCGTCGTCCCCGTTCAGCAGCAGAAGGCCTCCCGGCTCCAGCCCGTCCTGAATCGTCAGCTTTTCCCGCAGAATATTCTCCTGGGAACCCAGCTGCTCGATGTGGGCAATGCCGATATTGGTAATCACTGCCATGGTGGGACGGGCGATTTTCGCAATCCTGGTCAGCTCTCCCGGCTCACTCATTCCCAGCTCGATCACCGCAATCTCATCCTCCGGGGCAATGTCCCACATGGTGATGGGGACTCCCACCTGGCTGTTGCTGTTTCCGGGAGTTTTATACACCTGAAATCCGGCGTTTAACGCCGCCGCGATCATCTCTCTGGTGGTGGTCTTTCCCACGCTTCCCGTGACTCCGATTACCGGAATGGAGAGCTTCGCCCGGCACCGGGCTCCCAGACGCTGCAGTGCCGCTCTCGTATCTTCCACCTGAATCCAGGCTGTTTTTTCTCCTGCTCCGGTAGAGATGTCTCCTTCCCCGTGCTCGCTGGTGAACACCGCCGCGGCGCCGGCCGCAGAAACCTGATCCAGGAAGCGGTGGGCGTCCACCCGCTCTCCGATAATGGGGACAAATAAATCTCCCTCTCCCGCCTTTCTGGAATCCAGCACAATCCGTCTCACCGTCTGCGTTTTATCTCCCGCCAGGATCCGTCCGCCGCAGGCGGAGGCAATCTCCTCCGCCGCCATCTTTCTGCCTGTTCTGCCGTTTTTCTTCATCACAGTCCCAGCTCCTTTACCGCTTCTTCCACCACTTCCCGGTCCAGGAAATGGGTGCGCACGCCGTTGATCTCCTGGTAATCTTCATGACCTTTTCCGATGATGGCGATCATATCTCCCGGCTGAGCATGGGACAGACTGTAGTAAATGGCCTCTCTCCGGTCCGGAATCTCCACAAAGGCGCCTCCTGTGGGTTCCAGACGGCTGCGGATGTCAGCGATAATGTCCTCTGTCTTCTCATATCTGGAATTGTCCGCAGTGAGAATACAGAAATCAGCCAGCTTTCCGCCGATCTCCCCCATGGAATACCGCCGTTCCTTGGAGCGGTTTCCGCCGCTGCCGAATACGCACACCAGACGTTTGGGATGATAGGTCCGCAGCGTCCCCAGCAGGCTTTCCATGCTCACCGCATTGTGGGCGTAGTCGATGATCACCGTACAGAGCTCTGAGCTGTAGGCTATCTCCATCCGGCCGTTCACCCGCACGTGCTCCAGCCCTTCTCTCACCGCTTCCTCCGGAATTCCCATAACCCGGCACAGGCTGGCCGCCGCCAGGGCATTGTCCACGTTGAACTCTCCCGGAAGACCGAGGCGCAGATCCCTGATCTTTCCATTCTCCTTCTCTTCCAGATCAAACTCCGCTCCCACAAAGCCTGGTTCTGACACAAAGCGCACATGACTTCCCAAAAAGTCCGGTTTCTCTTCCCCGTCTGTGTTCAGCCCGTAGGTATAGAAGGCTTCACAGGTGCGGTCCTTTGCCACTGCGGAAAAATGCTCGTCGTCCCGGTTGGCGATTCCCGTCCGGCACATGGTAAACAGCCGGGATTTATAGTAGAGATACTCATCAAAATCCGCGTGTTCGTCCGGGCCGATGTGGTCGGGAGTGATGTTGGTGAACACTCCGTAGTCAAACATCAGGCCGTCGGTGCGGTGCATCTTGATTCCCTGGGAAGACACCTCCATAAGCACATATTCGCAGCCGGCCTCCGCCATTTTTGAAAAATATTCCTGAAGCTGATAGGACTCCGGCGTGGTGTTTAAGGTGGGGAAAACCTGATCCCCGATCACCGCTCCCGTGGTGCCGATCATTCCCACTTTTTTTCCTGCCGCTTCCAGAATTGCCTTTATCATATGGGTCACTGTGGTTTTCCCCTTGGTGCCCGTCACCCCCACGGAAATCATGTTCCGGATGGGATTTCCAAACCGCACGGCAGACATCATGGCCAGGGCATGCCTGGAGCTTTTCACCTTTACCACCGCAGTCCCTTCCGGCAGCTCCACATCCCGCTCCACCACAAAGGCCTTTACGCCCTGCATGGCCACATCTCCGATAAAGCCGTGGGAATCGATCCTAGACCCTTTCAGGCACACAAAAATCGTCCCCGGCACCGCCTTTCTGGAGTCGTACACCACGTCCTCCGCCTCTGTATCCAAATCCCCCTGCAAAACCTCATAGTCCAAATCTCTCAGCCATTCTCTGAATTTCATCTTGTCCCTCCGTTCCTCTTTTTTCATTTCTATCCGAATATCGCCGCCTCCTTCTTCCGGCTGCGGCCTGTGTCTGCATTCACAGGGAATCCGCCCTTTCGGATCCTCTGTGAACGCAGGCACAGCCGGGGCGCAGCCTCTGCGCCCCGCGCCGTCCCCATTTCGTCAGAACAGGCCGGTGATCACTCCGCCGTCCGTGACGTCGATTCCCTCTGCCGCCGGCACCTTGGGAAGTCCCGGCATGGTCATAATCACTCCCGTCAGCACCACCACAAAACCAGCTCCCGCAGAAACGTAGGCGTCTCTCACATTGATGGCAAAGCCGGCAGGCCGTCCCAGCTTCGTCTGATCGTCGGAAAGGGAGTACTGGGTTTTTGCCATGCACACCGGCATATGGCCGAATCCCATCTCCGTAATTCTCTTTAACGCCCGCTCTGCCGCCGGAGCGTAGGTGACGCCGTCAGCCCCGTAGATTTCTTTTGCCACCGTGGCGATCTTGTCCTTCAGACTCATATCGTCAGGGTAGATGGGTGCAAAATGGCTCTCTTTGTTCTCCAGAGTGGAAATCACCTTCTTTGCCAGCTCCTCTCCGCCGGCTCCGCCTCTGGCCCACACCTCCGACAGGGCAAACTCACAGCCTCTCTCCTCGCAGAATTTCTTTACAAACTCATACTCCCGCTCCGTGTCGCTGGTGAAGGAATTTAAGGTCACCACCACAGGAACGCCGTACTTCTGCAGGTTCTCAATGTGCTTTTCCAGGTTCACAATGCCCTTTTCCAGAGCTTCCAGATTCTCCTCCTGCAGTTCCGTCTTCGGCACGCCGCCGTTGTATTTTAATGCCCGCACCGTGGCCACCAGCACCACTGCATCCGGCTTTAAGCCTGCCATGCGGCACTTGATGTCCATAAACTTCTCTGCCCCCAGATCAGCGCCGAAACCGGCCTCCGTCACCACGATGTCCGCCAGCTTCAGAGCCGTTCTGGTGGCCCTTACGCTGTTGCAGCCGTGGGCAATGTTGGCAAAGGGGCCGCCGTGAACCAGAGCTCCCGTGTGCTCCAGAGTCTGGATCAGATTGGGCTTCAGCGCGTCTTTTAAGAGAGCGGCCATGGCGCCCACCGCGTGAAGGTCCGCCGCCGTCACCGGCTCTCCGGCAAAATTATATGCCACGATAATCTTTCCCAGACGGTTCTTTAAATCTTCCATGTTTTCCGCCAGACAGAGGATGGCCATAATCTCCGAAGCCACGGTAATCACGAAGTGATCTTCCCGCACTACGCCGTCTGCCTTTGCTCCCAGGCCCACCACAATATTGCGGAGCACCCGGTCGTTCATATCCATGCACCGCTTCCACAGAATCTGCCGCGTATCGATGCCCAGGGCGTTTCCCTGCTGGATATGGTTGTCCAGAAGAGCGGCCAGCAGGTTGTTGGCAGAGGTAATGGCATGGAAATCTCCTGTGAAATGGAGGTTCAGATCTTCCATAGGCACCACCTGGGCGTAGCCGCCGCCGGCCGCTCCGCCCTTAATGCCGAAGCAGGGGCCCAAAGACGGTTCCCTCAGGGCAATCATGGTCTTTTTCCCCAGTCTGGTCAGGGCGTCTCCCAGTCCTACGCTGGTGGTGGTTTTTCCCTCTCCCGCCGGGGTGGGGTTGATGGCTGTCACCAGCACCAGTTTCCCGTCCTTCCGGTCCTTTACCTCATTCCACAGCTCATCGGTGATTTTGGCCTTGTACTTTCCGTAAAGCTCCAGGTCGTCCTCTCCGATCCCGTAAGCCGCCGCCACCTCTCTGATGGGCAGCATCGTTGCCTCCTGAGCGATCTGAATATCTGTTTTCATCCCTGCTTTTACCTCCTTGTGAATATGGTTCCTCCATGTATCTAAGACTGCTGGCCATCTCCGAATTTTTCTTCAAATTCTTCCCTGGTCATCAGAATCTTTCTCGGTTTTGTCCCTTCCTCCTCGCCGACCACCCCGGCCTCTGCCAGCTGATCCATGATCCTGGCCGCCCGGTTAAAGCCGATTTTGAACATGCGCTGAAGCATGCCGATGGACGCCTTCTCTTTTTCCAGAATAAACCGGCCCGCCTGAATGAAATACTCATCCCGGCCGGACTCTCCTCCCGGCACCTGGGCCGCAGAAGCGGTGGCGATCTGACTGACAATCTCCTCGCTGTACTCTGTGGTCATCCCCTGCTGGGATAGGAAATCCACTACCTGCTGCACTTCCTCGTCGGACACAAAAGCCCCCTGCACCCGCTGAGGCTTGGGGAAGCCGGCGGGGTAAAACAGCATATCGCCCTTGCCCAGCAGCTTCTCCGCCCCGTTCATGTCGATGATGGTTCTGGAATCCACTCCCGACGATACGGAAAAGGCGATTCTGGACGGCACGTTGGCCTTGATCAGACCGGTGATGACGTTTACTGACGGCCGCTGGGTGGCGATCACCAGATGGATGCCCGCCGCCCTGGCCAGCTGGGCCAGGCGGCAGATGGCGTCCTCCACCTCTCCCGGGGCCACCATCATCAGATCTGCCAGCTCGTCGATGATAATGACGATCTGAGGCAGCTTCTTCGGCTTGTTCTCGTCCTCAATATCCTCGGTCCGGGCTACTTTTTCATTGTATCCCTTTAAATCCCTGACGTTAAACTTCGCAAATTTCTCGTAGCGGTCCATCATCTCCGCCACTGCCCAGTTTAAGGCCCCCGATGCCTTTTTGGGATCTGTCACAACCGGAATGAGAAGATGGGGAATGCCGTTGTAGACGCTCAGCTCCACCACCTTCGGGTCCACCATAATCAGCTTCACATCCTCCGGGCTGGATTTGTAGATCACACTCATGATCAGGGTGTTGATGCACACGGATTTTCCCGACCCGGTGGCTCCGGCAATGAGCAGGTGGGGCATTTTCGCGATATCTGCCACCACCACCTGTCCGCCGATATCCTTTCCCACTGCAAAGGCCAGGCTGGACTTGTGCTTTCGGAAGCTCTCCGACTCCAGAATCTCCCTTAAATAGACGGTGTTGTTCTCCTTGTTGGGCACCTCGATTCCCACTGCTGACTTGCCGGGAATCGGCGCCTCAATGCGGATGTCCGCAGCGGCCAGGCTCAGCTTGATATCGTCTGCCAGGCCCACGATCTTGCTCACCTTCACTCCCTGTTCCGGATGGAGCTCATATCTGGTCACCGACGGGCCGCAGCTGATATTGGTCACCGTCACTCCCACGCCGAAATTGCGCAGGGTCTGCTGCAGCTTCACTGCAGTCTCCTTGTACTCATTCTCTGAGAACGCCGAACTTCTCGGCGGTTTTTTCAAAAGCTCCAGAGATGGGAATATGTATTCCTTTTTCACCGCGGCTTCCTTTTTGGCGATCTCCGCGCTGACGCTTTCCGCGCTTCCGGTCCCGGCAGCAGCCTCCGCCGCCTCGGCCCGCTTCTTTTCCACCCGTTTTTTCAGAAGTTCCGTCTCTGTCTCAATCACTTTCCCGGTGGCGGTGACCACCCGCCGCTCTCCCTCCGGCGAGGTAAATGCTCCGCCATCCATGGAAGCCGCAAAGCTGTCCGCCTCATCCGCTTCAGCAGCCGTCCCCGCCTGGGAAGGTCCGGGATAGAATCCATCCTCAAAGGTGCCGTCATCCGTCTCCGGCCAGGCTTCTTCTTTCAGAGGATCTGCCTTCTGCTCCTGAGTCTGACTGTCCTTCTCCGGAAACTCCTCCCACGGAACCTCATCCTCCTCAGGCATCTGAGAACTTCTGCTGAAATCCTCCTCCACCAGATTCATCTCCCTGAGAGTCCTGGTATCCTTCTTTAAATAGACGGTCTCCTCCGGCTCAGCTGTCCCCCGCACCGCACGGCGGACAGCTGACAGTTCTTCCTCCCCAAAAGGAGATTCTTCCACTCCGTCCTCAGAGTGGGGAAAGGCGATGGTGCCGGTAAACACATCGTCCCGGTTTGCCGGTTTTTCCGGTGCTTGCGCCCTGATTCCGGAATCCTGGGCCTCTGCTCCGGAATTTCCGGCTCCCGAAACGGATCTTTCTCCTGTTCCGCCCCGTTCAATGGCCTCCGCCAGGCCGGTCAGGTCTTCATCCTCCTCCGGCAGTCCGTCCCCCAGCTTTGTGGCGTCCAGATCCACTCCGCGGACTACCTTCTCCTCTCTCAGCCGGCGTTTCTCCTCCTGACGTTCCGCCCACACTTCTTTTCTCCGGTCCATGTCCTCCTTCGCATACCGGGCTGCCGTCGCACCGCCCCGTTTCACAAAGGATACCAGAGACCGTTCCGTAATCAGAACCAGGGAAACGGCTAGAAGCACCAGAAGAATCAGATAGGTGCCTACTTTTCCCACCAGGCAGTAAAGGCCGTAGCTGATAGCCCCTCCCACGATTCCGCCTCCCAGGCCCGTCGCCGAGGAACTGCGGTAAAAATCCGTCAGCTTCATTCCTGCCTGAAAAGGATCCCCAAACAGAGCCTCCCCCAGAGCGCACAAAACCAGGGCCGCCGCGGTCAGCGCCCCCAGCTTGATCACCGCCACCGGGTTTCCTCTGTTGGAAAAGTAAAAACAAACACCCACAAACAGCGCCAGGGGAAGGATGTATCCGATCATTCCGAACAGCCCCAGCTGAAGGCTGCGCAGAAAATCCCCCACCACGCCGCAGAGGCGGAAATTGCTCAAAAATAACAAAACCGCCAGGGCAAAGGTCCCGATGATCACCATTTCAGACCTTAAAAACTCCGGTCTCTCCGGCTCCTTCTTTTTCGGCGGCCTTCCCGGCCCCCGCTTCGTCTTTGCCTTCGCGGTAGATGTCTTTGTCGTCTTCTTCGCCTGTGCCACTAAATTATGCCTCCTAACATCAGCAAAGCCCGGCGGCCTAGGCCTGCCGGAGCTTCGCTGCCCGTTTCATTCAGTATACAAAAAATCGGAAAAAATTGCAACCGTATCACTTTTTTTTGCTGTCCACCATGGCGTACAGCTTCTGAAGAGCCTCCCGGATTCCTCCTACTTCGTCGATCAGACCTTCCCTCACCGCCTCCTCTCCCACCAGCACCGTTCCTAAGTCTCTGGTGAGCATTTCCGTACTGTGCATCAGCCGTTTCAGCTGATCGTGGGCGATTTTTGCGTGTCCTGATACAAAGTTCAGGATCCTCTCCTGGATCATCTCAAAATATTCATAAGTTCTCTCCGTGCCGATCACCATCCCCGTCATCCGCACAGGATGGACCATCATGGTCCCCGTGGGGACGATAAAGGAATAGTCCGCCGACACCGCCAGGGGCACGCCGATGGAATGGCTCCCTCCCAGCACCAGGGAGACGGTGGGCATGGACAGGGAGGCGATCATCTCAGCGATGGCCAGCCCGGCGTCCACATCTCCTCCTGATGTGTTTAACAGCACCAGCAGCCCCTCCACCTGATCATCGTCCTCCAGCTGGGCCAGCTTCGGCAGCACATGGTCATACTTGGTGGCCTTGCTGCTTCCCGGCAGGTTCTCATGGCCTTCCACCTCACCGATGATGGAAAGAAGATAGATATTTCTCTTCCCTCCGTTTCCGTTCAGGGTCATCTGACCGTATTCCTCCAGTCTGGCGTCCTCCTTCTCCTCCACCTCCTTCCGGACTTTTTCCCGGTCCATATCTTTTCCGCCGTTTTTTGCCTTTTCTTTTTTCTTGTCGCTCATACACAAAAAAGCTCCTTCCGCACATATCCTGAGGGGAAGCAGGGGATGTCCCCTTTTCCCGCTGTGATTAGGATATGCGGAAAAGAGCTTTTTATTCCGTCCGGCAGTTAATCGATCACGTTGCGGATGGTCTTCGGCTGCCGGTAATTCCAGGTGGAAATCCGGATTCCGCTTCTGCGGCTGGCCGCGTGAACAATCTGTCCGTTTCCGATATACATGGCCACATGGTTTACGGTGCCGCTGCTGTTGGCGTAGAAAATCAGGTCACCGGGACGCATCTCACTGGAGGACACTGCCCGTCCCATCTTTGCCTGAGAACCGGAGTAGTGGGGCAGAGAAATGCCGAAATGCTCCATTACCTTCATGGTAAAGCCGGAGCAGTCCGCCCCGTTTGTCAGGCTGGTTCCGCCCCATACGTAGGGGTTGCCCACAAACTGCAGAGCATAGTTGACGATCTGAGTCCGTCTGGACATCTCCGCATTGGCCTGTTCCTCCAGAGGCGAGAACTTGATAGCCTCCGGCAGGGCATAACGCACCTCCACGTTGTTGTCCCGGGTGGAGATATAGGCATTGTCCGTATCTTCTCCCGTATCCAGCTCAATCTGCACCCAACCGTCCAGCTGGTCAATAACCGGATATTTTTCCTCCATGGAGAGCTGAGTCCAGATCTTGCTCTCTGTGGACGGCTCGGTGCGGACCCGCAGTCCGTCTACCTTCACCACCGCCATCAGGGCCGCCTCCTGCAGAGCCAGATCCCTGGCCTCCTGACCTGTGGCAATATACTGGGGATCGGCGCTGACATAGCCTGTGATATTTCCCGATTTAATCTTATACCACTGCCCGTCCTCCGATGTCTCCAGAATCTCGGCAGCTGCCCGGCTGGGCAGCTTGCCGATCACATTCCCCATCCCTTCGTCCTGAGTGGGTGAAGATCTCACATTCAGATAATTATTTACTTTGGATACCAGCAGGTTGCTGTACTGGTTCACCGCCATGGTCCTCATATCCAGCTTTCTCGCCTCATTGAGACAGTAGCGGACTTCCGCGTTGCCGTCGCTGGTGGAAATATAGCCCTGCTCAATCTCCACCCATCCGTCTCCCTCGGAGAGAATCTCATAGCGCTCATCCCTGGCCACGGCTCCCACCACATTATCGGAGCCCTCAAACACCGGCTCAGACCGCACTCTCAGGCTGTCTGTGGTGATCACAGCCATCTTTTTCACATTGTCCGCTACCGCGGCCCTGGCCGCCTCCCCGGTGAGCACATACTGACTGCTCACATAGCCCTCAAAGCCGCCGGAAGAGATGTGGTGCCAGCTTCCATCCTCCGTGGTGTCCAGAATATCGCAGCCGCCTCCTCCCATAATCGTTCCGATAATGGTTCCGTCTGTGGCCGGCGTCTCCCGGACATTCAGATATCCGGAAACCTGTATCACTCCCAGATTTCCATAAGAGCTCACCACTTCATCCACCGCCGCAAGGCGCTCCTGCTCTTCCGCCTGTTCCGGTGAAAGGGTGGTCTCCTCCGCAGGAGCGCTGCCGCTCTCCCCGGAAGCTCCGTCATTGGACGCCGGCCGGTCTCCGGACAGGATCACCGCGATCACCAGCAGAACCACAATAAGCACTCCGCCGCCAATCATGACATACTGCTGATACCTGTTCTTGTTTCGTTTTTTTCTGGCCTTTTTCAGGGCCTCCTTATAATCCAGATTATTGTTTGTATCTGACATATGGTCTTTTCTCCAAAATTTCTACGAGATCTGAAAGCCCCGCAGCCGCATGTAAAACTTCACCAGTTCCGCCAGCTGATCCAGGGTCAGGTTGGTGGCATTGATGGGGAGGTCGTAAAGGGTCATGTCTCCCCACTCTCTTCCGGTGAAATATTTATAGTATTCCCGGCGCTCCCGGTCAATCCGCTTAATCTTCTTTACAGCTTCGTCCTTATCCAGAACGCCGTCTACTTCCATCACCCGCCGGATCCTGGTAGGCATATCCGCATAGACAAACAGCTTTACCACGTCCACATCCGGCTCCGACTCCAGAACATAGTCGGCGCAGCGCCCTACGATGATGCAGGACTGCTCTCTGGCCAGCTTGCGGATCACCTCCGACTGAAAACGGAACAGATTCTCTTTGGACGTCAGCTTTTTGGAGCTGGGCGCCCCAAGGCTGTCCCTCACCCCGCCCACAATGCGGTAGAGCAGATTGTTTCCCGCCTTCTCATCCGCCAGCCGGAAATACTGCTCCCCGATGGCGCTTACCTCCGACGTCATTTTCAGAATTTCCTCATCGTAAAACGGAATCCCCAATTCCTCTGCCAGCTTTTTGCTGGTGATCCTTCCTCCGCTGCCGTACTGGCGGTCTATGGTGATCACCACTCTCCCCTTGTCTGCCATATGAAAACCTCCTGAAATGCCGGAAACTCCTGGGGAGAGCGCTCCTGGCGCCTCCCCGGTTTCCGTTATAATCAGTAAGATGGGGCCGGTTTCTCAGCCGTTCCCCATCCCCCTTCTGAGTATAATATAGCACATCCGCCCGCTCAAGTAAACATTCTTCTCACAGAAGCTCCCGATACAGGCGCAGCACGTTTCCATAAAATACCGCTTCCGTCTCCGAAGCGGTAAAGCCGGCGTCCTCCATGGCCTCCGCCAGCCTGGGCAGAGCCGCCGCCGTCTCCAGCTCCAGCTCCCCGGTGATCCCGTCAAAGTCGGACCCCAGGCCGATGCAGCCGATTCCACCCACTTTCTTCAGATGTTTCATGTGGGCGATGATGCTGGAAATCCGGCTCACTCTCCGCCCGCCTGCGGGAATATCTTCCAGGAAATCACAGCAGTAATTGACCCCGATCACTCCTCCCTTTTCCCCGATTCCCCGGATCATTTCGTCCGTCAGATTGCGGGAATGGGAAGCCAGACTCCTGGCGTCGGAATGGGAGGCCACAAAAGGCTTTTTAGCCGCTTTCAGCACATCCAGAATCCCCGCGTCAGACAGATGGGACACATCCGCAATCATACCCAGGGACTCCATTTCCTCTAAAATCTCATATCCCAGCGGCTTTAAGCCCCGCTCCGTCTCCGGCACTCCTCCCCCTTTTCCGGGAAAGGCCAGACTGTTTTCGTAATTCCAGGTAAAAGTCATCATTCTGGCACCCAGACGGTAGAGAGTACGCAGAAAAGCGGGATTGCCTTCGCACACCTCTCCCTCCTCCAGAGTCAGCAGGGCGGACATCCTTCCCGCTCTCCAGTTATCCTCGATCTCCTTCCAGGTAGTCACAGGCCGGATCCGATCCCGATTTTTTTCCATCTCCCGGTAAAACAGATCTGCCATGGACACACAGGTTTTAAAGGGCTCCTCTGTGGTTCCCAGATCCACAAACAGTGCGAAATTCTGAAGAAAATAGTCTCCTTTTTCCATCTTCTTTAAGTCCAGGTGAAGGCCGTTTTCCAGAAGCGAACCGCTTTCGCCTCTCTGCTCCGCCTCATAGAGCTCTCCGATGGTATCGCAGTGCATATCGATTACTTTCATTTCCTTTTCCTCCTGCAGCCGGTTTTTCCGGCAAAAATGAAGGCCGGGGATTCCGCGCTCATGACGGGTTCTTCCCGCGGCCTGTCTGTTATTCGCTCCTCAGGGCGTCAATGGGATTGAGCTTTGCGGCCCGGCTGGCCGGCATATAGCCAAAGAGCAGGCCGATTCCCACAGACACGGAAAACGAGATCAGTATCGCTCCCACCGTGGGCGGCGACTCAATGCCCATGGCATTTCCCAGGGCCACCGCAGCCACGGAGCCGATCACAATGCCGATAATTCCCCCGATGGAGCTGGTCACCGCAGCCTCAATCACAAACTGCTGCATGATCACGCTCCGCTTTGCTCCCAGAGCCTTGCGGATGCCGATCTCCCTGGTTCTCTCCGTCACCGACACCAGCATAATGTTCATGACGCCCACTCCTGCCACCAGCAGGGAGATGCCGGCGATTCCCCCCAGCATTCCCGACATCATTCCGATCTGCTCATTTAAGGTGTCCAGAAGCTCGCTGTTGGCATTTACATTGTACAAATCCTCATTCTGAAAGGTCTCATACAGAAAGCTCTCCAGCTGGCTGCGGCACCGGTCGGTGTCGTCCACCGAGTTGGAGGTGAAAATATAGCTGCTGATGGAGCCGTTTCTGGTGAGCTTTGTGGCAGTGACATAGGGAATCCAGATAAAGTCGTCAGATCCTCCTTCTTCCAGTTCCTCCTCGTCCTGCTGCTCCGCCACTCCTATGATCTTGTAGGCGTCTCCGCTGATCTTTAAGGTCTGGCCCAGAGCCTTTTCCGGGCCGCCGAACAGCTCGTTTGCCACATAGTAGCCGGCCACACACACCTTCTGGCGGGAAATCATGTCAGAGTACTGAAGGTTTCTGCCCGCCGCCAGCTCATAACCCCGGATATCCAGATAATCTTCACTGTAGCCTCCCACATTGGTAGCGTCCAGGGAATCGTTTCCGTGCTTTACCACCGCGGAGACATTTACCACCGGCGTCATCTGCCCGTACAGATCCCGGTTCTCCTCAAAAAAGCCGTAGACGTCGTCCGCGTCCAGGGAGCGGGAGGGGAGGTTGATCACGTTCACGGAAATCTGATTGACGCCCATGCTGGCAAAACTGTCCACCACCGTGGACATATATCCATTGACAATGCTCACCAGAATAATCACCGAAGCCACGCCGATGATGATTCCCAGCATGGTGAGAAAGGAGCGCATTTTATTTCCCAGAATGCTCTTGATGGCCATTTTAAATGATTGCAGCATAGTCGTTTACATCTCCGTCAAAATTGATTTTTCCATCGTGAATCCTCACCACCCGTTTTGCCTCCACAGCGATGGAATTGTCATGGGTGATCATCACAATGGTGTTTCCCTCTTCGTTCAATCTCTTCAGAAAGTCCAGAACCTCCCTGCTGGTGCGGGAGTCCAGGGCTCCTGTGGGCTCATCGGCCAGAATCAGGGACGGGTCTCCCGCCAGGGCCCTGGCGATGGAAACTCTCTGCTGCTGGCCGCCGGAGAGCTGATTGGGCATATTTTTCCATTTTTCCTTCAGTCCCACCCGCTCCAGGGAGGCCATGGCCCGCTCTCTGCGCTCCTCCCGGCCCACTCCGGCATAGAGAAGGGGCAGCTCCACATTTTCCAGCAGATTCAGCTTCGGCAGCAGATTGTACTGCTGGAAAATAAAGCCGATCATCCGGTTGCGGATGTCCGCCAGCTGGTCGTCGGTCATATCGCTCACATCCTCGCCGCCCAGATAATAACTGCCGGACGTAGGCACATCCAGAGCCCCGATAATATTCATCAGGGTGGATTTTCCGCTTCCTGACTTCCCCACAATGGCCACAAATTCTCCCTTGCAGATGGTGAGGGTAATGCCGTCGTTGGCGTGCACCTCCTCGTCGCCCATACGATAGATTTTATAAATATCTTTCAGTTCAATCAGCGGTTCGCTCACAGCCATCCCCCCTATCTTCTGGGGCCGCCGCCCATGCCCCCGGGAGGTCCTCCCATGGGCATCATCATGGTAAATCCGCTGTCTCTGGAAGATTCGTCCACATAAACCTCATCTCCCTCGGAGAGACCGCTTCGGATCTCCACATACTCGTCGCTGATCAGGCCGGTCTCCACCTCCATGGAGCGGAATCCCGCCGGCACTCCCGGCTCCTCCGCAGCAGAGGCGTCTTTCACATACACCCGGTTGCCCCGCATGAGGGAGTCCGCCGGAATGGCCAGCACATCGCTCACCTGATCCAGCAGAATAGTTCCCGTCACATTCATTCCCGGGATCAGATCTCCCGCGTCATCCAGAGTCACCGTCACAGGATAATTGGTGACGCCGTTGGAATAGGAGCCGCTGATGCTCACATTGGTCACCGTACCTGTAAAGGTCTGACCCTCAAAAGCATCCGCCGCCACCTGCACCTTCTGTCCCACCTCCACGCTCTGAATATCCATCTCATCAATGGACATCTCAAAAGTCAGGGCTGACAGATCGTAGATCACAGCCAGGGTCGCCTCCGCATTGGAGTCTCTGGTGATGGTTTCGCCGGCATTTACATTTTTCGTGATCACCTGGCCGGAAATGGGGGCGGTGATGGTATAATTATCGTAATTGTCCTGGGTGGTCTCAATGCTGTTCTGGGCGCTTTCCACCTGCTGTTCGGCCGAATCCAGACTGCTTTCGTAGCTTCTCATCATCCGTTCCGCAGATCTGGCAGTCATGGTAAAGAGAGGCGTCCCCTCTGTCACATAATCTCCCTCCGACACCAGGAGAGATTCGATCTCCACCGTGGAATCCAGATCCTCCGCCGTCATGGTAGTCTCCACCGACGGCTCAAAGGTCCCCTCCTCCACGCAGGTCAGGTCCCCCACCGTCACCACCGCCATGTGGGAGGTGGTGAGGCCTCCGGGATTTTCCACTTCCACGTGAACGTAGCGGACAATCCGCCCGCCGGTGATGGTCTCATCCATATTGGAGACGGAGGTCACCGTGCCGGTGATCGTCTCCCCCGTATCTGTCAGAGTCACGGCGCACTGGGTTCCCGGAGCGATGGCAGCCGCATCCCCGGAAAGAAATGGCACCTTCAGCTTCATCACCTTGTCATTGTAAACATCCGCCACTGTGGTCTGGCCGCTGACCCGATCTCCTACATGGATGTAAAGGGTCCGGATATAGCCGGACCTGGTGGACTTGTAGGTGTTTCCGGAAAATTTTGCCTGGGCTTCGCTGTAGTCTGCCTGGGCGTCCGCCAGATTGTCCTGGGCCCGCTGCAGGCTGTTCTGGGCCGAGGTGAGCTGAGACTGCATGGAGGAGCTGTCGATCTGGTAGAGCACCTGCCCTTCTGTCACCTGATCTCCCTCTTCAAAGTCTGCCGTCAGCACCTCTCCCTCCACCAGAGAAGTGATATTGTAAGAATCCTTTGCCTCCAGACTTCCGGAGGCTGACAGAGTGGAGGTAATATCCTGTCTCTGGACCACGGCGGTTTTCTGTTCCTGCGCAGGATCTCCCGCCGTTTCCCTGCTGCCTCCCGTCATGCGGGAAACCACGGCAATGAGCGCTATTACAGCCGCAGCACCTATAATCACCCGCCTTTTCGTCAGCTTTCCGGACCACGGCTTCTTTCCACTTTTTTTCATATTCCTGCTCCCTCAATATTATGTATGTTCATAGTCAGTATACATCCTCGTCCACGTAATCCATCACAGTGTAGGTTTCTTCGCCGTTTCCGTCTGTGGACGTGCTGTAAATCAGGGTGATCCGGTCCCCCACTTCCAGGGTTCCGTACATGGAGAAGGCAAACTGCATCTCCGAGCTGTCCAGGCGGTAGCGGTTTCCGTCGTCCATCTCGATCTCCGTAGGCGTCATCACATCGCTGGAATTATAGTAAATATGCGTGATATGGCCGTTGACCACGTTTCGGTCCGAATCCCCGTCCGCATTTTCGCTGTAAGCCCACACAGTCTTTGCCCCGGGATTATAGTAAACCACCAGATAGCCGCTGTTTAAATAGGACTTAAACAGCTCCATATCCACTGCCGTTCCGTTTACAAAATAATTTCCATCGTTCACCCCAAAGGGCATGCTCTCTGAAAAACGGCTCCAGCTGGTATACACCTCCGGCCCCTTCAGGCTGTTGTCCGCCATAGCCAGAGGATTGATCTCCCCGTCTGAAGTGAGCTCACAGCCTAGAATGGCGCCGTAAATGCCGTTTCCGTCCTTTGGCTCCGCCTTTAACAGGTTGTAAAACAGGTTGATGCAGTCCTCCTTTGTCAGGGTATCGGACGCGTTCTTTCCGATCTCATCGTTTAAATCCAGGTATTCAAACATACTCATCCTGCCGCCCATCTGATCTCCCGTAAAATCCTCGCTGGTATATCCCAAAAGGGCCAGAACTCCCCTGGCTGCCTCCTGGAGGGTGACGTACTGGTCCGGGCGGAACACACCTCCCAGGTATCCGGTCATCCATTCGTTGGTGGCGGCGGTCCTGATGTATGAGGCATACATATTGTCCTTCGGCACATCTGCAAACACAGAAACCGTGCTCCGGTCCGACGTAGTGTTGCGGTACTGGGAGGCGTTTACCAGCATCTGGGCAAACTGGGCCCTGGTGACAGGCTGATACACCCCTGTAATATCCATGATTCCGGAAATTCCTATGACCTTTCTCCGCAGTTCAAAATCTGTGGATGACGACGATGCCGCCAGGGCCTCCGCCGGTGCCGCCGCCAGAACTGCGGACACGGCTGCCAGGGAAAATGCCAGAATTCGTTCTTTCATCTGTCTGCTCCTCTCTTTTTCAGTTTTATTTCAGATACACGTTCTGACTTTATCAGGAAATTGTGTATTTTCTGTGTTCTGAAGACAGAAAATACACTTTCTTACATCAGCGGCGCAAACAGCTTCAGCAGGCTTCCCGCCAGTCTTTTGTGGGCCGGATAGTTCCGGCAGTCCTCCAGAGTCACCTCCTGGCATTTTTTCAGCGTTTCCTGGAAATCTCTTTCCACATCGCCCACCGTCGGATTCTCACAGAAATACGCGGCGCATTCAAAGTGCAGGAACAGGCTCCTGTAATCCATATTGATGGTTCCCACCACCGCCCGGTCATCATCGCTGACATACACCTTCGCGTGAACAAATCCCGGCGTGTACTCATAGATTTTCACACCGGCCAGCAAAAGCTCCTCATAGTAGGAGCGGGCCAGCAGATAGGCGTAGACCTTGTCCGGAATGTGGGGCATGATGATGATGGTCTCTACTCCCCGTTTCGCTGCATAAGTGAGAGCCGACATCATATCCTGATCCAGGATCAGGTAAGGTGTCATCATGTGGACATACCGTCTGGCCTGGTAGAGAATGTCCACATACACCTGTTTTCCCACATTCTCCTCATCCAGAGGGCTGTCCCCGTAGGGCATCACATACCCTTTCTTCGGAGCGGGCACAGGACAGAAATCTTCATGGGGCTTCAGATACTTTTCAAAGTCCTCCCGCCCCGTCTCCGTGATGTTCCAGTTCTGAAGAAACATCATGGTAAAGCTTTTTACCCCGTCTCCCTTTAACATCACGGCCGTATCCTTCCAGTGGCCGAACCGGACCTTCTGATTGATGTACTCATCCGCCAGATTGGTACCTCCCGTAAAGGCCGTGTGGCCGTCGATTACCGCAATCTTTCTGTGATCCCGATTGTTCTGATAAGTGGAGAGCACCGGCCGCACCCGGGAAAAGATTTTGCATTGGATCCCTTTTTCCCGGATTTCCTCCGGATACCGGTGGGGAAGCAGGGTCAGACAGCCCATGCCGTCATACATAAAGCGGACTTCCACTCCCTCCTTCGCCTTTTTCTCCAGAATTTCCAGAATGGAATCCCACATGATTCCATGCTCCACAATAAAATACTCCAGAAAAATAAAATGCCTGGCACCTTCCAGCTGCCGCAAAAGCTCCGGAAACTGATCGTCCCCCAGAGGAAAATAGGTGACGGATGTATTCTGGTAAACGGGATAGCCTCCCCACCGATTCATATACCGGGACAGCCCTCCCTCTGACGGATTGCCGCCGCTGCAGGCCTTCTCCGCCTCCGGATCCTGAGCCAGATACGGCCTGGTCTCCTCCGACAGCTGTCTGACACGGCCGGCCATCCAGCGGGTAGGCAGCTGCAGCTCCACAAAAAGATAGAGCAGCGCCCCGAACACCGGCATCACCAGGACGGGAATAATCCAGGCTGTTTTGTATTCCGGAGTTCCTCTTTTATTCAGAATATAGAGAACCACCGCAGTGCTGAGAAGGACGTACAGGCCGAATATGTAAATGATGTGTTCCATGAAAAACAAAAAGCACCAGGCCAGCACGCCGA
This sequence comes from Candidatus Lachnoclostridium stercorigallinarum, assembly GCA_019116745.1. Lineage (GTDB taxonomy): Bacteria > Bacillota > Clostridia > Lachnospirales > Lachnospiraceae > Lachnoclostridium_A > Lachnoclostridium_A stercorigallinarum. Next base: position 69,995 of record DXBC01000044.1, read on the forward strand.
TCTGAACCGCCAGAGCCAGCGCAGCAAAGGTGGTCCGGCCAAAAATAATCCGCAGCAGCCCTTTCATCTTTTTTGCCATAGTTCACTCTCCTTTTCCGTAATAACAAGAAATTATACACGCTTTTCCCCGGCCGGGCAACCAGTTCTTTCAAGTTCCCGTTGAAGGAATCCCGGGAATCGGTTATAGTATATAAAGTGTCTTCCGGCCGGGTATCTGCCGCTTCGGGCCGGAATTCACAGATCTCCGGCCTTTTGCCGGATTACTTCTCAGGAGGGAATACCATGGCAAAATCAAAAGTATATTTTACCAATTTCAGAACAACTCTGCAGGAAAACCAGCTTCAAAAGCTTGCACGGCTGGTGAAAACCGCAGGCATGCTGGAACAGATCCAGTTTAAAGACCGCTATGCGGCCATCAAAATTCACTTTGGAGAGCCGGGAAACCTGGCTTTTCTCCGCCCCAATTACGCAAAAGTTCTGGCTGACCTGATCCGGGAACAGGGCGGAAAGGTCTTTCTCACAGACTGCAATACTCTCTACGTGGGCGGCCGCAAAAATGCCCTGGATCATCTGGACGCAGCCTACACAAACGGCTACTCCCCCTTCTCCACCGGCTGCCACGTCATTATCGGCGACGGTTTAAAGGGAACAGATGAGACCCTGGTTCCTGTGGAAAACGGCCAGTACGTGAAAGAAGCCAAAATCGGACGGGCCATCATGGACGCGGACATTTTTATCTCCCTGAACCACTTCAAGGGCCATGAGGCCACCGGCTTTGGGGGCGCCCTGAAAAATATCGGCATGGGCTGCGGCTCCAGAGCCGGAAAAATGGAGATGCACAGCGCCGGAAAGCCCTACGTAAATCAGGAGAAGTGCGTAGGCTGCGGCTTCTGCCAGAAAAACTGTGCTCACAGCGCCATCACCATTGAAAACCGGAAGGCCTCCATCGACCACAGCCGGTGCGTGGGCTGCGGCCGATGCATCGGAGCCTGTCCCATGGATGCCGTCTCCTCTCCCAGCGACGAGTCCAACGATATTTTAAACAGAAAAATGGCGGAGTACAGCTGGGCCGTCCTTCACGGCAGACCCCACTTCCACGTAAGTCTGGTCATGGACGTCTCTCCCTACTGTGACTGTCATGCGGAAAACGATGTTCCCATCGTTCCGGATGTGGGAATGTTTGCCTCCTTCGACCCGGTAGCCCTGGATATGGCCTGCGCCGACGCCGTCAATGCCCAGACCCCCTTAAAGGGCAGCCTGCTGGACGAGGTGGAGCACCGCCACCACGACCATTTCACTGACGTTCATCCCACCACCAACTGGAGAAGCTGTCTGGAGCACGCAGAATATCTAGGACTGGGTACCATGGACTATGAACTGATTACAATCTGACAAATGAGGTGGCGCAAATGACATTTATTCTTGATATTATCAAAGGCATGATCATCGGCATCGCCAATGTGATCCCCGGCGTATCAGGAGGCACCATGGCCCTGTCCCTTGGTCTTTACGACAAAATCATCGGCTCTGTTTCCAACCTGTTCAAGGACTTTAAAAAGAGCCTTCTCACCCTGCTTCCCATCCTTTTGGGATGCGCTCTGGGAATCGTGGGATTTACCTACGCCATCGAATACCTGCTCAGCTATCACACCTATGTAACCTGCATGACATTCGTGGGACTGATTTTCGGCGGAATCCCCGTGCTTTACCGCTCCTGGAAGGAAAAGCGGGATGAACGGGAGGGCGTGGGCATTTCCGGAGTTCTGGCCTTCGTCATCCTCTTTCTGGTGGCGGTGGGAATGCCCCTTCTCAACGCGGGAGGAGACGTCATGTCCACCATCGATCCCACGCCAGTCACCATGGTAATTCTTTTCCTGGTCGGCGTCATCGCTGCAGCCACCATGGTAGTTCCCGGCGTGTCCGGCTCCCTGGTTCTCATGATCCTGGGTTATTACTACGGCATTATCAACAGTCTGAAAAGCTTTTTCGACGCACTGCAGGCTTTTGACATTACAGCCATGCTTCACCTTTGTCTGGTTCTGGTTCCCTTCGGCATCGGAGTACTCCTGGGAATCTTCCTCATCGCCAAGCTGATCACTTTCCTGTTTGAGCAGTACGGCGTCCAGACCTACTGCGCCATCTTCGGACTGATCCTGGCGTCCCCATTCGCCATCTTCTATAATACCGGCCTCTTTGGGCAGCTCTCTTCCTTAAGCGCCGGCACCCTCATTCTGGGTGTGGTGCTGGCCCTGGCAGGCGGCGTGATCACCTACATTATGGGAGAGCACTGACCGCTGTCCGTTGCCCGGCAAATGTCCGCCCCAAGCTGGCGGCCGCTTGCCGGGCGTATCCCGCAAACCTCCGTGCCCGCTAACGCGGACACCACGAACCATAAAAGCCCTCGGACCGCTCCGTGCTGCGCACTCATGTGATCCGACCTGCATTCGCAATCCGGCCTGCCGGCCTTCTTGCTCATACAGGTTAGCGTCTCCAAAGCAGAGACGGTCCGGTCTGCAAACAGCCCGTTCCGCCTCTGCTTTGAGACCGGGCTTTCACAGTAAAAAAAAGCAGTCCCGGCATTTCCCCATCCGAGACTGCTATCTTTTTATCTGTCTGTTCTGACTGTCACTCTTCATACCGCTTTCGCATGTCCTCCAAATAATGTCTGAAATCTTCCCTCTGCCTCCTGTTCATCCGATCCGTTAAAACACAGCACACAGATCTTGTTTACCGACTGCACACCGCTCTGGCACTCATCGTAGTCCTTCACATTGTACTGTTTCGAGCCTACCTCCA
>DXBC01000045.1 GCA_019116745.1 Candidatus Lachnoclostridium stercorigallinarum
CGTAAATATTCACGAGGAAAACAGTATTGAACTGGAGCAGAAGATTCTGGACGGCCACCTGGATATGGCCCTGGTGGCTCTCCCCGGAAAAAAGCTGACGGGGAAAACCGATTTTCTTCTGCGGGATGAAATCTGCATTGTGGCCCACAAAAGCCATCCCATTCTCACGGAAGCCCGCCGTTCTCTCACGGATCCCAACCGTCTTTTTATTGATCTGAAAGACGCCGCCGGATACGAGTTTGTCCTGAGTCCCAGGGAAACGATTCTGGGCGACCGGAGCCGCCAGGCATTTGAGGAAGCCGGTGTCTCGCCGATTGTATACAACGACCGGATCAACGCCTTTTTCGCAGTGGCAATGGCTCAGGAAGGCATCGGGCTGGCATTTACCTACCGCTCCTGTATCCGGAGTACTCAGGATGTAAACATCCTCTCCATCGCCCCTGACGGAAAATACCTGGATCTGGCCCTGGTATATCCGGAAGGATACCGGTCAAAGGCAGCCAGGGAGCTGGGAAATCTTTTTCACGAGTATTTTTCCTGAGAGCAGACATGGAAAAAGAGCAGGGAATACCCTCTTCAGATATTCTCTGCTCTTTTTTCAGCCCAACGCCACGTCCAGAATCATCATCAGCACAAATCCGACCGCAAATCCGATGGTTCCGATATTGGAATGTTCTCCTTCCGCCGATTCCGGAATCAGCTCTTCCACCACCACATAAATCATGGCGCCGGCAGCAAACGCCAGCAGGTACGGCAGCACCGGCGTGATATAGGAAGCCAGAAGGATCGTCAGCCCGGCTCCCAGCGGCTCCACAATACCGGAAGCCGCACCGTAAAGGAAAGCCTTTCCCCGGCTCAGTCCCTCGCTCTTTAAAGGCATGGAGATAATGGCTCCTTCCGGAAAATTCTGTATGGCAATTCCAATGGAGAGGGCAAATGCTCCCGTCAGCGTTATAAGCTCTTTTCCCTGCAGCATGCCGGCAAACACCACTCCCACAGCCATTCCCTCCGGTATGTTGTGAAGGGTCACCGCCAGCACCAGCATGGTAGTTTTCTTCAGGTTGCTCTTTAATCCCTCCGGCTCTTCATGGTCCATGTGAAGATGAGGCACCAGCCGGTCCATGATCAGCAGAAAGGCAATTCCCATGAGAAACCCGGCTGCCGCCGGCACAAACGCAAATTTCCCCATATCTGCTGCCATATCCATAGACGGAATCAGCAGGGACCAGACCGAAGCGGCCACCATGACTCCTGACGCAAAGCCCAGAAGCATTTTCTGAACCTGCGGCTGAAGCTGGTCTTTCATAAAAAACACACAGGCCGCCCCGGCGGCGGTGCCGGCAAAGGGGATCAGTATCCCTAACATTACATTCATTCTGTCTCCTCCTTACATGAATGCTATTATACTCCGGATCAGCCAGAATGAAAAGCCTGAGCTCTCCGTTATTTTTCGTCCTTCGTATGGATAATAGAAATTCCCGTATATCCGTAGAAGACGGAGAAAAGAGGCGTCAGCCATAAAAGGGGCACAAACAGGATGTACTGGGACCAGGCCACTCCCAGAGTCCCTGCCATGTAAATTCCGTATCCATGCCAGGGGATCATCGGGCCGGCCAGAGTCCCGCTGTCCTCCAGACACCGGGACAGGATTCTGGGCGCAATGTGTCTTTCCTTAAACAGCGGCAGCATCAGCCTTCCCGTGAGCACATGAGACAGAGGGCTGGAGGAGCTGACAATACTGGTTACATAGCCCACCAGCATGGTAACCAGAATCAGAGAACCGTCGCTGTGAATCTTCTTCGTAAAAAGAGACAGCACTCTGTCCAGCACGCCCAGCTTATCCAGCATGCCTCCCATACCCACGGCAAAAGTGATAATGGCCACATACTGAAGCATGCTGCTCATTCCGCCCCGGTTAAGGATGGCTTTCAGCACGGCAATCTCCGTGTCACTGGTAAATCCGTTATATGCCACGCTGTATACAGACTGAAGGCTCTCACCCTGAAACAGCATGGCGATAACTCCGCCGGCCACCGCACCGATTCCAAGAGCCTCAAAGGCTCCCACCCGAAGCAGCAGAAGCGCGATCAGAACAACTGCCGGAATCAGCGTCACCAGACCGATATGGAAGCTTCCTTCCAGATAATCAATATACAGATTCAGATCTCCCGGGTTATACCCTTCTCCTGTCTGAGTAAATCCCAGCACAGTAAAAATCACAATACTGATGAGCATAGGCGGCACTGTCGTCCAGAGCATGCTCTTTACGTGATCTCCCAGCTTCGCCCCTGCCACTGCCGGCGCCAGATTCGTGGTATCAGAGAGCGGACTCAGCTTATCGCCGAACATCGCTCCGCAGATAACAGCACCCGCCACCATTCCAGGATTTAATCCCATGGCATTTCCAATGGCCATCATGGCCACTCCGGCGCTTCCCGCGGAGCCGTAGGATGTACCTGTCACCATGCTCAGCACAGCGGTAAACAGCAGCGTAAAGGTCAGCAGAAACGTGGGATTAATGGCTTTCAGGCCGTACACAATGATCGTAGGGATCGTTCCGGACTGCATCCATGTGCCGATCATCACACCGATGGCCATCAGAATGGCCATGGTGGGCAGCACCACTCTCAAAGCCTCAAAAGCTCCCTGATTTACCTGCTTATAGTCAATCTTGAAAACAACACAGAAACCGTAAATAATCAGCCACGAGAGAAACAGTCCGATCATGGGGCCTCCTACTTTCAGCCCAACGCACAGCGCCACTGATGCGATAATCAGTACCAGCAGCAAGGCGGACTGCCAGCCGTTCAGTTTCTTCATTTCTTTCTCTTCCATAAGTTTCCCCCTGTAAGTGTATGTATTTTCCGGCAGTACGCCGGCCTATCATTTTCATCCATGCGCGTATTTCACTGCCGAACTTGATTATAGCACACCGTGTCTGAAAAAGCATCTGTTTTTTGATAAATTTCTGTCAATCTTCTGTACTCCCTGGGAGTGCAGCCAAAGCATTTCCGAAACTGCTTTGAGAAATAGCTGAGATGATTAAAACCGCAGTCTGTCGCGATTTCCGTCACGCTTTTTTGGGTACGCCTCAGCATCTCTCTGCCTGCTTTCAGCCTGTAAGCATTGAGAAATTCCACAGGAGACTGATTTGCGTACCGGCTGAAAATACGGCAGCACTTGCTGCGGCTCACATGGCCTGCGGCAGCGATATCTTTCAGTGAAATCGGTTCTCCGTAATACCGGCAAATGAACGAAACCATATTCTTCTGAGCCTCCAGATCCGCTTTTTCCCCCTCAGAAACAGCTTTTGTCCCCACCGCCTTTTCACTGCAAATCCGGCTCCACAGCAGATAGATCAGGCCAACCGTCTCTATCTCATAATCCAGCCTCTTTTCTCTCTTCAGCTCTGCCGCGCGCCTCAAAATATTCCCCGTCTCCTGCCCCCCGCTCTGATCCCTGTTAAAATAACAGTATTCCAGCTCAGGATTTTCCAGCACCGGCAATACATACTCCCGCACCAGCAGTTCATTTCCTCCAAGCAGGGAGGGATGAAACAGCATACAGATAAAGCGGCAGTCCTGCTTCCCTTCCGCCCAGCCGTAATGCATCTGCCTTCCATTTACCATAAGGGAATCCCCTTCTTTCAGCGCCACTTTTCTTCCATTGACGCTGTAGTTCATAGCGCCTTTCAGAATATGTATCCACTCCACATCATCATGCCAGTGGCAGGGCGCTTTTCCCTTTTCAAAACGGGAAAGTTCTGTTGTCCGAATATAAAGGGGCAGTCCCGGCCGTTCATAATGAACTACTTCTGAGCCGCCTCCCATAACCTCTAAAATTTCTTTTTCCATAGACTTTTCCTGATACTATTTTTACAATTTTTCCGGGATATTCTGATATTTTTCCATATTATTTAATACTATAATTACAATCATCGATAAAAAAAGCATCCCGCGGGAAAAGGAGAATCTATGATGCTCAAAAACTATTTTCTGTCTCTGCTGTGCCTGAGACTGTCCATTCTGGCTGAGTGGGAGGAAAATCCCCTCTGGCGCGGCGTGTACACGGACTTTCTGCACCATCTGGAGAAGCTGCGCCGCAGGAAAAATCATCCTGCCGGATACAGGCAGGGTACAAACGGGCTGTAAAACTGTCCCCGGAATCTCAGTCCTTCCCGTACAGAAAGCCGCCGGAAAACCGGCGGCTTTCTTTTCGCGGCAAGCCTATCTGCAGCTCTATTCCGCGCCGCTCTGCACCAGAGCTTCCTCCTCCCGCTCCTGCGCTTTCTCGCTGTAATGGTGAGCCGACTCCAGCATCATGTCTTTCACCTTCATCAGTCTGGTCTGGGAGCTTCTCTCGTTCTCATCCAGTTTCATGGTGATATAGCGAATACTCTGTCTGGTCTCCGGTATCACCACATGCTCCAGGGCGTTGACTCTCCGACGGGTCTTTTCAATCTCCGCCGCCATCAGCTGACAGGATTTCTCGCACTCTGCCAACCGCAGCAGATCCGGAAGCAAATCCGCCAGTTTTTTTACTGCATCGTCCAGGTCCCCGGAGGTAAAGGCAAAGCCGTAGGAGTAGATGTCGTTTGGATCCGGCGTCCTGGTAGTGCTGTGGAACACGGGAATTTCCACGCTCATCACGTTTCTGGTCTCCGCTTCCAGGTAGACCTCCTGCTTCGGCGCCATCAGAGCCACGTTTAAGGCTTCCTGGGACATGCCGGCACGGGCCAGCACGAAATTCTGATTGGCCTCCCGGATCCCGGCTTCCACCTTCTCCCGCAGCGCCTTGTTTTCCCGAACCAGCTCCAGAAACTGCCGCATCAGCTCATCCCGCTTATCCTTCAGAAGTTTATAGCCCCGCGTGGCGGTGACCAGCTTCTTTTTCAGCCTGGTCAGCTCCATACGGGTCGGATTTACATGTTTCGTACTCATGGCAGCCCGCTCCCTTTCTAACTCTCTTCGTAGTACTGATCCAGGTACTTATCCTTAATTCTCTTCAGTTCGCTTCTGGGAAGGATTCTCAGCAGCTTCCAGCCGATCTCCATAGTCTCCTCTATATCACGATTGGTATAATATCCCTGAGATACATATTGTTTTTCAAATTCATCCGCAAATTTGGCATACAGTTTATCCATATCCGTCAGGGCGGCTTCACCCAGAATCACCATCAGCTCCTTGGCATCCTTGCCTCTGGCATAGGCGGCAAACAGCTGGTTCATCACGTCCGCGTGGTCCGCCCTCGTCTTTCCTTCGCCGATTCCCTTATCCTTCAGACGGGACAGGGACGGCAGCACGTCGATAGGCGGAGCCACATTTTTCCGGTACAGCTCACGGCTCAGGATGATCTGTCCCTCGGTGATGTATCCGGTCAGGTCAGGAATGGGATGAGTCTTGTCGTCCTCCGGCATGGTGAGAATGGGAATCAGGGTGATGGAACCGTTCTTTCCCTTCTGCCGTCCGGCTCTCTCATAGAGGGAGGCCAGGTCCGTGTACATATATCCCGGATATCCGCGGCGTCCGGGAACCTCTTTTCTCGCCGCGGAGATCTCCCGCAGAGCGTCCGCGTAGTTGGTAATATCCGTGAGGATTACCAGAACGTGCATATTTTTCTCAAAGGCCAGGTATTCCGCCGCCGTCAGGGCCATTCGAGGAGTGGCAATACGCTCCACCGCCGGGTCGTTGGCCAGGTTGATAAACATGACGCTTCGGTCAATGGCTCCCGTTTCCCGAAAGCTCTCCATAAAGAAGTTGGCCTCCTCAAAGGTGATGCCCATGGCCGCAAATACCACGGCAAAGGGCTCGCTGGTTCCCCTCACCTTCGCCTGACGGGCAATCTGGGCCGCCAGATTGGCGTGGGGCAGACCGGACGCCGAAAAAATAGGCAGCTTCTGGCCTCTTACCAGAGTGTTCAGCCCGTCAATGGCGGAAATTCCCGTCTGAATAAATTCCTGAGGATAGTTTCGGGCCGCAGGATTCATGGGAAGTCCGTTGATATTCATCCGCTTTTCCGGCAGAATCTCCGGACCGCCGTCGATGGGCCGGCCCAGACCGTCAAACATACGGCTCAGCATATCCTCCGACACACCCAGTTCCATGGAACGGCCCAGAAACCGCACCTTGCTGGATTCCAGGTTGATTCCTGCAGAGGCCTCAAACAGCTGCACCAGAGCGTTTCCTCCGTCGATCTCCAGCACCTTGCAGCGCCTCTTCTCCCCGTTTGCCAGCTCAATCTCCCCAAGCTCGTCATAGGTGACGTTCTGCACGCCACGGACCAGCATCAGAGGACCTGCCACCTCTTCTATGGTTCTGTATTCTTTTGGCATCAGAAGTCCTCCTTTCTGCCCAGTTCATCCCGAAGCTGGCCTTTCAGCAGCTCCTCCGTCTCCTGGAACACGGATTCCACATCCGCTTCCTCCACATATTTAAACCGTCCGATGTTCTCTCTTACCGGCAGAGACACCAGCCGCTCAATGGGCACGCCGTTTTCCAGGGCTTTCCCTGATTTTTTATAATAGTCCAGAATCAGCTCCATCATCCGGTACTGTTTGTTTAAAGATGTATAGGTATCGGTCTCGTGGAACGCGTTCTGATGGAGGAAGTCCTCCCGGATGGAACGGGCCGCCTCCAGCTTCAGCCGGTCAGGAGCCGACAAAGCGTCCATACCTACAAGCTGCACGATCTCGTTCAGTTCGGCCTCTTCCTGCAGCATACGCATGATCTCCGCCCGAAGGCCGGTCCATTGATCGTTTACCTGTTCATTAAACCATTTCTCCAAAGTATCCACATAGAGGGAATAGCTGGTCAGCCAGTTGATGGCCGGGAAATGGCGCTTGTAGGCCAGATCCGAATCCAGGCTCCAGAATACCTTTACAATACGCAGGGTGGCCTGGGTCACCGGCTCGGAGGTATCGCCTCCTGCAGGAGATACGGCGCCGATTACGGAGAGAGCTCCCTCTCTTCCCTCGCTGCCCAGGGAAATCACTCTCCCGGCCCGCTCGTAGAACTGAGCCAGGCGGGAACCCAGATAGGCCGGATAGCCTTCCTCACCGGGCATCTCTTCCAGACGGCCTGACATCTCTCTTAAAGCTTCTGCCCACCGGGAAGTGGAATCGGCCATCAGGGCCACCGAATATCCCATATCGCGGAAATACTCCGCGATGGTGATGCCTGTGTAAATGGACGCCTCTCTGGCCGCCACCGGCATATCGGAGGTGTTGGCGATCAGCACCGTCCTGGCCATCAGGGACTTCCCGGTCTTGGGGTCCTTCAGCTCCGGAAATTCGTTTAATACATCCGTCATCTCATTGCCCCGCTCACCGCAGCCGATATATACCACGATGTCAGCGTCCGCCCATTTTGCAAGCTGATGCTGCACCACCGTTTTTCCCGAGCCGAAGGGGCCGGGAACCGCCGCCACGCCTCCCTTTGCAATGGGGAACAGGGTATCGATGACTCTCTGCCCTGTCACCAGCGGCATCTTAGGAGACAGTTTTTTCTGATAGGGACGCCCGCGGCGCACCGGCCACCTCTGCATCAGGCTTACCGGATGTTCCGTCCCCTTTGCGTCGGTGATCACAGCCACCGTATCCGTCACCGTGTGCTCTCCCGGATAAATTGCAGTCAGCGTGCCTGAAACCCCCGGCGGCACCATGATCTTATGGTTCACCACCTCTGTCTCCTGGACGCTGCCCAGAATATCGCCTCCGGTCACCGCCGCCCCGACGGACGCCGATGCCTGAAAATCCCATACCCTGTCGCGTTTCAGAGACGGCACCTCCACACCTCTGTTTAACAGATTGCCTCCCGTTACCTTCATAATGTCATCCAGGGGTCTCTGGATTCCGTCATAAATGCTTCCGATCAGACCCGGTCCCAGCTCCACGCTCATGGGAACGCCTGTGGACTCCACCGGCTCTCCCGGTCCCAGCCCCGACGTCTCCTCGTACACCTGAATGGAAGCCTGATCCCCGTGGATCTCTATGATCTCGCC